>NZ_JBIAHQ010000007.1:0-314810 GCF_042870725.1 Micromonospora sp. NPDC006431
CGTAGGCGGCCTGCTCATCGGTGAACGCGAGCAGATAGCGACGGCCGGTCAGCACTCAGCGGCCCTTCTGCCGCTCAAACATACCGATCCACCGCTCCAGTGGGGGCGCCGCCGGCGGTCGCCACGAAGTACGAGTCCGTCCACAGGGTAGGCAGCCGCGAACGCAGCGACCCGAACTCCTCCCGCAACACCCGCGACGCCCGTCCCTTGATCGCCTTCACGAGCTTGTGGACACCGAACTGCGGATCCACCTCGACCAGCAGATGGACGTGATCGGGCATGACGTCCAGCACCACCAGCCACGCCCCCTTTCTCCTCCACCACCTCGCGGACGAGCTGCGTCCACCGCTCCTCGATCCGGCCGCCGAGCATTCGCGCCGGCACTTCGGGCACCACACGACGTGGAAAACGCACTGGAAGACGACGTTGCGGTTTGACCGCAGCGCAACGGACACCCGCGAAATATACGGCATCCTGCTATCCACTGTCCGTGCAAAATGGATCCGCTATCCCCACGATTAAGGCCGGTGGTCTGCACGCTTCGCATTTCGATCAGAGTCTGGCACAGAGGGGTCGGTGGACGCTGTCCCCATTGGGCGAGCGGCCGGCCAGGAACAACCTCGGCCTGCAGTTCTCCACGGCGGCCAGTCACGGGACCTGCGGGCCGGTCAGCGGGCGGCGGTGCGCAGCAGTTCCGCCACTCGCCGGTGTGGGAGCCCGGGTACGAAATGCCCGTCGCGGCCGGTCATGTCGGTGCCCGCGACGAGGGCGTTGACGACGGCTTCCTCGACCGCCTGGACACCCGCCTCGTAGAACGGATCCAGGTGTCCCCACGGGACGAAGGCGAGCTGCTCGAGCCGTTCCGTCGACGGGCCGGGGTAGCGGCTGACGAGCGCGCCGGGGTTCGCGGTGGAGAAGGCCAGGAACAGGTCCCCGGAGAAGTGCGAGCCGCTGGTGCCGGTGCGGGCCAGGCCCAGCGGTACCCGCCGAGCGAGGGCGGTGCACTGACCGGGCAGCAGCGGCGCGTCGGTGGCGACGACGACGATCACGGAGCCCGCTCCCGGCGGCGGGGCGCCGCCCGGCATGGGCACCTCGCCGCCGAGCAGCCGCCCGACGGGCACGCCGGCGAGCGTCAGCTCGGGACGTGCGCCGAAGTTCGCCTGCACGAGCACGCCGACGATGTACGTGACGCCGGCGAAGCGGACGATCCGTGAGGCGGTGCCGGTGCCGCCCTTGAAGTCGTAGCACGTCATTCCGGTGCCGCCGCCGACCGATCCCTCCGGTACGGGGCCGCCGGTGGCGGCATCGAGTGCCGCGACGACGGTCGCCGGCCTGACGTGGTCGCCGTTGATGTCGTTGAGGCGACCATCGAACGTCTCGGCGACCACGGGCAGCAGCCAGGCGTCGGTGTCGGGACGCTCGCGCAGCATCCAGTCGATCGCGCCCCGGTGGCCGGCGCCGACCGCGTGCGTGTTGGTCAGGATGACGGGCGTGGCCAGGATGCCGCTCTCGGCGATCCACGCGGTGCCGGTCATCTCTCCGTTGCCGTTGAGGACGTGCACGCCGGCGGCGCAACCGTCCCGGGCGCCGGAGCGCCCCCGGGGCAGGATGGCGGTCACGCCGGTGCGTACGGGTCCGTGCCCGACCCGCAGCGGCCCGTCGCCGGAGATGAGCGTCCGCATCCCCACTTCGACCCCGGGCACGTCGGTGATGGCGCCGAACGGCCCGCTTGTACCCTGACGCGGGAACCCGATCGCCTCGGCTCGCGCTCCCGCCGTCCGCTGCCCGGCAGCCTGCTGCTCCACGCGGTCAGTCTGTCAGCCCGACCGCGTCGAGCTTGCGCCGGAGGAGGGCACGTTCGGGTTCGGTGCCGGCCAAGGCGAGCGCTGCGGCGTACTCCGCGGCGGCCTCGGCGTTGCGTCCCAGCCGGTGCAGCAGCTCCGCGCGGGCGGCCGGATACGGATGGTGGCCACGCAGCTGGGGCTCGCCGGCGAGCGTGTCGAGCAGCGCCAGTCCGGCCTGCGGGCCGTCCCGCATGGCCATCGCGACGGCCCGGTTCAGCGCGACGACCGGTGACGGCGTCAACGCGTGCAGCACCTCGTACAGCGCCACGATCTGCGGCCAGTCCGTGCTGGCGAAATCGACCGCCTCGTCGTGCAGCGCGGCGATCGCGGCCTGCACGCCGTACGGCCCGGGCGGCCCGCCGGTCAGCGCCATCTCGACCAGCCCGCGACCCTCCTCGATCATCGCGCGGTCCCACCGGCCGCGGTCCTGCTCCTCCAGCAGCACCAGCGCGCCGTCCGGGCCGCTGCGCGACTCTCGCCGAGCGTGGACCAGCAGCATCAGCCCGAGCAGCCCGGCGGCCTCCCGCTCGCCGGGCAGCAGCCGGCGCAGGATCCGTGCCAGCCGGATGGCTTCCTCGGCCAGGCCCAGCCGCTGCAGGCTCGGGCCGGAGCTCGCCGCGTACCCCTCCGTGAAGATCGAATAGATGGCCTGGAGCACTACCGGCACCCGCTCGGGCAGCTCGTCCACGGCCGGCACCCGGAACGGGATACGGGCCTCGCGGATCTTCTTCTTCGCCCGGGTGATCCGCTTCGCCATCGTCTCGATGGGCACGAGGAAGGCCCGCGCCACCTCGGGCGTACTCAGCCCGGCCAGACAGCGCAGGGTCAACGCCACCCGGTCCTCGGCGGGAAGGGCCGGGTGGGCGCAGGTGAAGAAGAGCTGTAGCCGCTCGTCCGGTAGCTCGCCGTCGGCGTCCGCGGGTGGGGCGGGATCGGCCCGGTCCGCGTCCACCTGCAGCAGCGCGAGCCGTGCCGCGTACGCGCGATCGCGCCGCAGCCGATCGACGGCCCTGCGCCGCGCCGTGGTCATCAACCAGGCCCCCGGCTTCGGCGGGACGCCGTCGACCGGCCAGTGCGCCAGCGCCGCCTCGACCGCCTCGGAGGCCGCCTCCTCGGCCAGGTCGAGGTCGCCGAACCGGCGGACGAGCGCCGCCAGCAGCCGGCCGTGTTCCTCGCGGAACACCGCCTCCACCGACGCCGGCGACGCCTCGCCCGCCATCCCGGAGCCAGCAGGCGCCACCCTCAGACCCCGAACTCGGCGACCGGCCGCACCACGACGGATCCGCCCCCGCGCGCGCCCGGGCAGCGGGCGGCCCAGTCCAGAGCGACGTCAAGGTCCGGTACGTCGATGACGTAGAAACCGCCGAGCACCTCACGGCTCTCGGCGAACGGGCCGTCGGTCACGATCTGCCGGCCGTCCTGCCCAACCCGCACCGCCGTGGCGGTGACCAGGTCCGCCAGCGACTCCCCGGAGACGAAGATCCCCGCGTCCCGCATCTGCTTGTCAAAGGCGATCCAGTCCTGGACGTCACAGCCGGCGGCCTGCCCGTCCCCGTCGACCGCGCCGGCGTTGATCAGCAGCATGTACTTCATGTTCAAACTCCTCGCTATCCCGTTGTCGGGTACGGCGGGCCGCCGTACGCCATAACCACGGATGGGACCTGGCCTGATGGACACGCCCGGTAGGAATTTTCTCGCAGTGGCGCTCCGCTTCCTGGGCGAAGTCACCGAGTTGGCTGGCCGGCCAGGCACGCCAGCATCCCGTCCGTCCCGGTTCACCAGGGGCGCTCAGCCGGTCTCGGGGCGGCAGTCGGCTTTCGTCCGGCCGGCCGCGTAGCGGATGCCGCCGAGCAGGTGGGCCCGGAACGCCGCCTCACCGTAGGAGGCCTGGGTGTGCCCGCCGCCGGTGTAGAAGGCGCGGCCGCCGGCGTACGACTTGCACCAGGCGTGCGGGTGGTCCCTTCCCATCGAGCCGCCGGAGTATGACGACTCGTCCAGGCTGGCGAGCACGTGCGCCGTGGTGCGGGCGTTGGTGCGGTAGTCGTACCACTCGTCGGTGCGGAGCCAGGCCGTCGGCAGCTGGGCCGTGGCGGGGTGCGTCCGGTCCTCGACGGTGATGGTGGCTGGTTGGACGGCGGGGTGGGAGGCGAACCAGGCGCCGACGAGGTTGCCGTAGAACGGCCAGTCGTACTCGGTGTCGGCGGCGGAGTGCACCCCGACGAAGCCGCCGCCGGCGCCGATGTACGACTCGAAGGCGGCCTGCCGGGTGGGGTCGAGCACGTCGCCGGTGGTGTTGAGGAAGACCACCGCCTCGTATCTGGCGAGGTTGTCGGCGGTGAACTGCGCGGCGTCCTCGGTGGCGGTGACGGTGAAGTTGTTGGCCGCGCCGAGGTCGCGGATGGCCTGGATGCCGGCCGGGATGGAGTCGTGCCGGAAGCCGGCGGTCTTGGTGAACACCAGCACGTCGTAGGGACCGTCCGTGGCCGCTGTCGGGGTGACCGGGGTGGTGCAGGCGAGGGCGGCGAGGACAGCGGTGGCCGCGCCGAGGGCCGGTCGGAAGTGTCTCATCTCGCTCTCCAGGGGCCGTACGGGGTGCCGGGCCGGGACGTATCGGCGCCGCACCGTCGGGTCAGGGCGGGGCTTCTGGTACGCACCGGCGTGACAGTGTTGTCGCCGGCGACGTCGAGGCACGTGCCCGACTGCGGGTTACGCAACGTCCCGTCCGTATGCGCCGCGCGGCTCCGCCCGCCGTTAGGCTGGGGAGATCACCCTTGCGGGGGTGAGGCAGGCCGGGGTGGCCTGCCAACTCGAGAGGCAACCGATGACCAGCGAGGAAGCCCGCCCTGGCCTGGCACCCGGTGCCCGCTCCCCGGTGGGCACCATGTTCGCGGCGCTGTACGGCGAGCTGGCACCGCATCCGTGGCGGGACCCGGACGCCGACCCGGATGCGTACCTGCTGTTCTACGACAGGTCGCTCGCGATGGGCTGGCTCGACGACATCGGCGGGGTGCTTCGGAAGACCGCCTGGGGCATCGAGGAGCGACAGGTCGGGGCGGCGGGCCTGTGGGGCATGAACGACGCCGGGCAAGCTCACCCGCGCGCCGCTTCAGAGGCGTCACTGGCCGCATGGTTTCAGGTGGGGGTCGAGGCGGTGCCCGGCGATCGGCCGCTGCCGGTGCAGCCGTTCCTCCGCTGCGCCGGCGACGCGGTGGCGCGGATCGGCACCTTGCAGCTGCGGGCGGTGCAGGTGTTGTTACCCGTCCAGGGCCTCGACCCCGGGTCGCGCCCGGAGTATGCCCAGATACCTTCGGTCCGCACCGCCCGGTGGTTCGGCGGCGGTGACCCGCGGTCGAGGACGCCGGTGCGGGTCACGCTGGACAGTGGCCAGGCGGCGTCCATCCTCTCTGCAGCATCGGAGATGCGGGAGCGGATGAGCGGGCTGGACCAGGACGTGTTCGTGTGCGAGTCGCAGTCCCTGGCCGATCACGATCCGCTGGCCATGGCGGCCCCGTTCGACGACGGGCTCTGGAACGGCCCGCCGCTGCACCGCGTGGCCTTTCACGGGACGCTCGCCGAGTGGTCACTGGATGCGCTCGGCTGGCTGGGCGGCTTCCTCGCCGACCTGGGCGCTTGGCACGGGGTCACCACCCCGCTGCTGCTCACCGCCAGCCGGGCGTAGGCACGGCTGGCGGTTATCGGCGCTGCTCCCAGTCGGCGCGGGTGAGGGCGTACTCGACCTCGCCGTGTTCGGAGCCTTCGATCACGTCGGGCCAGTCCCCCGTGAAGTTCCGCAGGAACGACAGACCCGCCTTCTCCATCACCCGCCGGGACCGGCTGTTGACCGCCATGGTGTTCGCGGTGACCCGCTCCACGCCGAGGTCGGTGAACCCTTTGCTGATCAGGGCCAGCGATCCTTCCGTGGCGTAGCCCTTGCCCCAGGCGGCCCGGTTCAGCCGGTAGCCGAGTTCGACCACCTCGGGGTTGTGCTCGTCGAGGGGACGGAACTCGAACCATCCCAGGAAGGTGCCGGTGGCCTTCTCCTCGGCCGCCCAGTAGCCACGGGTACCGACGCACGGGTAGTCGTGCAGGAGGCGCGGCAGGGTCCGCTCCTGGATGGTGTCGCGACTCGTCGGCCGGCCACCGTTGATGAAACGCATGACGTCGGGGTCGTTGTCCAGGGCGACCAGGTGGTCGACGTCGGCGTCGGTGAACGGGCGCAGCACGAGCCGCTCGGTTTCCAGGAAGGCACTCACGTCGCGATCTTCACCGGCGTGGGCCGGTCCCGCCACCGGATATTGGGCGCTTCGTCAGATAGCTCGCGGCGTCGGCCGATCTGGCCGGTCCGCGCAGGTCTGGTGACTGACTTGCCGGGCCTGGCAGCTGTTCAGGTGTTGAAACCGAAATGTCTAGAAGTTGGCGGGAGTCCACAACTGCAGTTGGAGGGTGTCCACAACTTTCGCCGCCCCCCGGTGGCGGGTCCGACGATTTGCCTACCGGCCGGTAGCGGACAAAGTTGTGACGGGGACCCCTGCCCCGAGGGAGGCCCCGTCATGTTGTGAACGCACTTTTGGGAGGCTTACTCGGTGTTCAGCCGCATCGCCATCGTCAACCGGGGAGAGGCCGCCATGCGGCTGATCCACGCCGTTCGCGAGCTCAACGCCGAGACCGGGGCCCCGCCAATCGAGACCATCGCGCTCTACACCGACGCCGAGCGCACCGCCACCTTCGTCCGCGAAGCGGACGACAGCTACTGCCTCGGGCCCGCGTCGGCGCGCCCGTACCTGAACCACAGCATCCTCGAACGTGCGCTGGTCGAGACGCGCGCGGACGCGGCGTGGGTCGGGTGGGGCTTCGTCGCCGAGGACCCGGCGTTCGCCGAACTCTGCGAGAAGGTCGCTGTCACCTTCATCGGTCCGAGCGCGGGCGCGATGCGTGAGCTCGGTGACAAGATCGGCGCGAAGCTGATCGCCGAGGAGGTTGGCGTCCCCGTGGCGCCGTGGAGCCGCGGCGCGGTGGAGAACCTGGACGCGGCCAAGCGCGCGGCGGCCGACATCGGCTACCCGCTGATGCTCAAGGCGACCGCGGGTGGTGGCGGCCGGGGCATCCGGGTCGTCCGCAGCGAGGATGAGCTCACCGACGCCTACGAGCGCACGAGCCTGGAGGCCGAGCGCGCGTTCGGTAGCGGCGTGGTGTTCCTGGAACGCCTGGTCACCGGCGCACGGCACGTCGAGGTGCAGGTGATCGCCGACGGTCAGGGCACCGCGTGGGCGCTGGGGGTCCGGGACTGCTCGGTGCAGCGTCGCAACCAGAAGGTCATCGAGGAGTCCGCCTCCCCCGTTCTCACCCCCGACCAGACCCGCGAGCTGAAGGCGGCGGCCGAGCGGCTCGCGCTGGCCGTGAACTATCGCGGTGCGGGCACCGTCGAGTTCCTCTACCATCCCGGCGACAAGCTGTTCGCCTTCCTCGAGGTCAACACCCGGCTGCAGGTCGAGCACCCGATCACCGAGGCCACCACCGACTTCGACCTGGTCAAGGCCCAGATCCACGTGGCCGCCGGCGGCCGGCTCGGGGAACGGATCCCGGCGGAGGCCGGCCATGCCGTCGAGGCTCGGCTCAACGCCGAGGACCCCGACCGGGACTTCGCGCCGTCGCCCGGCCGGATCGTCCGGCTGGCGCTGCCCAGCGGCCCCGGCATCCGGGTGGACACCGGGGTCAGCGAGGGCGACGTGATCCCGGCGGACTTCGACTCGATGATCGCCAAGATCATCGCCTACGGCCGCACCCGCGACGAAGCGCTGGGCCGGCTGCGCCGCGCGGTGGCCGAGACCACGGTGATCATCGAGGGTGGCGCCACCAACAAGAGCTTCCTGCTCGATCTGCTGGACCAGCCCGAGGTGATCGACGCCAGCGCGGACACCGGCTGGATCGACCGGGTCCGGGCGCAGGGCCGCCTGGTCTCCACCAAGCACTCCGGCATCGCGCTGGCCGCGGCGGCGATCGAGGCGTACGAGGACGAGGCACTCGTCGAGCGGCAGCGGCTGCTGTCCACCGCGCACGGCGGCCGCCCGCAGGTCCAGCACGAGAGCGGCCGGCCGGTCGACCTCAAGCTCCGCGGCGCGAGCTACCGGGTGACCGTCGCGCAGACCGGGCCGCGCCGGTTCCGGGTCGGCATCGGGGAGGCGTCCGCGGTGGATGCCGAACTCGATCGGTACGACGAGCACACCGGCCGGATCCTGGTGAACGGCCGGCAGTTCCGGCTCGTCACCCACACGCACGGGCCCGTCCACCTGGTCGAGGTGGATGGCATCACGCACCGCGTCAGCCGCGACGAGGGCGGCGTGCTGCGCTCCCCCGCGCCCGCGCTGGTCGTCGCCACCCCGCTCGAAGTGGGGGACGAGGTCGAGGCGGGCGCACCCGTGCTCGTCCTGGAGAGCATGAAGATGGAGACCGTGCTGCGCGCGCCGTTCCGGGCGAAGCTGCGTGAGTGCCAGGTCTCCGTCGGCAGCCAGGTGGAGGCCGGTGCCCCGCTGCTGCGCCTGGAACCGGTCGGCGACGAAGCCCCGGGCGAGGCCGCGGAGGGCGAGGCCGTCGACCTGGAGCTGCCGTCCGAGCCGACCGGTCTGTCCGCCGAGGCCCGGGTCGCCCGCGGCATCGCCGACCTGCGCAGCCTGCTGCTCGGCTACGACCTCGATCCCCGCGACGAGCGTCGGGCGCTGTCCCACTACCTGGCCGCGCGGTCCGAGCTCACCCGGCCTCCGCTGGAGGAAGAGGTCGAGCTGCTGCAGCTGTTCGCCGACCTGTCCGAGCTCAGCCGTAACCGGCCGGTCGGCGAGGAGACCAGGGCCGACACCCGGGTGCACAGCCCGCGCGAGTACTTCCACGCCTACCTGCAGTGCCTTGACGTCGAGCGGGCCGCGCTGCCGGACGCCTTCCGTAACCGGCTGGCCCGGGTGCTCGCCCACTACGGCGTCAAGGACTTCGAGCGCACGCCCGCGCTGGAGGAGGCCGTGTTCCGGATCTTCCTTGCGCAGCGGCGGGCGTCGGCCGATGTCTCGGTGATCGTGGCGTTCCTGCAGCAGTGGCTGACCGAGCCGCTGCCCGGTGACGGACTGCGCGAGCTGGTCGGGCAGGCGCTGGAGCACCTGATCTTCGCCACCCAGCTCCGGTTCCCGGTGGTCGGCGACCTGGCCCGCAGCATCGTGTTCCGGTGGGCGGCCCAGCCGATGCTGCGCCGCAAGCGGGCCGAGGTGTACGCGGGCGTCCGTAGCCACCTGCGCTACCTCGACCAGCACCCGGACGCGGCCGACCGCGCCGAGCGGATCACGACGATGGTCGCCTCGCCCGAGCCGCTGGTCCGGCTGCTCGGTCAGCGCGTCGGCAAGCCGGGTGCCGACCACGGCCCGATGCTCGAGGTGCTCAGCCGGCGCTACTACGGCAACCGCGGCGCGAGCGACGCGCGAACGGTCGAGGTGACGGGGCGCTCGTTCTTCACTGCGGAGTACGACCGCGACGGCGAGCGCTTCCGGCTGATCGCGGCGGCCACGGACTTCGCCGAGCTGCCGGCGACCCTGGCAAAGGTCGCCGAACTGTCCGGCTCGGACTCCGGCGGCGGCTCTGGCCCGGCGTCTCCGACGGCGCGCCGCGACCCGGAGCCGTCGGTCGCCGATGTGTACCTGACCTGGGCCGACCAGCCCGAGACGGAGGCGATGGCCGCGACGTTGCGGGAGATCGTCGACCGCGCCGGGCTGCTGGACGTGCTCCAGCGGGTGACGGTGTCGGTGGCCGGGCGCAACGGCACGCCGATGCACCACCAGTTCACGTTCCGGCCGGGCGTGGGCGAGGACCGGGTCATCCGCGGGCTGCACCCGCTGATCGCCGAGCGCCTGCAGTTGCCGCGGCTGCGGAACTTCGACCTGACCCGGCTGCCGTCCGCGGACGAGGAGGTCTATCTCTTCCATTGCGTCGCCCCCGACAACCCGGCCGACGAGCGGCTGGCGGCGATGGCCCAGGTCCGTGACCTGACGCCACTGCGTGACACCGACGGCCGGATCCTCGCGCTGCCCGCGGTCGAGGGCGCGCTGGACGCGTGTCTCGACGCTATCCGCAAGGTCCAGGCGCAGCGGCCGGCGAAGAAGCGGTTCGACACCAACCGGATCACCATCTACGTCTGGCCGCCGAACGAGCTGACGATGGAGGAACTGGACGCCGTCGCCCAGCGCGTGCTGCCGATCACGGCCGGCGCGGGCCTGGAGGAGGTGCTGTTCCTCGGCCGGCAGCGCGACGGGGTCACCGGCGAGCTGACCGACATCGCGGTCCAGATCTCCTACGACGCGGGCATGCGGGTGTCGGTCACCGAGCCGACGGACGAGCCGATCCAGCCGCTGGACGACTACCGGCAGAAGGTGCTCTCGGCGCGGCGCCGCGGCACGACGTACCCGTACGAGCTGACCGAGATGCTGGCCGGTCAGCGCGGCACGTTCACCGAGTACGACCTGGACGGCACCGGCGCGCTGGCCCCGGTCGACCGGCCGAAGGGGCACAACAAGGCGGGCATCGTCGCCGGTGTGGTGAGCACGCCGACCGAGCGGTATCCCGAAGGCGTCACGCGGGTGGTGCTGCTCGGCGATCCGACCAAGGCGCTGGGCGCGCTGGCCGAGCCGGAATGCGCGCGGGTGATCGCCGCACTCGACCTGGCCGAGCGGATGCGCGTACCGGTCGACTGGTTCGCGCTGTCGGCGGGCGCGCGGATCTCGATGAGCTCGGGCACCGAGAACATGGATTGGGTGGCCGCCGCGCTCAAGCGGATCGTGGAGTTCACCCAGCAGGGCGGCGAGATCAATATCGTGGTCGCCGGGATCACCGTGGGCGCCCAGCCGTATTGGAACGCCGAAGCCACGATGCTCATGCACACCAAGGGCATCCTGGTGATGACTCCGGACTCGGCGATGGTGCTGACCGGCAAGCAGTCGCTGGACTTCTCCGGCGGGGTGTCGGCCGAGGACAACTTCGGCATCGGCGGCTACGACCGGGTGATGGGCCCCAACGGCCAGGCCCAGTACTGGGCGCCGGACCTGCGGGCCGCCCGCAATCTGCTGATGACCCACCACGACCACACCTACATCGCGCCCGGCGAGACCCGGCCGCGGCGGGCGGTCACGTCCGACCCGGTCGACCGGGACATCTCCGGCTACCCGCACGCGGTGCCGGACAGCGATTTCACGACTGTCGGCGAGATCTTCTCCCGTGAGCGCAACCCGGACCGGAAGAAGGCGTTCGACATCCGTACGCTGATGCGGGCCCTGGCCGACCAGGATCACGCGGTCCTGGAGCGCTGGGCGGGCATGGCCGACGCCGAGACCGCGGTGGTGCAGGACGTGCACCTCGGCGGCATCCCGGTGTGCCTGCTCGGCATCGAGTCCCGGTCGGTGCCGCGGCGCGGATTCCCGCCCACCGACGGCCCGGACACCTACACCGCGGGCACGCTGTTCCCGCGCTCGTCGAAGAAGGCCGCGCGGGCGATCAACGCGGCGAGCGGGAACCGGCCGCTGGTCGTGCTGGCGAACCTGTCCGGGTTCGACGGCTCACCGGAGTCGATGCGGCAGTTGCAGCTGGAGTACGGCGCGGAGATCGGCCGGGCGATCGTGAACTTCGAAGGGCCGATCGTGTTCTGCGTGATCTCGCGGTATCACGGCGGCGCGTTCGTGGTGTTCTCCAAGGCGCTCAACCCGAACATGACCGTGCTCGCGGTGGAGGGCTCGTTCGCGTCCGTCATCGGCGGGGCGCCCGCGGCGGCCGTGGTGTTCGCCGGTGACGTCAACGCCCGCACGGCAAAGGATCCGCGGGTGGCCGAGCTGGAGGCGCGCATCGCCGCGGCGACCGGTGGGGAGCGGGCGGCGCTGGTCACGCAGCTCATGGACGTCCGGGCCACGGTCCGGGCGGAGAAGCTGGGCGAGGTGGCCGCCGAGTTCGACGGCGTGCACAGCATTCAGCGCGCGGTCGAGGTCGGCTCGGTGGATGCCATCATCCGGCCGGAGGAGCTGCGTCCGCAGATCATCGCGGCCGTCGAGCGCGGCCTCGCCAGCGCCGCCGATGGCAACCGGCCTCGCCATCAGCGGGCCTGATCGGCGTAACCACCGCCAAGCGGCCCGGCGCATCATCGCGCCGGGCCGCTTCGTGGCGGCGGCCGCTGGGGGCTGGTCCATGGGTCGCCCGCCAACCTGGCGGGCGACGCAGAGTTACGGCGCCAACTACCCTGATCGCCGTGACCACGATCGAGGAGCTTGAGCGGGACGTCTGGCCGGATCCTGGCCCGGACGACACCTTTCTCGTGAGACGCTGCCTCGAGCTACGACGCAAGCCGTTGGCTGAGTTCGCGATCGAAGACCTGCGCATCATGCTCGGTCAGCAGATCGGCGTGCCGGCTCTGCTGCCCCTCGCGGTGCAAGTCCTGCTCCGCGATCCCTTGGCCGAGGGCGACTACTACCCGGGCGACCTGCTCGCCAACGTCCTGCGGTTACCCGGCTCGGCGTGGTCAAACCTGCGTGCGGAACGGAAGCGACTGGCCTCAGTGCTGGCTGAGCTCGTTGCCGGTCCCCCGTTCGCCGACCCTGCCCTTGGGCCTCGCGACCCGGACCGGTTGCTCCGCGACGCCATTCTGCGGTTTCTTGATTCTTGAGAAGCGAATCCCTCCTCGGGCAGCGGGCGACGTAGACGTACTGGTGCACTCGCGTGTTGCCGCTACTCCGCGTACGCCCGCACCCGCCCGCGGACGGTGATGGCGACCCGGGTGCCGGCGGTCAGGCCGTTGTCCTCGTCCAGCATCCGCGCGGTCAGCACCGTGCCGTCGTCGAGGCGGACCGTGGTCAGCGCGTCGTGGCCGTGGAAGTCCTGTCGCACCACGGTGGCCGGCGCCCCGCCGGACGGGGTGAGCCGGATCTGCTCGGGCCGGACAAGGACGGTCGCCGCGCCGCGGGCGGCGAACCCGCGCAGCGGCAGCCGGCCGAGCGGGGTGGTCGCCACGTCGGCGTCGACGGTGGCCGGGAGCAGCACGGCCTCCCCCACGAACCGGGCGACCCACGGGGTGGCCGGGTCCCGGTAGACCGCCGCGGGAGCGCCGCACTGGACGATCAGCCCGGCGTCCATGACCGCGACCGCGTCCGCCATGGACAGCGCCTCGCCCTGGTCGTGGGTGACCAGCACGCCGGTGGCGCCGTCGGCGCGCAGCGCCTGTCGCACGTCAGCGCGCAGTTCGGCGCGCAGCCGGGCGTCCAGGGCGCTGAACGGCTCGTCCAACAGCACCAGCGCTGGCCGGGGAGCCAGCGCCCGGGCGATGGCGACCCGTTGCTGCTGGCCGCCCGACAGCTGGTGCGGCATCCGCGCGCCGTACGCGGCGAGGCCGACCAGTTCGAGCGTTTCCTCGACCCGGCCGGAGCGGCGGGCCGCCCGGTCCAGCCCGTAACCGACATTGTCGGCGACGGACAGGTGTGGGAACAGTGCCCCCTCCTGCGGGACGACGGCCACGCCGCGCCGGTGCGGCGGCACATGCAGCCGGTTGCCCGCGACCGTCCGGCCGGCCACGGCAATCGTGCCCTCGTCGGCGCGCTCGAATCCTGCCACGCAGCGCAGCAGGGTGGTCTTGCCGCAGCCGGACGGTCCCAGTACGGCCAGCAGCGTGCCGCGGGTGACGTCGAGGTCGACGCCGGCCAGGGCGGGCACCGGGCCGTAGGACTTGGTCAGGCCGGTTACGGTCAGCATGCTGTCGGTCATCGGGTGGCTCCGGTTTGGGTGAGTCCGGTGCGGGCTGCGAGCAGCCAGGTGGGCACGGCGGCGAGCGCGACGAGGATGGCGGCGTACGGAGCCGCGGCGGCGTAGGCGGCGGTGGACGTGTGGGTCCACAGCTCGGTGGCCAGGGTGTCCATCCCGGTCGGGCGCAGCAGCAGGGTGGCGGGGAGTTCCTTCATGCAGGTGAGGAAGGTCAGCGCCGCGCCGGCGCCGATGCCGGGCAGGGTGAGCGGCAGGGTGACGGTGCGGAACACCGTGAACGGGCCGCGCCCGAGGGACCGGGCGGCCTCCTCGACGGCGGGCGGGCTCTGCGCGGCGGCGGAGGCTACCGCGCCGACGGCCAGCGGCAGGAAGAGCGTCGCGTACGCCAAGGCGAGCAGCCAGGCGCTCTGGTAGAGCGGGTACGCCACGTTGACCGCGAAGAACACCAGGGACAGGCCGATCACTACGCCGGGCAGGGCGTGGGCCAGGTAGGTGAGCCGGTCGAGGGCGGTGGCGACCGGTCCCGGTGCTCGGGCGGTGAGCAGGCCCAGGGGCAGGGCGAGAAGCATGGTCAGCGCGGCGCCGGCGACGGAGACCGACAGGGACGCGCCGGCGGCGGCGGCGATCTCGGCGAGGGAGCCGGGGCGGGACACCCCGGCCGCGAGCCACCGGGCCAGGCCGGCGGCCGGCACGCCGAGGGCGAGCCCGTTCACCGCGAGCAGGCCGGCCAGCGCCGGCCCGCGCCACCGGGCCAGCCGCAGCCGTACGGGGGGTCGGACGGCGGTGCTGGCGTAGCGGGCGTCGCGGGTGCGGGTGGTGAGCTCGGCGCCGATCAGCAGGACGGTGAGCAGCACCAGCACGGTGGACAGCACCAGCGCGCCGGTGCGGTCGAAGCCGAGGTTGAACGCGGTGAAGATGGCCCGGGTGAAGGTGTCGACCCGGACGATGGAGACGGCGCCGAAGTCGCTGAGCACGTACAGGGCGACCAGCAGCGAGCCGGCGGCGACGGCCGGGCGGATCTGGCGCAGGGTGACCCCGAACAGGGTGGCCCACGGTCCCTTCCCCAGTGACCGGGACACCTCTTCCTGGCCGGGGTCGGTCCGGTTGAGGGCGGCGACGGCGGGCAGGAACACGTACGGGTAGGAGCAGACGGTGAGCAGCAGGGCGGCGGCCCAGAAGCCTTCGAATCCGGTGACGGTGGCGGTCCAGGCGAAGCCGGCCACGTAGGTGGGGACGGCCAGCGGCAGCGCGGCGAGGACGCCGAAGACCCGCCGGCCGGGCAGGTCGGTGCGGGTCACCAGGAGCGCGGTGCCGACACCGAGGACGGCGCAGGCGGCGGTGACCACGGCGGCGAGGGCGAGGCTGCGTCCGGCGAGCACGGCGACCCGGGCGGTGAACAGCTCAGCGACGATTCGCTCACCACCCGCCTCGGCGGTCCGTACGGTGAGGTAGACCAGCGGTAGCAGGGCGACCGCGACGGCGGCGGCCGAGGCGGCGGTGAGCGCCGGGCGGCGGATCAGCCGGCGCGGCGACCGTCGGGTGGCGCCCCGACGGTCGCCGGCCAGGATGGTGCTCAGGCCAGCCCCGCTTCCTTGATCATGGTGACGGTGGCGTCGAGCGTGTCGAGGTCGTTGAGGTCGATCTTCGGGGCCTCGAGGGCGGCGAGCTGCGGCAGGCCGGGCGCGGCGGGTACCCCGGCCGCCAGGGGGTACTCGAAGGTCTGGGTGGCGAAGTAGGTCTGCGCCTCGACGCCGAGCAGGTAGTCGACCAGTGCCCGGGCGTCCGGGTCCGTGCCGGCCCGCTCCAGCAGGCCGACGCCGGCGGCGTTGACCAGGCCGCCGGTGTCGCCGTCCGGGAAGAAGTGCAGCTTCGCCTTCAGCACCTCGGGGCTGCCGCCGCGCTCCTTGGCCAACTCGTACACGTAGTAGTGGTTGACCAGGCCGACGGCGAGGGTGCCGGCGTCGATGTCGGCGACGATCTGGACGTTGCCCTCCCGGACCTGCGGCTGGTTGGCCTTGAGGCCGGTGAGGAACTCGCGGGCCTTGGCGTCGCCGTGCTGCACCCGTAGGGCGGTGACGAAGGCCTGGAAGGAGCCGTTGGTGGGCGCGAGGCCGATCTTGCCCTGCCACTTCGGATCGGTCAGCTCGAACACGCTCTTCGGCAGCTCGGCGGCGCGGACCTGGTCGGCGTTGTAGGCCAGGACGCGGGACCGGCCGCTGACGCCGACCCACCGACCGTTGGCGTCGCGGTAGGTGGCCGGGACCCGGTCGAGCTGCTCGGCGGGCAACACCGCGAAGAGTCCGGCCTTGCTGACCGCGCCGAGCGCGCCGGCGTCCTGGGCGAAGAACGCGTCGGCGGGGCTGCGCTTGCCCTCCTCCAGCAGCTGGGCGGCCATCTGCGAGGTGGTGCCGTAGCGGACGTCGACGGTGATGCCGGTGGCCTTTTCGAACTTCTCCAGCACCGGCTTGACGAGGGCTTCGCTGCGGCCGCTGTAGACGGTGAGCCGCTTGTCGCCGGGCTTGCCCGGGTCGCTGTCGGAGCCGCCGCACGCGGTCAGGGACAACAGGCCGGCGAGGGTGCCGGCCAGAACGAGACTGAGACGCTTTCGCACAGGTAAGGCTTACCTTACTCAGCCCCCTCGATGCAAACCACCCCCCGTTGGAATTTAGGTGAGGCTCCCCTAACCTGTCGACCATGCGCGTCCTCCCCGACACCGGGCCGGCGCCGTTCGTCCGCGCCCTGGCCGGGCACGGCGACCGGCCGGCAGTGATCACCGCCGACGGTCGGCTCAGCTACGCCGAACTGGCCGAGCGGGTCGACGCGCTGGCCGCCCGGCTCGGGCCGGTCCGCCGGCTGGTGCTGCTCGCCGGCGCGAACCGGGTCGACGAGCTGGTCGCGTACCTGGCGGCGCTGGCCGGCGGGCATCCCCTGCTGCTGGTGCCCGGGGACCACGACGCCGCGGCCACCGAACTGACCCGGGCGTACGATCCGGATGTCGTGATCCGCCGCGTCGATGGGGAAGTCGTCCTCGACGAGCGCCGTCCCGGCAGCCGGCACCAGCTTCATCCCGAGCTGGCGCTGCTGCTCAGCACCTCCGGGTCGACCGGCTCCCCCAAGCTGGTCCGGCTGTCGTCGGCGAATCTGCAGGCCAACGCCGAAGCGATCGCCGAGTACCTCGACATCCGGGACACCGACCGGGCCGCCACCACCCTGCCGCTGCACTACTGCTACGGCCTGTCGGTGGTGAACAGTCACCTGCTGCGCGGGGCGGCGCTGATCCTCACCGGACTCTCGGTCACCGACCGCTGCTTCTGGGAGCTGTTCCGCGCCGGGCAGGGCACCAGCCTGGCCGGCGTGCCGTACACCTTCGACCTGCTGGACCGGGTCGACTTCGACCGGATGCACCTGCCCCACCTGCGCCACCTCACCCAGGCCGGCGGCCGGCTCGACCCGGAACGGGTGGCCCGGTACGCCGCCCTCGGCCGCCGCCGCGGCTGGCGGTTCTTCGTCATGTACGGCCAGACCGAGGCCACCGCCCGGATGGCGTACCTGCCGCCGGAGCTGGCCGAGCACCGGCCCGAGGCGATCGGCGTGCCGATCCCGGGCGGCTCGTTCCGGCTGCGTCCCCTGCCAGACCACCCGGAGCCGGACACCGGCGAGCTGGTCTACGCCGGACCCAACGTGATGCTCGGCTACGCCGAGCGGCCGAGCGACCTGGCCCTCGGGCGCACCCTGGCGGAGCTGCACACCGGGGACGTGGCCCGACGCGGGCCGGACGGGCTCTACGAGATCGTCGGACGGGTCGCCGACTTCGCGAAGATCTTCGGCCTGCGGATCGACCTGCACCGCGTGGAGGAGCACCTGCGGCAGGCGGGCGTCGAGGCGTACTGCGCCGGCACGGACCGCGAGCTGGTCGTCGCCGCGACCGGCGCCCACCACCCCGACCGGGTGCGGCGCCTGGCCGCCGCCGCGGCGGGCCTGCCGGCCCGCGTGGTCCGCGCGCAACTGCTGGCCGAGCTGCCCCGGCTGGCCAACGGCAAGCCGGACCTGGCGGCCGTCCGTGCCCTCGCCGCGCCGCCGGCGGCCGCCACCGTACCCACCGGGACCGGCCCGGAGCAGCTCTGCCGGCTCTACGCCGAACTGCTCGACCAGCCCGAGGTCAGCCCCGGCCAGAGCTTCGTCGACCTCGGCGGCGATTCGCTCTCCTACGTGGCGGCGTCCATCCGGCTGCAGGAACTTCTCGGGGACCTGCCCGCCGACTGGCACACCGTCCCCATCCGTGACCTGGCCCGGCCGGTGCCGGACCGGCCGGCTGAACGTCGGGTGCTGGAGACCGGCGTGGCGCTACGGACGCTGGCGATCGTCGTCATCGTCGGTTCGCACATCCCGCTCTTCACCGTCAAGGGCGGCGCGCACCTGCTGCTCGCCGTCGCCGGGTTCAACTTCGCCCGCTTCCAGCTCACCGCCGCGCCCCGGCAGGAGCGGGTACGCGCCGCCCTGCGCACGGTCGGCCGGATCGTGTTGCCGTCGGTGGCCTGGATCGCCGCGGCCGGCGCCGTCACCGGCGACTACACGCTGACCAACGTGCTGCTGCTCAACAGCGTCCTCGGCCCGCACGACGGGGCCACCGAGTGGCAGTTCTGGTTCATCGAGGCGTTGGTGTACATCCTGCTCGCCGCGACAGCGCTCCTGGCGGTCCCGGCGCTGGACCGGTTGGAACGCCGGGTGCCGTTCGGGCTCCCACTCGCGCTGGCCGCGCTCGGCCTCATCACCCGGTACGACCTGCCGGGGCTGACCTCCCACGGCCACGTCCCGTCCGCGATCCTGGTGTTCTGGCTGTTCGCCCTCGGCTGGGCGGCGGCCCGGGCCCGCACGACCGGCCAGCGGGTGGTGGTCACCGCCACCGCGCTGCTCACGGTGCCCGGCTTCTTCGGCCAGCCGCTGCGGGAAGCGTTCATCGCAGCCGGGTTCGCGCTGCTGATCTGGGTACCCAGGCTGCCGAGCAGTCGGTCCGTCAACCGGGTGGCGGGGTTACTGGCCAGCAGTTCGCTGTACATCTACCTCATCCACTGGCAGGTGATGCCACTGGTCGGCCCGTGGTCCCGAGGCGCGGCGCTGGTCGTGTCCCTGGCCGTCGGGGTCGGTTGCGCGGCGCTCGCCCGGCTGGCGGCCCGCCGGCTACGCACGTCCCACCGCGCACAGCGGGCCCGATCAGTGCGCTCCCACGCCCTGCCGCCCCGTGCCGCGGCACGATCGAGGGCCCGTCCGCCCTCGGCAGCCCGACGCACCCCGGTGGGATGAGTCAGCAAGGCTGTCAGGCCAGCGCGGGCGACGGCACGGCACGGCGCGCGTCCAGCAGGTCGACGCGGGTCGCCATGAACACGTCCAGCTCGGCCACCCGCCAACCGGCTGCGAGCAGGGGGCGGACTGCGGGGTGCGGCGCCGGCAGGCACAACTGCGCGTACCCGTCCACGCTGTCGAGCGAAGCGAGGACCGCCAGCACGCTGTCGGCAACCTGGGCGTCGGTGAGACGCGGGTCCGATGCCAGGTGCACCAGCCCGTAGCCCGCACCCTCCCCCGCCGCGGTCCCGGCGGCCCGTGGCTGGCCGTCAAGCGCCGCGACCAGCGCTACTCCATTCGGCCGCCGGGCCCACGCGTGATGGTCGTCGGCGCGGTCCAGGCCCGTCCAGCCCGCCTCGAACGCAGCGACCGTATCCGGCGAGGACGGCTCGACAGTCCAACCGGCAGGCGGCCGCACGGTACGGGCGTCACCGGTCAGATACAGCAGCGGCCACCAGGCGTCCAGACCGAAACTCGTGTAGAGCGGCAGCGCATGTGGGTGCTGGCTGCTGAACGTCATCCGCAGGGTGTTTCGCTCGGGCCACAGCTCGGCGAGCAGCGCCCTGCCATGGCCGCGGCCATGGTGCGACGGGTCGACGAACAGATCGCAGCATCGAGGTCACCCCAGCGCGGCCGGCGATGTCCCGGGTCGCACCGAATCCGGCAACCCGGTCGTCATCGATCGTGACAACGACTTGCCCGTACCGCAGCAGGTACCCGACGTACGCGGGGTCTGCGCCGGTCCATTCGCCTCGCTGACCCGCCGCCTCGGCGACACGCGCGATGGCATCGAGATCACCAACGGTGGCACCGCGAACCATCAGGACAGGATCTCTCCTCATCCGCCACATCCTGCCCGACCAGCGCGTAGGCATTCAGTGGGTCTGGAGGGCGCTGGCAATGGCTACCTGGACGGCGGTGCCGCCGAGGATGCTGAGCAGGGCATTGTGTCGCCACAGGTGCAGGCCGACGGTGACGGTCAGCGCCAGCGGCGGTGCGAGTGCCCGCGTGAAGCCGGCGAGCGGCAGGTCTCGCAGGCAGTAGGCCACCAGGATGACCATGACGCCGGCCGGCAGGCGGGTGCTCAGGTACCGCACGTGTGGCTGGCGCGCAACCGGCTCAGGGCGGCGAAGGGCAGAGCTCGCAGCGCCCAGGTGACCGCGGCGGACACGGCGACCGCCGCGAACAGGTATCGGGCCTAAGCCATGGGTCGACCTCCTGCTGGTGATCAGGTGGCGGATCAGGAGCGCGGCGGCGAACAGGACGAAGGCGGCCAGGAGCATCTGACCGGGCAGGATGAGGCGAGCGGCCAGGAGCATCTGACCGGGCAGGATGAGGCGGGCGGCCAGCGCGGCGAGCAGGGCGAGGATGGGGGTGGGTAGGTCGCCGCGCCGGGCCCGCAGGACGTCGAGGGCCAGGACCGTGAAGAGCGCGGTCAGCGCGAAGTCCAGCCCGGTGATGCTGTCGGCACGCCCAGGACCTGAACACGGTCGAGCAGTTCGAGAACACAGTGGCCGCCTACGACGAGGTCATCGAGTTCCGCCGGATGTTCGGCCGTCCTGACTACTTCATCCGGGTAGCGGTCGCCGACCACGCCGCGTACGAAGCCTTTGTCAGCGGCAAACTCATCGGCCTGCCCGGCGTGCTCCGGGTGGAGTCCCACCTCAGCATGAAAAAGATCAAGATCGCTTACTGACAATCAACGCCGTCGCACCACCTACCTTCGTGCCGGAGGACTTGGCGCAGTCGGCCTTCGTCAACGAATCCGACCTTTGGTGGAGATGGTGAGCCGCGTGGTGCTCTGTCTCGAAGCCATACCGGCAGACCGCACATACCGCGTCCGGGCCACAGTCCGCGTCCGACATAACCGGGGCAGCGCCCCGTATGCTGCTGGCCATAACCGAGGCGACGCACCGCTTGTGGTGTTCGTCCCTCATCAGACCGGATCCGCCAGCGACGAGGAGACCGCGCCGATGACCACTCGCGACGAGGCGAGCGAAATGCGACCCCTTCGCTATTCCATCAACGTCACATTGGACGGATGCTGCGATCATCGTGCAATTCCCGCTGACGAAGACTTACATCGCCACCACACCGAGAACCTCGCCCAGGCCGATGCACTTCTCTTTGGCCGGGTGATGTACGAGATGATGGAGGCAGCGTGGCGGCCGCCGGCGCCGACGGGGTCGAGACCTGATTGGATGGAACCGTTCGCCCAGACGATCAACGCGGCAAAGAAGTACGTCGTGTCAAGCGCCCTGGAGCGGGTCGATTGGAACGCGGAGCTCGTGCGCGGGGATCTGGGCAAGGCCGTTGAGCAGCTCAAGCGGGAGTCGGGTAAGGGACTGTTCGTGTCAGGCGTGACGCTCCCGCTGGCGTTGGCGGAGCTGGGATTGATCGACGAGTACGAGTTCGTGGTGCATCCCCGGCTGGCGGGCCACGGGCCCACGTTGTTCGCGGGGATATCGAAATATGTCGACTTGAAGCTCGTGAGCCGGCTGGAGTTCGCCTCAGGGGCGGTGGTGATGCGGTACGAGCCGAGAAGGTAAGTATCGGGCTCGTTGGCCCGAGCCGGCCACATCGTGCAGCCCAGGTTCGCGGCTCTCGAATACTTTGTTCCCCAGTATCCCGCGCCACCGGTAGCGGCAAGTGCCCCGTCCAGGATCCAACCAAGGTCTGATCCACCCGTGAAGTGGGAGCGCCGTCAAACTGTCAGCGTTGCGTGAGCTGGCAGTGGATGCGGGAGAGGTACCCGGCGAGCTGGTTCAGCTTGGTGGTGTTCGCATTCATTTTCGGTTGCTCCGGCAAAATTAGTTGGCGGGCTTGCCGAACCAGCGGGAGAGGTGGTTGTCCAGGTCCTGCTGATCGTCGCCGATCCAGGCGACGTGGCCGTCGGGGCGTAGCAGGACGCACGGAACATCCAGTACCGCAGTGGGATCCCCGAGGTAATCGACCCGGTCTGACCAGCCGCCGACGGTCAGGCGTTCGGTGCGGTCCAGCAGCAGGCCGCGGCCGCGATGCAGCAGACCGTAGAGGTGGCCCTGTTTCACGTCGATGTCGCGCAGGCGGCGGCCGAGCAGGTCGGGGCCTGCGCCGAAGTCATAGCGGATGCCGATCGCGGTGATCTTCTCGATCAGATAGCGGTTCACCTCGTCGAAGTCCATCAGTTCGGTGAGCAGCCTACGCACGGCCTGCGGGCCCGGTTCGGTGGACGACAGTTCCATCTGAGCGCGGGTGTTGTCCAGCACGTCCTCGGCGACCGGATGACGTTCGGCCTGGTAGGTGTCCAGCAGTGTTTCCGGCGCCCAGCCGCGGATCTGTGCGGCCAGTTTCCAGCCGAGGTTGAATGCGTCCTGAACGCCCAGGTTGAGACCCTGTCCGCCAGTGGGCGGATGGATATGCGCCGCATCGCCGGCCAGCAGCACTCGCCCGACCCGATAACGTTCGGCTAGCCGGGTGGCATCCCCGAAGCGGGACAACCAGCGCGGGGAGTGCACGCCGAAATCGGTTCCGGCGATGGTGCGCAGCGCTTGTTTGAAATCCTCGAGGGTGGGCGGTTCCGCGCGATCGCTGACTCCCGCGGCGGGGACGACGACGCTGTAGACCCCTTCGCCGAAGGGCCGGAGCCAGAATCGCTGATGGGCCTCGTTGATCTCGGTCACCTTGGCGGCGATCTCCTCCCGCGGCACACCCACTTCCATCTCGCCCATCAGCGTCTCGGTCCGCGAGGGCTCGCCGGGGAAGCCGACGCCGAGCAGTTTGCGCACCGTGCTGCGCCCGCCGTCACAGCCGACGAGATAGCGCGAACGCAGCTGTTCCCCGTCGGCCAGCTCGACGGTCACACCGTCGCCGTCCTGCTCGAAGTCGGCCACCGCACAACCGCGCCTGACCTGCGCACCCAGTGCGATCGCATGCTCTTCGAGCAGGCGTTCGATGACCGGCTGCGGGATGCCCAGCAGATAGGCGTACGCGGAATCCAGGCCCTTGGGCGCGGGTTTGTTGATGGCGGCGAAGAAGCCGCCGGCCGGACGCTGTCTTCCGTGTTCGAGAATGCGCTCCAGCAGTCCGCGCATTGCCATCAGCTCGAGACTGCGAATATGCAGACCGACTATGCGGACGAACGACTTGGGCTCGGTTTCCTTCTCCAGGACGAGTACCCGCACGTCGTGCAGCCGCAGTTCGGCGGCCAGCATCGCGCCAGTCGGCCCGCACCCGGCAATGATCACGTCGAACAGGAGGGGCGCGCGATCGGCGCCGGAGGCCGGCGATGGGAGTCCGCGGACGTCGCCCGCGGTGGAGTCGCGCTCGACCGTATCGGTCGATGAGGGCTCGGCGGTGAACTGCAGAGCATGCACAGGTGTTGCCTTTCGGGAGTGCCTTGTTGGCGAGGCGCTCCCGGCGACACCTACGTCAATCGCCCGACCGTGACGGGAAGGGGGAGCACCCACATCGATACAGCGTTCATGGGTCTCACCTCCTCGGGCGGTGTCACGGGCAACTGCAAGTTACAAGCCTGAGCATCATCCCGTCCAGTCCTTTCCCCGCCACGTGATCACGACTCCGAACGGGCCAGTGCGGTTGCAGGGCGAATCCCGCGTGGCGGCCCGGCTGGTCCCGGTCACGGTCACGGTCTGATCCCGTCGTGCAGTGGGATTCCGATCGACCGCCGACCTTGGTCAGCTTCAACGACACCGGGCACCTGTAGCTGTACGGCATCCGCTCTTGGGGACGTCCGCGAGCCGACCAGCCGAGCAGAGTCGTCACGCAGCGTAGCGATCGCATCGCGCCATATCCGGAGGCTGATCGGGGTGTATCGGTGTTCAGCCGGTACTGGCCTGCGAGCAGTAGGTCACGTGCGGGGATGGCTGGTGATGCCGTCCAGGATGGTGATCAGGTTGTGGTGGAAGGTTTCCTCGGCGTTGAGGTGGGCGCCGTCGATGACGAGCCGGGCGATGGTGGGGTAGCGGCCTGTTTCGAGCATGCGGGTCAGGTAGGGCCCGAGGGTGGCCTGCCAAGCGGACATGTCGGTGCCGGTTAAACGGGCGGTGCGTCGCTCGGTGATCTCCCTGCGGAGCGCTCCGACGATGAACGCGTTGAGGGCGCCCAAGGCCCGCTGGAGATCGTCGATACCGCGCACGCCAGGGGCCTGGCTGAGCGCCGCCGCGGTCGATTCGCCCACGGCGAGCGCGTGAGGTCCCAAGTGTGGCCTTGCGCCGAGCAGGTCGACGAACCATTCATGATCAAGAGCGGCATCGCGGGTCCGGTGAACGATGGCCAGTACCGCGGCGCGCCACCCGGAGTGCTGGCCGGCCTCGGCGATCTGGGCATACACGGCGTCGACCATCAGATCGAGCAGTTCGGATCTGTTGATCACGTAGTCGTAGAGCCGCATCGGACCGACACCGAGCTCTTTGGCGATCTTGCGTACCGACAGCCCGTCGAGGCCGTGTGCGTCGGCGATCCGGATCGCCGTGGCGGCGATCTTCGCGCGGCTCAGCGGCACCGGCGCCGCCCGCGGCTGAGGCTCGGGCCGTTCCCAGACAGGCAGCGGTGCGCTACCGTACGGCGTATACATGAGATACAGCGTACGGTAACGGAGATGATGATGCGAGTTGCGATCGCCGGTGGCGGCCTCGGCGGCCTGACGCTGGCCCGAATCCTGCACCGGCACGGCATCGACGCGGTGGTGTACGAACGCGAGGCAAGCCGATCCGCGCGATCACAGGGCGGATCGCTCGACCTGCACCCGGAGTCCGGGCAACGGGCCCTGGCCGATGCGGGCCTCGCCGGCCGATTCCGGTCCGAGGCACGGCCGGAGGGCGAGGAACATCGCATCCTCGACCCGGCCGGACGCACTCTCGTGCACCACAAGCCACAACCCGGCTCATTCTCCGGACGCCCCGAGATCGACCGCAGCGCACTGCGTGATCTTCTGCTCGATTCGCTCCCCGGCGACGCGGTGGCCTGGCAACACCGGCTCGTCGCGGCGACGCCACGACCCGACGGAGGCTTCGGGCTGACGTTCGACGGCGGCCACAGCGCCGACTGCGACGTCCTCATCGGCGCGGACGGCGCACGCTCGGTCGTCCGGTCGCTGCTGACCGACGCGGCACTGTCTTCCGTGGCCACCTTGGTGGAGCTCGGCATCAGCGACGTCGACCGGCGCCACCCGGATCTCGCCGAGCTGGTCGGCCCCGGAAACCTCTGGTGCATCGGCGTGAACCAGATCCTGGCAGCGCAACGCCTCGGCGACGGCAGCATCCGAGTCGGGATCTCCCTACGCGCGGACGATCACCACCTGGACACCTACCGCAGCAAGCGCGCTCTGCTGGACATGTTCGATGGCTGGGACCCCAGCCTCACCGCACTCATCGAAGCCGGCGACAGCCCGCCGACCCCACGCAGGATCGAGGCGATGCCCACCGGTACACGCTGGGCCCACCGGCCGGGCATCACCCTCATCGGTGACGCCGCGCACCTCATGCCGCCGGTCGGCGAGGGCGCCAACCAAGCCATGCTCGACGCCGCCGAACTCGCCGCCGAACTCGCCACCAACCCCGCCGACGCCGACTCGGCGATCCGGACGTACGAGGAGGCGATGTTCACCAGAATCCACCCGATCGCCGAAATGTCCGCACGAGTCCAAGCAATGATGCTGTCCCCCACCGCAGCCGACGACATCATCCGCTTCTTCACGCCACGGCCCACCGAGCCGGCACCCGCAGATTGACAACGCGCAACGCAGCCGGCCTCGCCCTAATAGACGCTCCTGCCCCGGAAGATCCGCGACAACGAATAGCCAGTTGGGCTGTGGGCTCTGGCACCTCTCACCTGCTCGATCGGGTCAGGAGCGAGAGCGAGCTCTCGCTCCTGACGCCTCAATCGCTGGCGCCGACGTAGGCCGCGAGGTGCTCGCCGGTGAGGGTGGAGCGGGCGGCGACGAGGTCGGCCGGGGTGCCCTCGAAGACGATCCGGCCGCCGTCATGGCCGGCGCCGGGGCCGAGGTCGATGATCCAGTCGGCGTGCGCCATGACCGCCTGGTGGTGCTCGATGACGATGACCGACTTGCCGGAGTCGACGAGCCGGTCGAGCAGGCCGAGCAGCTGTTCGACGTCGGCGAGGTGCAGGCCGGTGGTCGGCTCGTCGAGGACGTAGACGTCACCCTTCTCGGCCATCTGGGTGGCCAGCTTGAGCCGCTGCCGCTCGCCGCCGGACAGCGTGGTGAGCGGCTGGCCGAGGGTGAGGTAGCCGAGCCCGACGTCGACGAGCCGGTCGAGGATCTTGTGCGCGGCCGGGGTGCGCGCCTCGCCGCCCTTGAAGAACTCCTCGGCCTCGGTCACCGACATCGCGAGCACTTCCGCGATGTTCCGGCCGCCCAGCGTGTACTCCAGCACTGATGCCTGGAAGCGCTTGCCCTCGCACTCCTCGCAGGTGGATTCGACGGTGGCCATGACGCCCAGGTCGGTGTAGATGACGCCGGCGCCGTTGCAGGTGGGGCACGCACCCTCGGAGTTGGAGCTGAACAGCGCCGGCTTGACCCCGTTGGCCTTCGCGAACGCCTTGCGGATCGGGTCGAGCAGCCCGGTGTACGTCGCCGGGTTGCTGCGCCGCGAACCGCGGATCGCGCCCTGGTCGATCACCACCACGCCGTCGCGGTCGGCGACCGAGCCGTGGATCAGGGAGCTCTTGCCGGAGCCGGCCACGCCGGTGACCACGCAGAGCACCCCGAGCGGGATGTCGACGTTCACGCCCTGAAGGTTGTGCGTCGACGCGCCGCGGACCTCCAGCGCGCCGGACGACGACCGCACCGACTTCTTGAGGGCCGCCCGGTCGTCGAGATGGCGGCCGGTGGTGGTGTCGCTCCCGCGCAGCCCCTCGACGGTGCCCTCGAAGCAGACGGTGCCACCCGCCGTGCCGGCGCCGGGGCCGAGGTCGACGACGTGGTCGGCGATCGCGATCGTCTCGGGCTTGTGCTCCACGACGAGCACGGTGTTGCCCTTGTCCCGCAGCCGCAGCAGCAGGTTGTTCATCCGCTCGATGTCATGGGGGTGCAGGCCGATCGTCGGCTCGTCGAAGACGTAGGTGACGTCGGTTAGCGACGAGCCGAGGTGCCGGATCATCTTGGTGCGCTGGGCCTCTCCCCCGGACAGGGTGCCCGCCGGACGGTCGAGCGAGAGGTATCCCAACCCGATCTCCGCGAACGAGTCGAGGAGGTGTTGCAGCCCGGTGAGCAGCGGGGCAACGGACGGCTCGTCGAGGCCCCGGACCCAGTCGGCCAGGTCGCTGATCTGCATCGCGCAGACGTCGGCGATGCTCTTGCCCTTGATCTTCGACGACCGGGCCTCCTTGCTGAGCCGGGTGCCATCGCACTCGGGGCAGGTCGTGAACGTCACCGCCCGCTCCACGAAGGCGCGGATGTGCGGCTGCAGCGCGTCGACGTCCTTGGACAGGAACGACTTCTGAATCTGCGGGATCAGCCCCGCGTACGTCAGGTTGATCCCCTCGACCTTGATCTTGGTCGGCTCCTTGTAGAGAAGGTCGTGCAGCTCCCTCTTGTTGTATTTGCGGATCGGCTTGTCCGGGTCGAAGAAGCCGCAGCCGCGGAAGATGCGGCCGTACCAGCCGTCCATGCTGTAGCCGGGGATGGTGAGCGCGCCCTCGTTGAGCGACTTGCTGTCGTCGTAGAGCTGGGTCAGGTCGATGTCGTTGACCGAGCCCATGCCCTCGCAGCGCGGACACATGCCGCCCAGCCGGTGGAAGGTCGCCTTCTCGGTCTTCGTCTTGCCGGCACCGCGCTCGACGGTGATCGCACCGCTGGCCGTCACCGACGGGACGTTGAACGAGTACGCGTTGGGCGAGCCGATGTGCGGCTGCCCGAGCCTGCTGAACAGGATGCGCAGCATCGCATTGGCGTCGGTGGCGGTGCCGACCGTGGAGCGGGGGTTGGCGCCCATCCGCTCCTGGTCGACGATGATCGCCGTCGTCAGGCCCTCCAGCAGGTCGACCTCCGGCCGCGACAACGTCGGCATGAAGCCCTGCACGAAGGAGCTGTAGGTCTCGTTGATCATCCGCTGCGACTCGGCGGCGATCGTGGCGAACACCAGCGAGCTCTTGCCCGAGCCGGAGACGCCGGTGAACACCGTCAGCCGGCGCTTCGGGATCTCGACGGTGACGTCCTTGAGGTTGTTCTCGCGCGCGCCATGCACGCGGATCAGGTCGTGGCTGTCGGCAACGTTCAGCGCAGGCGACTGCGAGTCCGTCCTCGTGGCAATGCTCATCGTGTCTCCATCTGTTGGGCGGGGACCGCCTTCGCGGCTCCCGTCGGCGCCGCCTGGCGAGGCGTCAGACCAACCAGCGGCCGTCGCGCATCAGGTCGCGGTCGGGCAGCTCGTTCACTTCGCGCCACGCCTGGATGCGGCGCGGGGAGATGCGAAACCAGCGGTACGGCGTGGCCAGCGCACGCGGGTCGAAGCCGGTGCGCGCGGCGAACCGGTCGCCCAGCTCCCGCGGCAGCGCGTCGATCTCGAGGACCTCGACCTCCCCCTCGATCATGGACACGTCGCGGGTGTGGCCCAGCCCCAGCCGAACTGCCCGGGTGGCGGCCAGGTTCCTCCCGGTCGGGCTGTCCGTCGGCGTGGCCATCAGCAGCACCTCGCCGTCCCAGTCGAAGGACAGCGGCACCAGGTACGGCCCGCCGTCCGTCGAGGCGCTGGCCACCCAGACATCGATGTCGTGGGTGAGCCGATGCTCGGTGTCGTGACGACGCTGAACGCGGGAGCGGGGGGCAGCGCTCATCGGTCCTGAAGCAGGCCGAGGACGTTGCCGTCGGGGTCGGTGACGGTGGCCACCAGGCCCCCACCGACGTCGTGCGCGGGCTCCTTCACGGTGGCACCCGCCGCGGTCACCTCGGCCAGCTTCGCCTCGATGTCCGGCACGTGCCAGTAGGCCACCGGTGAGGTCATGCCCTGCGGTCCACCGCCCGGCACCAGCCCGATCTGCTGGCCCGCGGCCTCGAAGCCGACGTAGTAGGACGAGTCGGTCTGCGGCGGTACGCCGAGCAGGGCGGTGTACACCGCCTTGGCCGCCGCCAGGTCGGACACGGGATGCAGCACGGTCATGATTCCCTGCGTGGCAGTCATGGTCACTCCTGAGGTCGTGGATCGCAACGTCGATCAGGCTAGTTGCGGCCCGTGACCCCCCGCTTCTTGATTCCTGATCGGTCTGGTCACCTGTTTCGCCACGCACGACGGCATCCCCGCCGCCGCCCCCGCCGCCTGCCGCCGGTACACGCTCGGCGGCACACCGACCAGCTCGGTGAACCGACTACTGAAGGTACCCAGCGACGCGCAACCGACCGTGAAACAGACCTCGGTGACACTCAGGCCACCACGACGCAGCAGCGCCATCGCACGCTCGATACGCCGCGTCATCAGATACGCGTACGGCGACTCACCGTATGCAGCCCGGAACTCACGGCTGAGATGCCCGGCCGACATGTTCACACCCCGCGCCAGCGCCTCGACATCCAACGGCCGCGCGTACTCCCGGTCGATCCGATCACGCACGCGACGCAGCCGCGCAAGGTCAAACAGCCGCTGTGTCGCGGCGGATCTGCTGGTCACCTGCGAAATCGTGCCACGCGTCGCCGGAGTTGCCCAACACCGGTGGCTCCACTCCGCGCAGCGCCTACCTGGTGAGGAGGGAGCGCAGCTTCTTGACGATCTCTGCCGGCGCCTCCTCCGCCATGAAGTGCCCCGCGGACGTGGTGTGGTGCTCCAGGTCCGGGGCCCAGGCCCGCCACAGCGCGGCGGCGTCGTAACCGAGCGCGGCACCCCAGTCCTGTGCAACGACGGCGACCGGCATGGCCAGCCGGTTCCCGGCGGCCCGGTCGGCCTGGTCGTGCTCGATGTCGATGCCGGCCGAGGCGCGGTAGTCGGCGACGATGGAGTCGACCGCCCCGCGCGAGGCGGCCAGGTACTCGGCGCGCACGTCCGCCGGGATGGCCTGCGGGTTCTGCGCCCACAGGTCGAGGAAGTAGCCGAAGAAGGCATCCGCGCTCGCGCTGATCATCTGTTCGGGCAGGCCCGGCGGCTGGGCCATCAGGTAGAGGTGGAAGGCGACCGCGGCGGGCGCACCGTGCAGGATGTCCCACATGTCCAGGGTGGGGAGGACGTCGAGCGCGGCCAGGTGGGTGATCGCGTCGGGGTGGTCCAGGCCGGCGCGGATGGCCACGAGGGCACCGCGGTCGTGTCCGGCGAGGGCGAAGCGGTCGTGCCCGAGCCGGCGGGCGAGGGCGACGACGTCGGCGGCCATCGTCCGCTTGGCGTACGTGTCGGGGCGGTGCGCGGCGGGTTTGTCGCTGGCTCCGTAGCCGCGCAGGTCGGGGCAGATCACGGTGTGATCGGTGGCCAGGTCGACGGCGACGTGCCGCCACATGAGGTGGGTCTGCGGGAAGCCGTGCAGCAGCACGATCGGGCTGCCGGCGCCGCCCACCGCCAGGTTCAGCGTCACGTCGTCGGCGACCGCGACGCGCTGGTACTCGAAACCGGGGATGACGCTTGTCATGGTTGTCCTTTCTCGTTGGCTCGTTCAGCGTGCCGGCTGCGGATGAGCAACCGATGAGCGCGATACGTTGCTCTCAGGCGCGGGAGGGTGGTCGATCGGTGCAGGTCAGGTTCGGTGTTCTCGGGCCGGTGGACGCCTGGGACGAAGCCGGCACGCCGATCGACCTGAAGGGGCCCCGCCACCGGGCGCTGCTTGCGCGGCTGATCGTCGCGCGCGTCCGGGTCGTCCCGGTCAGCCGCCTCGTCGATGACCTGTGGGCGGAGCCGCCCGTCGGAGCGGTGAGCGCCGTCCGCACGTTCGTGGCGGCGTTGCGGCGCGCGCTGGAGCCGCAGCGGCCGCCGCGGGAGCCGGCCAAGCTGTTGACCACCGAGGGGCCGGGCTACGTGCTGCGGGCGGCCCCGGAGACGGTGGACGCCTGGCGGTTCGAGAACGAGGTCGCCGCCGCCGCCGGCGCGTCGGCGCAGGAGGCGCTCGAGCGCCTCGACCGGGCCCTGAGTTGGTGGCGGGGGCCTGCCTATGCGGGCTTCGAGGACGAGCCGTGGGCGCGCGCGGAGCGTTCCCGGCTTGACCAGCTACGGCTGAACGCGGTCGAGCGGCGGGCCGAGGCGCTCCTGGCGCTCGGGCGAGCCGCCGACGTCGTACCCGATCTTGACGCGCACGTGGCGGAGCATCCGTGGCGGGAGGAGGCGTGGCGGCTGCTCGCGCTGGCCCTGTATCGGGCGGGACGCCAGGGCGACGCGCTCGCGGTGCTGCGCCGAGCCCGCGGCCTGCTCCTGGCGCAGCTCGGTGTCGATCCGGGGCCCCGTCTGCGTCGCCTGGAAGTCGACATCCTCCGTCAGTCCGAACGAGCGGTTGACGCTCTCGGCGCGCTGGGTCCGGAGCGGGTGTGGGCGGACGCCGCGGCGGCCTACGATCGTGCCGTCGCGTCCGGCTCGCGGACTCGGCTCGAGTCGACGGTCGGCCTGCTGCGCAGCCTCGCGGTGGCCGGGCCGGGCGGGCTGGAGGCGGCGCGGGAACAACGGGTCGCGGCCATCGCCGCGGCTGAGCAGCTGGGCGATCCCGAACTCACCGCGCGGGTGATCGGAGGGTACGACGTACCGGCGATCTGGACCCGCTCGGATGATCCGGACCAGGCGGCGCGGATCGTGGCGGCGGCCGAGCGGGCCCTCGCCGCCCTTCACCCCGCCTCTCCCGAGGCCACTCGCGCCGGCCTGCTGGCCACCATCGCGGTGGAGTCCCGGGGCGCACGGTCGGCACGCGGCCCCGAGGCGGCCCGGGAAGCGGAGCGGATCGCCCGCCGCCTGGGCGACCCGGCACTGCTGGCCTTCGCCCTCAACGGCGCCTTCATGCAGACCTTCCACCGCGCGGGCCTCGCCCCCGAGCGCGACGAGATCGGCGCCGGCCTCGTCGCCCTCTCCGCGCGGCACGGCCTGGCCTCGTTCGAGATCCTCGGGCACCTAATCCGCCTGCAGGCCCGCAGCGCACTCGCGGACTTCCGCACGGCCGACCAGCACGCCGCCGCCGCCGACCGGCTCGCCGCGCGGCACGAGCGCCCCCTCGTGGGAGTGTTCACCCAGTGGTACCGCGCGCTGCGGCTGGCCGCGACCGGGGCGTCACCGCCGGACGCGGAAGCCGCCTACCGGGAGGCGGGGGCGCAGCTCCCTGGCGCCGGCATGCCCGGGGTCGAGCAGGGCCTCCTGCCGCTGACCCTGTTGTGCCTGCGGGTGTGGCGCGGTCTCCCGGTCGGCTTCGGTGAAGACACCGACTGGGGCCCGTACGCCCCGTGGGCCCGCCCGCTGCTCCTGCTGGCCCGGGACCGTCGACCCGACGCCGCCGCGGCCCTGCGTCAGACTCCGAACCCGCCACCCGACCTGCTCTTCGAGGCCCTGTGGTGCCTGACCGCCCAGGCCGCAATCGCGCTTGACGACCGGACGATGATGCGACGCGCCCAGACGGAACTCGCGCCGGCGGCGAGAGAGCTGGCCGGAGCCGGCAGCGGCATGCTCACCGTCGGCCCCGTCGCAGGCCACCTCGACGATCTCGCTGCCGCGCTCGGCGGTCGATGAGCCACCCCGGTCCGCCGCACCGTGGCGACCCGCCACGACTCTCCCGGGTGCGCTGCCACGACAGCCTGCCCGTCGTCACGATCAGCCAGTGGCCCAGGCCAGGCCCATGACCCGCCCAGCTGCGCGGCGTGTCGGCTGGGACAGGAATTCGAAAGCCGCGAGTCAGCCGTACCATACCGGACATGACTCCACGAATCGGGCGAGTTCCCGCGCACTCAGTCACTGCCGGGTAGTACATGGCGGCGACCGCGGAGGATCAAGAGTGGGCGCCGTCCCCTGCCCAGGACGCCGACCGACAGGACATTCGACTTGCCGCGGTCATGACCGGTGGAGTCAGCCTGGCAGTCTGGATCAGCGGCGTCACTCTTGAACTCTTTCGGCTGGCCACGGCCCGCACGGGCGCGGGATCGGCGTACGCATCGCTGCTGGATCTGCTTCGGGCCGACGTCCGCGTTGATGTGATCTCAGGGACGTCGGCGGGCGGTCTCAACGGGGCTTTTCTGGCGCTCGGGCTCGCCCGGGGCGGGGACCTGTCCGTCATGCGCGACCTGTGGCACGAGCACGGCAGCCTGGACCGACTGTTGCGCGATCCCTTGACCCGCAACCCGAAGTCCTTGCTCAAGGGCGACGACTACTTCCTGCCCAAGGTGAGGCAAGCGCTGGAGAAGGTGATCTCGGAGGTCCGGCGCCCCGCAAGCCGAACCGACGACGACCGGGTGCCGATCGAGCTGGTCCTGACCGGGACGCTCTGGCAGGGCAGGTCCACGACGTTCACCGACGACCTGGGCGTCGCCATCACCGAAACCGACCACGACGCCACCTTCCGGTTCGCCGACCTACGGGCCGGCTACCGCGATGGTCGGCCCGTCAGCGGTGACCTGGCCGCGGACGCCGTACTCGAGGAGTTGGCCGCCGCAGCGCGATGCACCTCCTCCTTCCCCGGCGCGTTCGAGCCGCATTTCGTTCGGGTGGACCCCGGAGCCCCGGCCGGGGACCTGCGGTGGGAGTCCGCGGCGGGTCGAGCCAACTTCTGCGAAGCGCAGTACGTGGTGGACGGCGGAGTCCTGCTCAACAAGCCGATCAGGCCCGCGCTGGAGGCGGTGTACCGGCAGACCGCCGGCTTTCAGGTGCGTCGAGTGCTCGCTTACGTCGCTCCGGATCCGGGCGAGGTCTACTCCCCCGCAGCCGAGGCGATGCTTGAACCGGATGCGGCCGACCGGCCGGCGTCGCCGCTGCCGTCGGCTCGCGAGGTGCTGCTGGGAGTCCTCACCCGCCTGCGGGCGACAGACTCCGTTTCCCGGGAGCTCACGGAGATTCGCAACCGCAACGCCAATGCGCGTCAGCGTCGCCGGGCACGTGACCGGTTCGCGATGACCATGACGGACGTCGCCGACCAGCTTTCCGAACGGGCGTGGCCGGCCTACCTGGAGGTTCGCGCCGAGCACGCAGCCCGAACGCTGGCCCCGCTGCTGGCGGCCGGGCAACGCGGCCGGCCCGCCGAGCAGTGGAGCGGGCAGGAACTCCTTACCGCGCTACGGCGACAGCCGATGTCGTTTATCCCGCAGGGCGCCTTGCCGGAGGCGCTCGGAAGAGTCGGGGTGAGCTGGGACTGGGGGCAGACCACGGTCCAACGGCTGGCAGACATGACCGTCGACCTGCTCAAACGAGCGGTGTGGCTGGCCCACCTCGGGTCGCCGGAGCGCGCGGCCATCGTGCGCTGCCGCGAAGAGGTGGCTGCCACGCTGAAGGAGATCCACGCCGACCGGGAAGATCTCAACCGCTACTGGTCCACGGCGCCGACCGGACCGACGCGGTACGGCATCGGCCCGATGCCGGCACGCCGGGGCTCGCTGAACCGGACCGCCGAGAACCCCCCAGAACTGGAACGATGGCTCGCAGCTGCGTTGGTGGCGTGGGATGCCCTACCCGCGTCCGACGACGCCGCCCGGCGGGCTCGTCTGTACCGGCAGGCCCTCGAACTGGCCCGGCGCCTCCGCGAGGTCGCCCCGGCAGTACGGGCGGTGAGCGAGGCAGGAAACGATGTCCTCGATCCGGACGGCGAGTGGGCGCAGCGGCTTGCCGCACTCCACCGGTTCCTCGTCCCGACGCAATCCGCCCAGGCCGCGAGCGGGGCAATGCACCCGACGGCGACGGCCGATGCGGGCCCTGCCAGCAGTTCGGCGCGGGCGAGCGACGAGACCGTGCTGCAGAACATGCTGCGCCTCGACGTCGTACAACTGGCGTTCACCAGCGCCAGCCCCGAGCCGGAGCAGGAGGTGGAACTGGCCAAGGTCTCCTCGGTGAACCCGGACCGGTTGACCGGCATCCAGCTGCACCATTTCGGCGCCTTCTACCGCGGCTCCTGGCGAATGAACGACTGGCTGCACGGTCGGATGGACGCGGTCGAACAGCTCATCCGGATCCTGCTGGCACCGGAGCGGCTGCGGCAGTGCCTGCTGACACCCGGCTCTGCGGCCGCCGCCGGTCCTGGGCCGGCTCGCTCGGAGGCCGTGGCCCAGCTCATGGCGGCACTCGAAGGTTGCGCGGTTCCCGACCAGTCACCGGACCGACGGTGGCTGGCCGAGCAGTGGGCACAGGACCGGGCGGCATGCGAACGCGAGGTGGAACAGATCATTGCTGGCCCGGATGCACCGTCCTTGTGCGCCTGCCCCCGAGCCATGGCCCGACCGATCCAGACCGCAGTGCTCAGGGAAGACCTCCCCAGCCTCGCCATCGCGGTGCGCGGTGAGGGCAATGACCGGTCCCGGACGAGCAGCAGCTGGTTGGAGTCCTTTGACGCCGCCGACCGTAAGGCCGGTCAGAACCTGCCGGCCGAGGAGCTGTGGCGGCTGTGGGACGAGGCCGCGAAGATCGGCAGGGAACGCATCGAGGGCGATGTCGGAAGTGACACGTTCGCGCGAACTGTGTCGCACACCGCCACCGTCCTCGCCAATGTCGCCGGGGACTCGGCTCGCATCAAGCCGGTGACCGCGGTCCTCTCCGCCTTCCGCGGCTACGCCCTCGCCGTCTGGGCGATGGTGGCCATGCTCACCCGCGGCAGCGCCGTGGGTACGCGTGCGGTGGAGATCGCGGTGGCGGCCGGCGGAGTCCTCCTCGCCGTCACACTGCTGGTGCCTGCGGTACCGGTCGCCCTGACCCTGCTCGCTGTGCTCCTTCTCCTGGCCGGCTTCTCGTCTGCTGCCCTGCTCTCGCCCCGGGCCAGGCCGGTCGGTGTGCGCCTGGCAGCGGCGGCGCTCGTCGCCCTCCTCGCTCTCGGTGGCGTTCTGTGGTGGGACTGGGCCCGCACCGGCTCGGCGGCGCTGATCTGGAGTCTCTCGATCAAGCTCGGGGTTTCGGTGCTCGTCGTCCTGCTCGGCTGGTGGGTCGCCCGTGCACAGCCCCGCCGGCCCGGACGCGACCGGCGATAGGCGGATACCGCGCTTGCGGTACGCGTCCAATGTGCTGCCTTCGTACGGTGACCGGATGCGGCGGTGGGCGATCGACGCGGGCGTCGTGGCAGTGAGTGGTGCCCTCACCTGGCTGCGGATCACGTCGACGGCGGTAGCGCCGGACGACCGGGGAGCCGACGGTGGGCCTCGGCGGTTGGCTGCGTGCGGGCGCCTGCCTGCTCAAGGGGCTTCGCCCGCTGGTTGCCGCTTGAGCAGGCGGGCGCGAGTGGTTTCCTGCTTGCCGGCGCTACCTGGCGAGGATGTCCCAGCGCACCAGGCTGCCGCCCTCCGGCGGGTCGTTGGGCGTGACGATGCCACGAACATCGCCGAGGAGCTGCCAGGCGGGCATGTCGTAACCGCAGCTGAGCCCGTCGCGGCCGTAGATCAACGGCGTCGGGGACACCGACCAGATCACGGCGTCAGCGCTACGCGCGATGCCCACCACCGTCCTGGTGTCCGTCCGGCCGCACGCTCCGCTGGCGCCCGAGAAGGCCTCGAAGACGATGTACCAGTAGCCGTCGGGCTCCCGGGTCATGTCCGCCATACCCACGCCGAAGTTGGCCCAGTCCGGGGTCGGCGACAGGTCGATCTTCTGACGGACGCCGGTGTATTCACTGGCCAGCGTGTCGAGCCGGGCCACCCCGCGCGTCTGCTTCAGGCGCCCGGTCGCGTCGTGCCCGTGGAACGTCAGGAGGTAGCCGGTTCCGTCCTTCTCGATATCGGGCGTGCCGACCTCGTCGTCCCACGCACCTACCGCCCCGGGCCGAAGCAGCAGGGCGCTGTTCGACCAGTTGCGCCCGTCTGTGCTGGTGACATATCGAACGGAGTGCAGGCTCCGTCCCTGCCCTGGAGCGACGTAGTTCGGGTCGTGGTCACGCTGCTCAAACACCATGACCAAGCGGGATCCGTCGGCGATGACGTCGGGCGAGTACACCCAGGTGCTCGTGACGTTGTCGTCGAAGCGGCAACTCTGGCCCTGCTGGACCGTCTGCAGGGCCGACAACGGACGTCCTCCGTTGACCGGTGTCCAGGTGGCTCCGCGGTCGTTCGAGGTCGCCATCGCCACGCCTTGCGGAATGGAGCAGGTGGTCCCGGTCGGGCTGATGAAGGTCCGGTAGTACATCAGGTACTGCCCGTTCCAGATGATCGAGGTGCTCTCGGCGTGACTGCCGATGGCCTCCGGGAACGGGGACCGGCTCGGCTGGTTCAGGGTTGCCGTCCCGTTGAACAGATCGGCCGGCTCGGCCGTCGCCCCGTCGTTGTTCGTCACATCCGGGTCGGGCGCACCGCTATGGGACCACGCTGTCGCGACGTCCGTTTCGAACGGGCTCGCGTCGGCGGCACGGCCGACGATTATCGCGGCAGAAACGGCAACGAGCAGGACAGCGGCCAAACCTCGCATCTTCTTCGTCATGTCTCTCCACGCCGCGTCGGTCGCATTGGGGGCAGTCTCGGACGGCTTTGTCCTGGCCGGCGCTTCCAGCCATATTTTCGCGCTGGGCGCCGGCCTTACCGGTACGGCGGGCAAGAATAGTGCTCGTACGCCCGGAACTGCGACCGCAGTCTTTCGCGTAGGCCGCTCCCCCAGGCAGCGATCTTTGTTCGTCCGAATTCGCTGGCGTGGTTCAGCGCTGCTCGCGGCCGACCAGGACGACGTGGTCGACGAGATTGCCCGTCTCGCCGTCCGGGCCCATGCCCGTCCGGTGCGCGGCCCCGAGCCGTTCGGTGTGCCAGCCGTCCGGCTCGAGGTCGAGGGCGGCGAGGATCTCCTGGGGGCTGGCGAAGCGGGCGTGCGGATGGCTGTCGCGGGCCCACGGCGGCGGCGCGCCGTGCTCCACGACCAGAAGCCGACCGCCGGGCGCGACCGCGCGCGCCGCCGCACGCAGCACCGCCTCCCGGGGCAGTTCCAGCGGGGACTGGAGGAACTGCGCCGAGACCAGGTCGTACCGGCCCGCCGGGAAGGTCCGGGTCAGGTCGTGCCGGGCCACGGTGATCCGGGACGCCACGCCGGCCCGGGCCGCCTCGGCGGTGAGCCGGTCCAGGGCGGTGGTCGAGATGTCGACGGCGCTGACCTGCCAGCCCTGGCCGGCCAGCCAGATCGCGTCGCCGCCCTCACCGCAGCCCAGGTCGAGCGCGGTGCCGGGCGGCAGCGGCTCCACCACCTCGGCCAGGACGGCGTTTACCCGGCCGCTCCACACCCGCTCGCGCTGTTGGTACAACTCGTCCCAGAACCGGGCGGTGGCGTCGTCCACCGCCGGGTCCACCGGGTACGCGTCGTGCTCGATCATGATGCCCTCCTCGCCGGGCGGACGCCCGCCGCCCCGACCGGGCGATGGTGCGCCGCCGGGACACGAAACGGCAAGGAATCTTGCCAGTTCGGCAAACGCCGAGGTGGGTGGTGGCAGCCGACAGGAGCCGAGACGTGGCGGCGGTGGGATTGGTGGTTACTCGACGGCACGCCGGGTAGGCATTCGGGCCGTGCCCTGCCGGGGGCGGGTGAAGGATTTCTGCCGCTGACCGATATCCGGAGGAAGCGCCGTGCCGCACGAGTACCGCAAGAGCGCCGAGGCAATTTCCAGGCTGTCGCCGGAGCAGTACCGGGTCACTCAGGAAGCTGGGACAGAGCCGGCCTTCGACAACGCCTATTGGGACAACAAGGAGCCGGGCATATACGTCGACGTCGTCTCCGGTGAACCGCTGTTCGCCTCCGTCGACAAGTTTGACAGTGGTACCGGCTGGCCGAGTTTCACCAGGCCCATCGAAACGAAGAATGTGGTCGAAGCACAGGAGTCGAGCCTGGGCATGGCCCGCACGGAGGTCCGGTCGGCGCACGGGGACAGCCACCTCGGCCACGTGTTCGACGATGGCCCCCCGGAGGCGGGCGGGTTGCGCTACTGCATGAACTCGGCGGCGCTTCGGTTCATACCGCGCGACGACCTCGAGCGTGAAGGCTACGGCGAGTACCGCGCGTTGTTTGGCTGAGCACCGCTACGGCACCCCCGGCCGGTCAGCCGGCTCTGCCCGGCGAAGGGTGGCGAACGGAACGGTGTCGACCCCGAGGGCGAGCGCGATCCCACCGTACGCCGCCGCCCGCAGCGCCAGGTCGCTCTGCACCACCTCGACCGCCTCGGCCGCGGCAGCGAACGCGGTCTCGGCGAGACCGCGCTGCAACGGCTCGCGAAGCAGGTCGGTGGCGGTGCCGAGTTCGTCACCGAGGACGACGCGCTGCGGGTTGATGAGGTTGACCAGGTTGCCCAGGGCGTAGCCGAGCTGCGTCCCGGCGTCGGCGATGAGCCGGCGGCAGCCGGGGTCGCCGTCCCGGGCGGCGGCGATGAGCGCGGCGAGGTCGGCCAGCTCGGGTTTGGCCTGGCGGGCGTGGGCGAGCAACGCCCGGCCCCCGACGGCGAGCTCGACACAGCCGCGGTTGCCGCAGCGGCAGACCGCGCCCCGGGCGTCGAGGGTGACGTGACCGAGCTCCCCGGCCGTGCCGGCGGCGCCGCGATACAGCCGGCCGTCCAGCACGATGCCGGCGCCGACCCCGGTGGCCAGCTTCACGTAGACGAGATCGCTGCAGCCGCGACCGGCACCCCAGACGTACTCGCCGAGCGCGCCGAGGTTGGCGTCGTTCTCGGCCCGGACGGGCCGGCCGAGCAGGTCGGCGAACGCGTCGGCCGGACGCAGGCCGGCCCAGCCGGGCAGCATCGGTGGAGAGCCGATACGCCGATCGCGGGTGATCGGGGCCGGCACGCCGAGACCGACGGCGACGATGTCGTCGCGGCCGGCGCCGATGCCGGCCAGGGCGGCGTCGAAGAGGCCGACGGCCGTCGCGAGCGCGTCGTCCGGCCGGTCGTCGAGGTCGAAGTCGGTGCGGGTCTCGTGCTCGCTGAGCACCTCGTGCGCGAGGTCGGCGAGGGCGAGCCGGACGTGGCGGCGGCCGATGTCGATGCCGGCGGCGAGCCCGGCTCGACGGGTCAGCCGGACGACCGAGGCGGGCCGGCCGCCGCCGGAGGGGCCATGTGTGCTGCTGCGCTCGCCGATGAGACCGGCGGCGCCGAGGTCGGCCAGGGCGGCCGAGACGGTGGTCCGGGACAGACCGCTGAGCGCGACCAACTCGGCCCGGGTGCTCGGTCCGTACACCCGCAGAGTGGTGGCCACGCGACGCATGATCGCGGGGGCGCCGGGGCGCCACAGGGTCCGCGGGTCGGTCCGCTGCCTGGCCACGGCGCGAATCTTCCTGTCCGCGCCAGATTTCTGTCAAGAATCGACAAAACCAGCCGAGCTGGCCGGAGCATTGCCTCGGGATCACATTTTGATTGCCAACAGTTGACACAACTCAGGCGACAGCGCGAGGGTCACAGTAGACGTTTCTACCAAGCTTGGACATGTTCCATCACAGCCCCACACCCACGAGAACCTGATGGAGGACGTATGCGCTTGCGCACTCGCACTGCCGTTGCCGCGGCCGGCATGGCGCTCGCCCTGCTGGCGAGCGGCTGCGGCGCCGACGACGGCGACGGCGGAGCCGGTAGCAAGAAGGTCGAGGTCTTCACCTGGTGGGCCGACGGCGGCGAGAAGGCCGGCCTCGACGGCCTGGTCGCCCAGTTCAAGACCGACTGCGCGCAGTACGAGTTCGTCAACGGCGCGGTCGCGGGCGGTGCGGGGTCCAACGCCAAGCAGGTCCTGGCCTCACGGCTGCAACAGAACGATCCGCCGGACACCTTCCAGGCCCATGCCGGCGCCGAGTTGACCGACTACATCAAGGCCGGTCAGATCGAGGACCTCAGCGCGGAGTACAAGGAGTGGGGTCTGGACTCGGCGTTCCCCAAGGGACTCGTCGACAGCCTGACCGTCGACGGCAAGATCTACTCGGTGCCGGCCAACATCCACCGTGCCAACGTGCTGTGGGGAAACAAGACCGTGCTGGCCCAGGCCGGCATCACCGCCCCGGCGACGACGCTGCCGGAGTTCTTCTCCCAGCTCGACACGCTCAAGGCCAAGGGGGTCGCGGCGCCGCTCGCGCTCGGCAAGGACTGGACGCAGCAGATGCTCTTCGAGGCGGTGCTGATCTCGAAGCTGGGGCCGGAGAAGTTCAGCGGCCTCTGGACCGGCCAGACCGACTGGGCCGGCGCGGACATCACCGACGCCATCAACGACTACAAGAAGCTGCTGTCCTACAGCAACAAGGACCGCGACACCTTCGACTGGACCGACGCCGAGAAGCTCGTCATGGAGGGCAAGGCCGCCTACCAGCTCATGGGCGACTGGGAGGCCGCCGACCTCGACGCCAAGGGCTTCAAGGACTACAACTACTCGGTCTTTCCGGGCAACGGCGACGCCTACCAATGGCTGGCCGACTCGTTCGTGCTGCCCAAGAACGCGAAGAACCCCGAGGGCACCAAGTGCTGGCTGAAGACGCTGGGCAGCGCTGCTGGACAGAAGGCCTTCAACACCAAGAAGGGCTCGATCCCGGCCCGGACCGACGCCAACGCCACGGACTACCCCGCCTACCAGCAGGCCGCGATCGCCGACTGGGCCAAGGGCAAGCCCGTCCCGTCCTGCCCGCACGGCTCGGCCTGCTCGCAGGGCTGGCAGGGCGCGGTGGCCTCGGCGCAGGGCAAGTTCTCCAGCGACGGTGACGTCGCGGCCCTGCAGAGTGCGCTCGTCGCCGCTGCGAAGCAGTACGCGAGCAAGTAGAACCGACGGCGGCGTTGGGACAGGTCGCTGACCTGTCCCAACGCGTCGTCCATGATGGAGGAACGGTGACCACGAGAACCGCCACGCCGACGCCGCCACGGACCCGACCGAGACCGAGCCCGGGAGCACGGCGGGCCCGGCTGCGCCGTTGGTTGCCGGGTCTGCTGCTGCTCTCCCCGTCGCTGATCGTGCTGGCGGTCTTCGTTTACGGGCTGATCGGCTGGACCGTGAAGCTGTCACTTTCCGACGAGCACGACGCCCTGGGCAACAAGGGCTTCGTCGGCTTGTCGAACTTCGTCGCCCTGTTCACCGAGGACATCAACGGCCGCTTCACCCACTCGCTGAAGAACCTGCTGATCTTCACCGTCGTGTTCATTGTCGGGGCCCTGCTGATGGGCGTGCTGTGGGCGTTCCTGCTGGAGCGGGGCGTGCGGGGCGAAGGTTTCTTCCGCGCCGTGTACCTGTTTCCGATGGCGGTGTCGTTCGTCGCGTCCGGCGTGGTGTGGCGCTGGCTGATGAACTCCGGCACGGGCGACCAGGCCGGTGGCCTCAACCGGATCCTCCACGACCTGCACCTGGGCTTCCTGGAGAACCCGTGGTGGACCGACCCCGACTGGGGCATGGCGGCCATGGCGCTGCCGGCGATCTGGCAGTTGTCGGGCTACGTGATGGCGCTGTTCCTGTCCGGGTTCCGCGGCATCCCGGCCGACCTGCGCGAGGCGGCGGCGATGGACGGCGCGAGCACCTACCAGTTGTACCGGCACGTGATCTTCCCGCAGCTGACGCCGACCGCCCTTTCCGCCATGATCATCCTCGGTCACATGTCGATGAAGATGTTCGACCTCATCATGTCGGTCTCGGGCGCCCAGTGGATCACCGAGGTCCCCGCGGTCTACGTCTGGCAGACGCTGCTCACCAGCGACTACGCCAAGGCCGCCGCGATCTCGATCATCCTGCTGCTGCTCGTCGCCGTGGTGATCGTGCCCTACCTCATCTACAACAACCGGGTGGAGCGTCGTTCATGAGCGCCAGCACCATCACGCCCGCGCCGGAGGCGTCGATCAGCAAGCCGCTGACCCGTAGGCCACGCGGCGGAATCAACCGGCGCTCACCGCTGGGCCGCGCCGCGACGTACGCGCTCCTGGTCATCTTCCTGGTCATCGTCCTGATGCCCGCCTACGTACTGCTGGTCACCAGCCTCAAGTCGGGGCGGGAGATCGGCGTCAACGGCCAGTGGAACCTGCCGACGGAGTGGACGTTCGCGTCCTGGGAGAAGGCGTGGACCGCGCTGCGGCCGTCGTTCATCCGGACCTTCGAGCTGGCGATCCCGGTGGCGCTCATCTCCTCGGCGCTCGGCGCGGCCAACGGCTTCGTGCTGTCGCGGTGGCGGTTCCCGGGTGCCGACGTGGTGTTCACGCTCATCCTGTTCGGCATGTTCATTCCCTACCAGGCGGTCATGATCCCGCTGCGCCAGATCGTGCACGAGATCGGACTCCCGCCCGGCATCCCGACGCTGGTGTTCGTCCACTGCGTGTACGGCATCCCGATCTGCACGCTGATCTTCCGCAACTACTACGCCACCACGGTGCCGGTCGAGCTCATCGAGGCGAGCCGGGTCGACGGGGCCGGGATGCTGCGCACGTTCGCCTCGGTGATCCTGCCACTGTCCGCGCCCGGCTTCGTGGTGACCATCATCTGGCAGTTCACCTCGGCCTGGAACGACTACCTGTTCGCCATCTTCATGTCGAACACCCGCAACGGACCCATCACCATCGCGCTGAACGCGCTGGCCGGCGCTCAGTCCCCGGACTACGCGGCCGCTATGGCCGGGGCGCTCATCACGTCACTGCCGACCCTGCTCGTGTACATCGTGCTGGGCCGCTGGTTCATCGGCGGGCTCATGGCAGGCTCGGTCAAGAGCTGAGCCCACCCGTCGACAAGATGATTCAGTGTCCGCGGCCGTTAGGGTCGCGAGATGGGCCCGGGCAGTGAGCATGACGTGGAGCAACCCCTGGCCGGCGGGCGCTTGACGGCTGGTGTGGTCCGGGTTGGAGACACGGTGCGCCGTCCCGCCTCGCCCGCGTCGCCCTTCGTGGCGCGGCTGCTGGCTCATCTCGCCAAGGCGGGTTTCGACGGCTGCCCTCAGCACCTGGGCTGGGACCAGCATGGTCGCGACAGGTTGTCGTTCGTGCCCGGTCATGTCCCGCCCCGATGGCAGCACTTCGTCGACGACCAGGTCAAACAGGCAGCGACGCTGCTGCGGCAGTTGCACGACGCCACGCGAGACTTGGCGTCCAGCCTCGGGGGTGAGGTGGTTTGTCATCACGACCCCGGTCCGAACAACACGGTTTTCCGCGACGGCCAGCCGGTCGCGTTCATCGACTTCGACTTCGCGGCGCCCGGCCAGCCGTTGGAGGACGTGGGATACATGGCGTGGGCGTGGTGCATCTCGTCGCGCCCCGACCGGGGGCCCGCGATAGGACAGGCCCGCCAGGTGCGGACCCTGGCAGACGCCTACGGCCTATGTCCGACCGACCGTGGCCGCCTGCCGGCCGCCATCTGCGGGCGGTTGCGCCGCAATGAGGCGTTCTGGCGAGACATCCTCGAGGACGGAGCCTCGAACCCACGCGCACGCTCTGCCGAAGTGCTCGCCTGGACCCAACGTGAACTCGCCTACTTCGAGGCCAACCAGGAGACGTTCGCCGCCGCCCTGAACTCCGTGGGTTAGGGTCGCGATCCGGCCGCTACCGTGGTCGCGGCGGCGGCCAGCAGCTTCCTGAGCCGGGTATGCGGAAAACGCTCCTCGGCCTCCGCCGGCGGTGTTAACCGGGTGCTGTAGAAGTCGGCGTCGTGGTCGTCGTCTTGCTCAGCCCACAGGTTGCCTGCCTCGTCGCGGTGCCACACCACCTGTTGGCCGCGGAAGTCGGCGCGTTCGAGCCAGTCGGCGCCACTGGGCCAGTAGCCGTGCCAGCCCCGGGGCCGCAGCGCGCCATACGCCGCGTCCACGCTGGCAACGGCGGCGTCCACGTCGTCGTCCTCGAAGACCGCGGCGAACCGGCAGAGCAAGGCCATCAGCGCCCCGGGGTGCGACAGCAGTGGATCCCGCACGGCGACTGCCCGGCAGATCACATCGAGCTCCGACCAGCGCAGCGCGTACGGGTGCCAGTGCGCCAAGTCGTCCCAGCCCAGCTCGGCAGGCTCGGCGAAACCAGGTCCGGTGATGCCCAGCTCGTAGGAGCCGAGCCGGGTGTCGACGTCGAGCAGGATCAGATGGCCGCCACCGACGTCGAAGGTGACGTTGAGCGCGGTGTCCCGCTCGTCATCTTCATCGTCATCGTCGTCGAGCAACTCCGCTAGGACGCCGAGCCGATCGGCGCCCGGGCCGTCCTCCGCCGCGAAGGTGTACCGCGCCCAGAATGCAGGATCGTGCAACGACTCGCGCAGGGGTACTGGAATGCCCATAGCACGATCATCGCCTGCCGACGCGGCACTCCGTCAGGCAGGGCCGGCTGCCGTCGACGACCGGCGCCCCCAACCGGGGCCCGCCTCCTCAGGCTGCTTGATCCCCATCCCCACCTGACGTTTGCCATGATCGTCTGGAACGTCGGCCCGACCGTAGGGACAGCAACGATGACTCGCACGCTTTTGTACCTGGTCCGTCACGGCGAGCAGGACCCAACGCTCGGCCATACGGCACACGGCGACCTCTCCGAACTGGGCCGCCATCAGGCAGATCGGCTCGGCCGACGGCTGAAGGGCATCCCGTTCTCGGCGATCCACCACAGCCAGCTTCCCCGGGCGGTCCAGACCACTGACGTGATCGCTGACTACCTGCCAGACGTCCCCCGGCACGCCTGCGACTTCGCCATGGATCGAACGCCGGTGCCCTCCGTCGAACACCGCAGCGAGTACCCCGAACGCATTCTCCCCTGGCTGGACCGGGTGCCGAGCGAGGAGCGCGACGAGGACGCTGCCGGATTGCAGGCCGCCGTCGAGCACTTCGGTACCGCCGATGCCGAGGACCGGCAGGAGCTCGTGATCACGCACAACTTCGTGATCGGCTGGTTCGTCCGGCACGTCCTCGACGCTCCGACCTGGCGGTGGATGGGCCTCAACCAGGAGAACTGCGGGCTGACCATCGTGCAGTGGGACACCGACCGACCGCCGACCCTGGTCTGCTTCAACGACACCGGGCACCTCTGATCCGATCCCGCCGGGCCAGCGCGCGCGGTTCGGCGGGTAGCTGACTGCCGGCGGTGTGCACCTCGACAAGCAGGTGCCCCGTCCGCTCGCCCTGGGCCGGAGTGGCCCAGGACATGTACCCCCGTCCTCGCGTGGGACCACCTCCGGCAACATGCAAGTCTTCCGATCCGTTAACCAAACAGCTAACTTCCTTCCATCGATTGGTTGAGTAGCTGATCAGCCGGTCGGTGCTCCAGAGGGCACCAGAAGGGGAGGAAGCAGATGACAGATTCCGCATGGGCCAGGAGGTTTCTGGCAGCCGGATTCGCTGCGGTGGTCACGACCGCAGCGATCGGCGTTGGCACTGCGGCAAACGCCGCTCCAGCGGAAGGCACGGTCAGGGCTGCGGCCGGTGCGTCGGTAGCGGGTAGCTACATCGTGGTGCTGAAAGATGGCGCGGGTGACCAGGCGGTCGCCGTCGCCGGTAAGCACGGCGCGTCCGTGACCCACCAGTACCACAGCGTGCTGAACGGCTTTTCCGGCCGCATGTCGGAGCGGCAGGCACGCAGGCTCGCCGCCGACCCGCGGGTGGCATACGTGCAGCAGGACGCGGTTTTCACCAGCACCGCGACCCAGACCAGCCCGCCGTCGTGGGGTCTGGACCGCATCGACCAGCGCAACCGGCCGTTGAGCGGCTCCTACACCTACAACACCACGGCGAGCAACGTGAAGGTGTACATCATCGACACCGGTATCCGGACCTCCCACACCGACTTCGGCGGCCGGGCGGCCTGGGGTACGAACACGACCGGGGACGGCAACAACACCGACTGCAACGGGCACGGCACGCACGTCGCCGGTACGGTCGGCGGCGCATCCTACGGCGTGGCCAAGGGCGTCAGCCTCATCGCCGTCAAGGTGCTCAACTGCTCGGGCAGTGGAAGCACCTCCGGTGTGGTGGCGGGTATCGACTGGGTGACCGCACAGAAGAACAGCAACCCGAGCCAGCCGATGGTCGCGAACATGTCCCTCGGTGGCGGTGCGGACACCACGCTGGACAACGCCGTCCGGAGGTCGATCGCGGCGGGTGTGACGTACGCGATCGCGGCCGGTAACGGCAATTTCCTCGGCCTGCCGCAGAACGCCTGCAATTCCTCCCCGGCCCGGGTCCTTGAGGCGGTGACGGTCTCGGCGACCGACAGCACCGACAAGAAGGCGTCGTGGGGGAACTACGGCACCTGCGTCGACCTGTTCGCGCCGGGTGTGGACATCACGTCGTCCTGGAACTCCGGCGACAGCGGCACCAACACGATCAGCGGCACCTCGATGGCAACGCCGCATGTGGCGGGCGCGGCGGCGCTCTACCTGGCCAACAACCCGTCGGCGTCACCGGCGACGGTGGCATCGGCAATCAACAGCAACGCCACGACCGGTGTGGTGTCGTCGCCGGGCAGCGGTACCCCCAACCGACTGCTCTACACGCTCAACTTCTGATCCAGTAGAGAGAGCGGCCCCGGCGACCGGTGATGGTCGCCGGGGCCGCTATGTACGGATGATCAGCGCAGCTCGTACGCCCGGATGACGGTCTGGTCGAAGGTGTTGCCCATCGCGTCCGAGCCCGAGGCCTTGAGCGACACGAAGCCGCCCGCCTTCGGGTGCGGCACCGACACCTGCCACGACCCGCCGTGGTTCAGCACCGGCACCTTCTTCCAGGTTTTCCCGTCGTCGTACGACACCTGCACGGCCAGCTTGACCACACGTCCCGAGCCTTCGGTCTGGGTGATCGTCGCCGGGTAGACGCCCAGGTCGCCAGCCTTGCCGACGTTGTGGTCGTCAAGCAGCGGCGCGAAGCTGACCGCGGTCAGCGGCAGCGCCTTGAGCCTGTCGGTGTGCGCTGAGCGGAACGTCCAACTGACCGACAGCTTGGTGGTCAGGCGCGTGTCGCGCTCCAGGCTGCCGTCGAAGCGGAACGTCGCCCCGCCCGGCGCCACGTCCTCGGCGAACACGCTCGGAGCCTGGTTGGACTCGGCGATCAGCGTGCCGTTGCGGTAGAGCGCCCCGTGCCCCGAGGTGATCCTCCCGAAACCGGCGCGTCCCTGGCCGTCGCCGAGTAGCGCGGGCGAGATGAACATGACGTCGCCTTCACGCAGCGCCGGCATGGCGCCGGGGAAGAACGGCGCCACGCTCGGCCCGAACACACCCTTGTTCCACTGCTCCTGATAGGTGCGCCCCGCGCGGTACGTGGCCAGCGCGCCCTGGTCGGTCAGCATTTCCGGCCAATCCTCACCCTCGGCCGGCAGCTCCACGATCAACTCGTTCTGCCATGGCGCGTCACCCGTGTAAAGCTCCGTGCGGGTGAACGGGAGCGGGGTGGGCCAGCCGGTCGCCCAGCCGCCGCTGCCGTCCGGTGGGGCGAGGAAGGACAGCTTCACGCCGTTGGTGCCCGTCGCCGCCGCCGCGTACGAGGCCTTCACTGTGGCCAAGTCCTGCGGCCGCAGGTGCTTGACCAGCCCGCCGAGCAGGTCGTTCTTGCTGTGCCAGCCGACGTTGTAGACGTACGGCGAACGGGTCGGGTCACCCTGCTCGTCCACCTCGGCCAGGGTGCCGGTGAGCTGGGAGCTCAGGCCCTTCGCCGGCTTGGGCCCGACCAGTTTGGTGAACATCGAGGTGAAGTCGCTGCCCAAGACCCCGACTTCCAGGCCGAAGTTCGCGCCTTCGACATACCTCGCGCCGTACGACGTCAGCAGGGGCACCGCCTTCGGGTCGGGCACCGTGACGTCGAAGCCCTTCGCGCCGCGGGCGTCCATCGCCACCGTGTTCGGCCCGCTGACCGAGAGTTTCGGATACACCAGCTGCGAGGTGCTGTAGCTGTCCCCGTTCTGCTCGTTGACCCAGCTGAACGCGAAGTACTCGCCGGGCGGCAGCCGCAGGTCGGCGCTCGCGCCGAAGGCCAGGTACTCCCGGCGGTCGTTCTTGCTCAGGATCACCGTGAACGCGCCTTCGGCCGGGTCGCCGTCACGCTCGGTCGCGGTGACCTTCACCGGGTGCTTGAGCTCCTCGCGTACCACGCCGAAGGGCGTCTGCGCCGAGACACCCGCCGCGGTCGCGGTGACCTGGCCGCCGAGGCCGCCGGTCACGTCGCCGCCCTGGCGGGTGTCGGCGGTGAGCGTCACCGAGGCCTGCCCGCCGGCCGGCACGGTCACCGTGTCGGCGCTGATTGAGAAGATTCCGGCCGGCGCGGCGGTGGTCAGCGCGAGCTGCAGGGTCACCGCGGAGTTGCCGCCGTTGTGGTAGGTGACGACGCTGCTGCGCACGTCGTCGTCGGCGTGCGGCCACTCCTGCAACCCGAACGTCACCGACGTCGGCGTGGTCGTGACCTGTTGGGTGATCGCTCGGGCCACGTCCACCCGGCCCGCTCCCTGCGCGAACACGCCGACGCCGCTGGCCGGCTTGGCGGAGGCCATGAGCGCCGCCTTGAGCTGGGCGGGGGTCCACTGCGGGTGCGCCTGGCTCAGCAGTGCGGCCGCGCCCGCGACGTGCGGGGTGGCCATCGAGGTGCCGTCCAGCGGCATGTAGAGCTGACCCGGTTCGCCGAGGAACCCGTCCTTGCTACGCGCTGCGACGATGTCGACGCCGGGCGCGGCGATCTCGGGCTTGACGGCCCAGCCGTCGGCGCTGGGACCCCGGCTGGAGAACTCGGCGAGTTCGTCGGACTTGGTGAAGGCCGCGACGGCCAGCGCCGCGTCGGCGGTGGCCGGGGAGCCCACGGTGTCGTCCGCGCCGTCGTTGCCCGCCGCGATGACGAACAGCGTGCCGTGCTGCGCGGTCAGGCTGTTGACGGCCTGCTCGAGCGGGTCGACCTCGGGGGTGTTCGGTCCGCCGAGGCTCATGTTGACCACGTCCGCCCCGGACTCGGCGGCCCACTGCATGCCGGCAACGATCCATGACTCCAGGCAGCCGAACTCGACGCAGACCTTGCCGTCGAGCAGGGACGCGCCGGGAGCGGCGCCCTTGTACTTCCCGCCAGAGCCGGCGCCGCTGCCCGCGATGGTGGACGCGACGTGGGTGCCGTGGCCGACGTGGTCGCGGTCGTCCTCCTCGCCCTCGGTGAAGTTCTGCCGTGCGGAGATCTTCCCGGCCAGGTCAGGGTGCGCGGTGTCGATGCCCGTGTCGAGTACGGCGACGCGGACGCCGGTGCCGTCGAAGCCGGCGGACCAGGCCGCGGGCGCGCCGATCAGCGGGACGCTCTGGTCCAGCGCGGGTTTGCGTACGGCGTCGAGCCAGATCTTGCCCCTGGTCAGGCCGGTGCGGGTCGCCTGCCAGCGGTCGGCGAGCGACGCGGTGGGCGTCTCGGCGGTGAAGCCCTGCACCGCGGGGAGTCGCCGCTGGGCGGACAGGCCGGGTGCGGTGGTGGCGCCGGAGACGATCAGCCGCAGCGACGACGGGCTTGTGGCCTGCGCCGCGAGCAGTTCGGTCAGGTCGAACAGCCGCTGGTCGAGCCGGTCTGCCCGCAGCAGCGGCACGGCGTCGGACGGGATGAGGTACCGGTGTCCCCCGATCCGGTAGCTGTGGAACGTGACGCCCTTTCGCGGCGTGGCGCTGACGCGGCCGTTGCCGAGCACGGTCACCCGGTCACCGCTGATCAGCGTCACGGTCCGGGCCTCTCCAGTGGCCGGCGCGGACTTGGCCGCTTGAGGTGCGGCCGCCTGCTTGGCGCCCGCGGTGCCGGGCGCGCCCGCCAGCAACGCAGCGACGATCCCCCCGGCCAGCAATGCTCTTGTGCTTCTGCTGGAACGCATAGGCCTCCCCGTTCATTCGAGCAGTCCGCCTGGACTGTCGCTTGTAGAGACGCTCGGCCGGCTCGATAAGTTGCTGAACCCAGGTGAGCAATTTGGAAGGTGCCTGACAGGCCGCCGAATGCTTAGGTGCGGAGGGCGCGGCATGGCTCTCCGCCGGCCCATCCACCGGTCAGTGCGACGCGCATCTCGAGCCACGACGTGCCGCTGCCGGAACCGGTGGATCCGACCGCGGGGCCAGTACCGGCTGGTCGCTGGCGCGGCGGGTGACGTCGGCCGCGTTCGGCCAGGGCCCGGGTCGAGAGCGGGCAGCGGAGCGGCACCGACGATGCGTCGGTCGCATTTTGCATCCACAGGCGACAATTCGTATTTGTCGCCGCCGCCGCCGATCGAGCATCCACATCGCAGCGGGCCAACGAGCGGCCGGCCGCGCATCTTTGTGAATGCGTGGTTGACGTATCGGGCCCGGGGGGCAATCATGTTGGTCACTGGATCTGCGACACGGTCAATGTCGGATCCGGCGGCTTCCTGGTCCTCGACGGGATTGCGTCTCCCACCGCGACCATCCGGGTCGTCCCGCCCCTGGCGCGGCGGGCAAATCCGGTCACGCGAATCGGAAAGCCGCCGCTGCCCCGAGGAGTCGCTGGTGAACGGGAACAACGAAGCTCCCGCGCCGACCCGGCCGACGCCGGCGTCACACAGCGCCGAACCAGGCAGACAGCTCGCCCTCCACGGCGGCAGCCCGGTCCGTCACACCGTCTGGCCCACGTACGACAAGGGCGCTGTCTTCGTCCACCCGGAGGATGAGGAAGCCGCTTTTCGCGCCGTCCGAAGTCATCTCTACTTCCGATACGACCATCGCCCGCAGAACGAAACCGAATGCGGCCGGTTCGAGGACGAGTTGTGTCGTTATTTCGGCACCCGGCACGCTCTCGCGGTTTCGAGCGGCACCGCTGCCCTGGCGCTGGCCATCATGGGCGCGGCGGCGCCGAACGGATCATTGGTCGCCTGCCCGGGATTCACTTTCGTCGCCACGCCCAGCGCGATTGTGCTGGCCGGCTGCCGGCCATTTCTGGTCGAGGTCGACGAGGACCTGCGGATGGATCTCGACGACCTGCGCCGGCGGTGGCGGCCGGAGATTCGGGCCATCGTGGCGGTACACATGCGCGGCTTCGCCGCAGACGTCGAGGCTCTCGCGGCCTTCGCCGTCGAGATGGGGGTGCCGCTGATCGAGGACGCCGTTCCGGCGCTCGGGGCGGAACTCAACGGCCGCAAGCTCGGCACGTTCGGTGCCGCCGGAGCGTTCAGCACCCAGTCCGACAAGGCGCTCAACTGCGGCGAGGGTGGGTTCCTGGTCACCGACGACAGCACCCTGTTCGCCCGCGCGGTCGCCCTGTCCGGGGCGTACGAGGGGCGCCTGCGGCGGCATTTCCCGGACGCCGAACCGCCGCTCACCGGCCTCGACCTGCCCCTGCTCAGCATGCGGATGGACGAGATCCGGGCCGCCCTGCTCCGCGCCGAACTGGCCAGGCTGCCCCAACGGCTGGCCCTGTTCCACCGCAACTACGCCCACGTCGCCACTGCCCTGGCCGACCTGCCCGGCATCGCGGTCCGCCGGCCGGTCGCGCCCGGCGCGTACCTTGGCGAGGCGTTCGTGTTCCGGGTGCCCGGCGGCGACGCGGGTTGGTTCGCCCGCGCGCTTCGGGCGGAGGGTGTCGACGCCCGCAACATCGGCGCCGACGACGACCTCAACGTCCGCGCCTTCTGGAACTGGCGCTTCCTGTACGGCGGCGCCGACCCGGCCGATGTCCGGGCGCTGCTGCCACGCACCGCCCGGCTGCTGGCGGAGACCGTTGACGTGCCACTGTCCTCCAACCTCACCCTGGCCGACTGCGACGACCTGATGCGGGCGGTCCGCAAGGTGGCCGCCGCCGCCCGCGACGCCGCGCCGGCCCGGCCGCTGCGCCCATGACCGCCGCAGACACGCGGGAGGGCCGGCTGCCCCGGCTGGCCCTGGTCGGCATCTTCGGGGGGCTGTTCGCCGGCTACCTCGGGCTGACCGCGGTGATCCCGGTGCTCCCGGACTTCCTGCGCGAGCGCCACCAGGCCGGTGATCTCGTCGTCGGGCTGGTCGTCACCGGCACCGCGGTGACCGCGCTGCTGGTGCGTCCGGTTGCCGGGGCGTTCGCCGACCGGTTCGGGCACCGCACCGTGATGCTGGTCGGAGCGCTCGTGCTGGCCACCGGCGGCCTGCTCTACCTGGCACCGCTCAACGTGCCGGCACTGGTGACGGTCCGGTTGCTGCTCGGTGCCGGCGAGGCCGCGCTGTTCACCGCGGGAGCGGTGTGGACCGTCTCCCTCGCTCCGCACAGCCGGCGCGGACAGCTCATCGGCCTGTACGGGGTGAGCATGTGGGGCGGCATCGCCGCCGGCACCTTCCTCGGCGCCAGCGTGCAGCCGGCCGGCTACCCGGCGGTGTGGGCGCTCAGCGCCGCCGCGCCGCTGCTCGCCGCCGGGCTGGTCGCCCTGGCGCCGGCGCCGCGGATCGCTCCGACGGGCGGGGGCGGCGGGCTGCTCGTGCGGCCGGCGCTGCTGCCCGGCGTCGCGCTCACCTTCGGCGCCGCCGGATACGCCGGCCTGGCCGCGTTCGTGGTGCTGCATCTGCAGTCCCGGGGCGTCGGGCACGGCGTGGTGGTGCTGAGCTGTTTCAGCGCCGTGTACGCCGGCACCCGTCTGGTCATCGGCCACCTGCCCGACCGGCTCGGCCCCCGGCGGGTGGCCGCGTGGTGCGGCGTCGGCGAGGCGGCCGGCCTGCTGGTCATCGCGGTTGCGCCGAACCTGCCCGTCGCCGTGGCCGGCAGCGTGGTCATGGGCGTCGGGTTCTCCCTGCTGCACCCGTCGCTGGCGCTGATGGTGCTGAACCGGACGGACCCGGCCCGGCAGGGCGCCGCGATCGGGGCGTACACGTCCTTCTGGGATCTCGGCCTGGCGGTGTGGGGTCCGTTGACCGGCCTGGTCGCCGCCGGGCTCGGTTATCCGGCGGTCTTCGCCGCCGGGGCGGCGTGTGCCGCGGTGGCGGCGGTGATGGCGGTACGGATCGGCCGCCCGGCCCCGGCGCCAACAGCGGAGGTTGTCGCATGAACGAGTCGCTGACCGTGCTCAGCGTCACCGGATGGTGCCGCAACGGCAGCACCATCATCGGCAACGTCCTGGGCGAGGTGCCCGGTTTCCTTCACGTCGGCGAACTGCACTTTCTGTGGAAGAACGCCACCGGCCGGGGGGTGAACGACCGCTGCGGCTGCGGTGGACGGCTGACCGACTGCCCGCTGTGGTCCGAGATCCTGCCGATCGGCATGCCCGCCGGCGGCTCGCTGGAGGCGCACGCCGCCGAGGTCATCCGGCGCCAGCGCACCCGGGTCCGCACCCGGCACACCTGGCGGCTGCTGCGCCGGGGCGCGTACGACGAACCGACCCGGACGCACGCGGCGCTGATGAGCAGGGTCTACCGGGCGGTCGCCGAGCGGACCGGCGCGCGCGTCATCGTGGACAGCACCAAGATCCCCGGCGAGGCGGCGCTGCTGCCGCACGTCCCCGGGATCACCACGTACTACCTGCACCTGGTGCGCGACCCCCGGGCGGTGGCGCACTCGTGGCGCGAGCCGAAAGACTACGTCTACGCCATGTCGGCCGCGCGCAGCACCGCGTACTGGCACGGGTTCAACCTGGCCTCGGCGGCGATCACCCGCCGGCACCCGCAGCGGTCGATGTTCCTGCGGTACGAGGAGTTCATCGCCGACCCGGCCGGCACCGTCGACGCGCTGCTACGGCTGGTCGGGGCCGACCCGGCCGGCAACCCGGTCCGCGGCCGCACCGTCGAGCTGCACGGCAACCACACGGTGACCGGCAACCCGGACCGGTTCCGCACCGGCCCCACCACCGTGCGGGACGCCGACGACGCGTGGCGGCGGACGCTGACCCGCGGCCAACGGCTGGCGGTGACTGCGCTGGCCTGGCCGCTGTTCACCCGGTACGGCTACCAGGCCGGCGGGACGGGCCGGAGGCCCCGGCACGCCGGCGGGGTGTCATCGGCGGCCGACGCGACGGAGAGGTGACCGACATGGATCTCGGGCTGAAGGGACGGCTGGCCCTCGTCGCCGGTGGCACCAGCGGCATCGGGCTGGCGTGCGCCAGGGAGTTCGCCGCCGAGGGTGCCCACGTGGCCGTCTGCGGCCGCGACCCGGACCGGCTCGCCGCCGCCGAACAGGACCTGGCCGCGATCGCCACCGGGCGGGTCAGCGCCAGCCGGGTGGACCTGACCGACGCCGACGCCGCCGCGCGCTGGGTCGACCAGGTCGCCGCGGACCTCGGCGGTCTGCACGTGCTGCTGGTCAGCGGCGGCAGCCCGCCGATCGGCACCGCCACCACGTTCGAGACGGCGGACTACCGCGACGCCGTGGACCGGGTACTCCTGCCCGCGGTCCGGGTCTCGCTGGCCGCGCTGCCACACATGCGGGCCGCCGGCTGGGGTCGGCTGCTGCTCGTCGCCTCGGAGACCGCCTGCGTGCCGATCGGTCCGCTGACGCTGTCCGGGGTGACCCGGGCGGCGCTGGTGCGGTTCGCCCAGGGCCTCGCCGTCGACGTCGGCCGCAGCGGGGTCACCGTCAACGTGCTCGCCCCCGGCGGGGTGCGCACGCCGCCGATGGAACGCGCGGCGGCGCGGCTGGCCGGTGAGGGCGGCGACGTCGAGGCCCGGCTGCGTGCGATGGGGCACCACAGCGCGCTGGGCCGGCTGGCCCACCCCGAGGAGGTGGCGGCGCTGGCCGCCTTCCTGGCCAGCGAACGGGCGTCCTACGTGACCGCCGGGGTGCACCTGATCGACGGCGGCGCCGCCGCCACCGGTCCCGAGCTGCCCCACCTGACCGGGGTCCGCAGGGACACCTACGCCTGACCCGCCGCAGCAAGGAGTGCCCATGTCCACGACCAGCCGGTTCACCGAGCGGGACGTCTCCGAGTTCTTCGACCAGACCACGCAGACGTACCTCAGCTTCTGGGACAGCGAGGGCGTGCTGCACACCGGCTACTTCGCCGACGACGCCGACTCCGACTACGCGGCGGCCGCCGACCGGACCTCCGACATCCTCGCCGCCGACGCCGGCATCGACGCCGCGGCGAACGTGCTCGACGTCGGCTGCGGCTGCGGGAACTTCCTGCTGCGCCTCGCCGAGCGGACCGGATGCCGCGGTGCGGGCCTGGACCTGAGCATCGAGCGGGTCCGCTTCGCCCAGGGCAAGCTCGCCGAGCGGGGCGACGGGCTGCCCGTCGCGTTCCGGCACGGCTCGGCCACCGCCCTGCCGTACGCCGACGGGGCCTTCACCCACGTGGTCAGCCAGGACGCGCTGTTCCTGGTGCCGGACAAGCCGCGCAGCCACGCCGAGATGTTCCGGGTGCTCGCTCCGGGCGGGGTGCTCGCCATCGCCGACTTCCTGCAGCCGAAGTCGGAGATCGGCGAGGCGGCCCGGCGGCACGTCTACGACCGGGTGCGCTGGAACAGCGGCTACTCGCTGGACGGCTACCGGGAGGCGCTGCAGCGGGCCGGCTTCGTCGACGTGATCGCGCGCAGCCTCGACACCCACATCCGACAGACGTACCAGGTGCTGGGCCGGACCGCACGGGAGCGGGCCGCCGCGACCGACGACGAGGCGGCGCGGACCTGGATCCGCAACTTCGCGGAATCCTGCGACGAGATCCAGGCCGCGATCGACCGGGACGAGTTCGGCTGGGGCATGTTCGTCGCCCGCAAGCCGGCCTGACGGGAGGAATCCGGATTATGCAACGCACCGACACGATCAAGCGGACGATCGCCGAGGTCGTCGCCGAACGGAAGACCCAGATGTCGCCCGGCGGGGTGTTCGTCGAGGCGTTCGCCAAGGACGGCTTCGACACCCGCGTCGACTACGACGTCACCATCACCGACTCGCTGACCAGCTCACGACGCAAGCCCCGCTACCCGTCCCGAAACATGCTCAGGGTGGTGGACCTGTCCCGGGAGCCGCAGGAGCACTACTGGCACGAGAGCCCACCCCGCCCCGGTGACCCCACCGTCGACGGCGCGGACCTGCGCCGCGAGGCGGCCAACCACTTCCACCGCTCCCCCATCCCCCCGCTGCTCACCACCACCGCCTGGGTGCAGGTGCCCGACACGCTCTGGGACGACCCGGCCAGCTTCGAGCAGTTCATCAACTACCGGCTCGTCGTGCGGCTGGCCACCGCCGAGAACCACACCATCCTCCGCGGCGAGGGCGGGCTGCTGAACATGCCGGACATCGGCCGGCTCACCGAACCCGGCCCGTTCGCCTCCACCATCCTGGCCGCCTGCAACGAGGTCGAGCAGATGGGCAGCACCGCCGACGGGCTGATCATCAACCCGGCCGACTACTACCGGCTGCTCGGTTCCGGGACCCTGCTGCGGGACGTGGAGGACAACGGGGTCTTCATCGTGCGTACCCGGCTGGTCGACCCGGGCACCGCGATCGTCGGCGACTTCGGCCACGGTGCGCTGCTGTTCGACGCCGGCCGGTCGGTGATCCGGTTCGCCGAGCCGCCGCCCGGCACGTTCGCCGAGCCCGGGGTGGCGCTGTGCGCACAGATCTGGGAGCGGGTCGTGGTCAACCTGCCCACCTGCTTCTTCGTCGTCACCATCTGACGGGCGAGAAGGCACGATGACGGCGACGCCCGCCCGGCACGGCCCTGACGTCCTGGTCATCGGCGCGGGTGTCGTCGGCCTGTTCTGCGCCTGGTTCCTGCGGGCCGCCGGGCACACCGTCACGGTCGTCGACCGGGGCGAGATCGGCGACCCGGCGGCCTGCTCGGCCGGGAACACCGGCTTCGTCGGCACCCAGGGCTCCGCGCCGCTGGCCGAGCCGGGCGTACCGGCGAAAGGGCTGCGCTGGCTGCTCGACCCGGAAAGCCCGTTCCACGTCCGGCCGCGCCCGGACGTCGGGCTGCTGGCCTGGCTGTGGCACTTCCGGCGGTACTGCACCGAGCGCCACGCCCGCGCCGGGTTCGAGGTGCTGCTCGCCCTCAAGCAGCGCAGCCTGGCCATCCTTCACGAGGTCTGCGCCGGCGACCTCGCCGACACCCTCACCGCCCGTGGCATGGTGCTGGCCTGCAAGACCGAGCAGGGGTACGCGCAGGCCCGGCGCGGCATCCCCGCGGCGGTCGAGCGCGGGGTGCCGCTGCGCGAACTGGACCGGGCGGAGCTGGCCCGGCTCGAACCCGGGGTGGACTTCGCCATCGCCGGGGCGCTGCTCAACGAGGAGGGCGCCGCGCTGCGCATCCCCGCCTTTCTGGTCGGCTTCGCCCGCGCCCTGCGGGAGCGGGGTGTGGAGATCATCACCGGCGCCGAGGTTCGCGGCTTCGAGGTGACCGGGCGGCGGGTACGCGCCGTCCGCACCAGCCGGGGCGACCTGCACCCGGCCGAGGTGGTGATCGCCGCCGGGGTGTGGTCGCTGGCCTGCGCCCGCACGCTCGGCGTCGGACTGATGCTGCAACCCGCGAAGGGCTACACCGTCACCGTCGCCGCCGGGCCGGGCACGCCGACCCGGCCCCTGCTGCTCAGCGAGGGCAAGGTGGCGGTGATGCCGCTGGGCGACCGGGTACGCGTCGGCGGCACCCTGGAGCTGTCCGGCCTGGACACCTCGGTGTCGCCGCGACGGGTCGACGGGATCCTGCGCACGGTGCGGTCGTATCTGCCGGGGCTGGACACCGATCGGCGGCTGCACGTCTGGAGCGGTCTGCGGCCGTGCACCCCGGACAGTCTGCCGCTGATCGGCCGGGCCGGGGCGTACCGCAACGTCAGCGTGGCGACCGGGCACGGGCACATCGGGATGGGCCTCGCCCCCGCCGGCGGCCAGCTGCTCGCCCAGATCATCGGCGGCGTGGCGCCCGACCTGCCGCTGGAGACGTTCGCCTTGGACCGGTTCGGGAGGATTCGATGACCGATGGGCCGGCGATCGGGGTGCTCTGCCTCGACACCAGCTTCGACAAGATCCCCGGCCACATCCGCAACCCGGCCACCTTCGACTTCCCGGTCCACTACCGGGTGGTCCGGGGCGCCACTCCCCGCCGGCTGGTCCGCGAGGCCGACCCGACGCTGCTGGAGCCGTTCCTCCAGGCCGCCCGGGACCTGCAGGCCGCCGGCGTCGCGGGGATCACCGGGGCGTGCGGTTTCCTCGTGCTCTTCCAGGCGGAACTGGCCGCCGCGGTGGACGTACCGCTGTGGTCCTCCAGCCTGATCCAGCTACCTCTGGTGCACCAGATGATCGGGCCGGGCCGCACCGTCGGGCTGCTGGTCGCCGACGAGGCGGCGCTGACCCCCCGACACCTCGCCGCGGTCGGGGCGCGGGAGGTGCCGCTCGCAGTCACCGGCATGGCCGGTCAACGCGAGTTCCGCGAGGTGATGCTGGAGGGACGCCGCGACACCCTCGACGTCGACCGGCTGGCCGCCGAAGTGGACGAACAGGTGGAGGCCCTCGCCCGGGCCCACCCGGAGCTGGGCGCGCTGGTGATCGAGTGCACGGATCTGGTGCCGTTCGCGCACCGGATCCAGGCCCGGCTCGGGGTGCCGGTCTTCGACATCGTCACCCTCACCCGGATGCTGTACGCCAGCCTCACCCGCCGCCCGTTCACCCGCCGCCTCGACCTCGAGCCCCAGCCGTGATGCCCGGTCACGGCTTGCGTGCCGAGATCAGTTCGAACCGGCCGGGCAACACCTCGATCCCGTCGAAGCCGGCCTGCCGCAACGCGCCGATGTAGAAGGTGGTTTCCCGCAGGCGGCTGGCGCAACTGTCGACGCCGATCAGGAAGTAGGACCAGAAGAACTGCATGGCCAGCCGCTCCGAGGTGCGGAACTCCTCGCAGATCAGCAGGCGGCCGCGGGGCGGCAACGCCTGGTAGGCGTTCTCGATCAGGCGGTGGGCGACGCGCGCCGGCCAGTCGTGCAGGACGCGGACGAACGCCATGGTGTCGTAGCCGGTGGGCAGCGCTTCGGTGAGGAAGTCCCCGCCGACGAACCCGAGCCGGGTTTCGTGGCCGGACCGTACCCGGGTCTCGTCGACGAGGGGCTGGACCGGGGGCAGGTTGTAGACGTCGACGGTCAGGTCGGGCGTATCTGCGAGCAGGTACGTGGCGAGGGTGCCGTCGCCGCCTCCCACGTCCAGCAGCCGGTGGCGGTCGGGCCAGAGCCGCGGTGCGTGGGTGCGGAACGCCTCGATGATCGGGCCCAGGCCGGCCGCCATGCTCCTCTCGAAGTCGGCGATCTGGGCTGCCGTCCTCGGTGGCCAGGCGAAGTCGTTCTCGGTGATGCTGAGCTGCCCGCGAAGGGTGTCCGCCAGCCTGCCGTGCAGCTGCCGCCACGGGTACTTGTCGCGGTCGCGTTCGATCGCGTCGGGCCCGACCACCTCGACGACGGCGTCCTTGAGCCCCGGGACAGCGCGGTACTCGGTGTCGTTGATGTCGTCGGTTCGCTCGTCGCGGTGCACGAAACCGAGGCTTTCCAAGCAGTCAAGGAGCTTGTAGAGCCGACCCGGGCGCAGGTCGAAGCGGGCGCTGAGCTGCTCGAGGCGCACCGGGCCCGGTTCCAGCGCGTCGAGCAGCCCGATGTTCAGGGCGGTCTCCAGCACGTCGATGGCCTTGGCGCCGTTGGCGAGCAGGCTCATGAGTGCCCTCGGGGACAGCGGTGCGCCGGTCATGATCTGACCTGCCGGAACTCCAGTTCGAGGGCGTCCATGAACGCGTCGACCTCGTCGATGGTGTTGTAGATGTGCGGGGCCACCCGCAGGGCCCCTCGCCAGCTGCAGATCATCTGCCGCCGGGCGAGGCTGCGCTTGACCGCCTCACCGTCCGGGACGGCCAGGCAGACGACACCGCCCTGTTGCGCGGGCGCGGTGGGGCCGAGCACGGGGATGCCGGCGGCCGCGGCCCGGTGCACTATCCGCTCGGTGCAGTTCAGTGAGTGCTCGCGGATGGCGTCGATGCCCACACCGGCCAGCAGGTCCAGTCCGACTCTGGAGATCTGGGCGCTGAGCGGGAACGGGGTTCCACCGGCGAACCGGCGGGCGTCGCCGGCCCAGTCCGACGAAGGGCGGAAGGTCAGCGCGGCGTCGCCGGCGAACCATCCCGTCGCCGCTGGCCGCAGGGTCGGCAGCAGCTCGGGCCGGACGTACAGGAACGCCGCCCCGACGCCGCACAGCCACTTGTGCGCGCCGCCGAGGACGAAGTCGACGTCCAGCGCTGCCACGTCGAACGGGACCGTGCCGATGGTCTGGAAGGCGTCGACGACAACGAGTGCGCCGACGTCGTGTGCGTGTTTGACGAGACGGGGCAGGTCGATCACCGCGCCGGTGGCGTAGCTGGCGTGCGGCACGCACACCAACAGCGTACGTTCGTCGATCCGCCGCTCCAGGGCATCCTCGTCGAACCCGGGCCCGCCGGCGTCGACGACGTCGAGTCGGGCGCCGTAGCGGCCGAACGCCCGCCAGATGAACGGCACCGTGGGGAACTCCAGGTGCGTCGTGACCACCCGGTTGCGGGGCGGACGATAGTCGAAACAGGAGGCGATGCGGCCCAGGAGGGTGCTGACGTTGGCGTCGGTGACCACGCTGCCCGGCGGAGCGCCGATGAACCGCGCGACGGCGTCGCCGTAGGCCCGCAGCTCCTTGAGCCACTCGTCCCACACGTCGTCGCGCCAGGCGCAGAGCGTCTCCCAGTACCGGTGGAGAACAGGCTCGGCCCCGCGGGGCACTGCGCCGGTGGAGTTGCTGTTCAGGTACACGCAGGTCTCAAGCAGAGGGAAGTGGTGCCGTAGCTGGGTGGTCACGCCGGCACCCGCGCTTCCCGGCGGTCGGCCCCGGGCGGCAGACCGCCCTCCCGCTGCCACTCGGCGGTGAGCTGGTTGCGGACCGCCCAGAGTGCCCGGAACAGTGGCTGGGTCATCCGCCCGACGAGAATCTGGGTGGGCACCCCGTCCAGCGCCGCGACGTCCCGGCCCACCCCGATCGTCCGGCGCACCAGCAGGTAGTGGGTGAACAGCCACGTCTGGTAGCCCTCGTCGAGGTCGACGAGGAGCTCGCAGACCCGCTTCAGTTCGGGTCGGAGACCGGCGTAGACGTCGGCAAGCGCGACCTCGTGCCGCGCGAGGAGCCGGTCCAGGGCCTCGGCGGCGTACGACGCGGCCACCCGTACGGCGTTGTAGCCGGGGGATTCCTGCCCACTGCCGTTACCGAGATGCCGGCGTATCACCTGGTAGGTGTCGGGTGTGAGGGTCTCCAGCACGCGAAGCTCTTGCGACAGGCAGTGCGTGATCCGCACAGCTCGGTCCAGCCGAGCGGCCACCTCCCACAGGCGATCACCATCGAGATCGTCGACGACCTCGGCCACCTCGTGGGCGAGTAGTTTCAGCCACAGTTCCTGCGCCTGATGCACGACCTGAAACATGAGCTCGTCCGCGTCGACGAGCTCAGGCCTGGGTGTCTGCAGGCGCAGCAGATCGGCGGTGCGCAGGTAGATCTCGTAGTCGAGCTTTCCTTCGCCGACCGTCACTTTCAACACGGGGTTGAACAGCGGCCGGCTGAGTGCCTCGTGCACGTTGCCGACTGTCTTTTCCGGATCCGGTTTGCTCACGCGGCACAGCCTCCAGTCATGCCGCTGCTCTTCTACGGCACCGCCGCACAGTCAAGCAAATAACAGTTTCGGCTACCAGCCCTCACCAAGCGAGGTGATTCACAAGCTCTCCGTATTGCCCATTTAACATTGACGATCTACTATGCCTTGATCGATTGGCGAACAATTCACGCGGGGCAGCGCACCCGTGCGTAACGCCCCGCCGGGCGCGGCCCGGCCACCCCTCCCCCAGCCCCGGGCAGTCCAGGTCCGGTCGCCGGCGGGGACGGTCAGGCGAGTGCGGCAAGGGCGGCCGCCACCGCCTCCGCGGCGGGGATCCCCTCCGGCAGCCTCGCGGTGCCGACCACCGCGGCCAGCGGCAGCGGGCCGTAGGCGTGCGGGAACAGCGCACCGCCGCGCGACGGCTCCCAGCGCAGCGCATCGCCGAGCAGGTCCGGGTCGACCGCGAGCACCAGCAGATCAGGCTGACCGGCAAAGTACCGCTCGGCCGTGCCGGAGAGCTGCTCGGCCGACGAGAGGTGGACGAATCCGTCCTGCCGGTCCGTCGCCGAGCCGTCGTACCGGCCCTCGGCCAGCGCCGCCGACCACTCCGCCCGGACCAGGATCTTGTAGATCATCCCGCCAGCGTACGGTCCGGCCGGTGGGCTCCTCTCAAGTTTGGCTCGAGTCGAGTTCGACCTTGAATACAGCTGCGTGGATCACCTCGGCGACCGGGACGCTGAGACAGGAGGAAGCTCCGCCGCGTCCACCGCTGTGGGCGACTGCCGGTCGTCGGGCGGCTGCGGCGGTGAGATCCAGGTGACCATCACGACCGAGATGATCATGAGGAGGAGCCATGATGCCAGCTTCGCCGGCGAAACCGGCTGCCAACCGCCCATCTGGCTGGGGTAGAGCCAGGCATGCGACCAGGTGGCGATGTTCTCCGCGAGCCAGATGAAGAAGGCGACGAGGACGAAGGCGAGCAGGAGCGGCATGCGCCAACGGAACCGGAATATGCGGAATTGCATGACACAACGCCCGAACACGAGCGCGACGACGGCGATGAGGAGCCACCGGACGTCCAAGACGTAGTGGTTGGTGAAGAAGTTGGCATAGATGGCGACGGCCACCGCAGCCGTCACCCAGCGTTTCGGGTAGCGCGCGAAACGCAGGTCGAACAGCCGGTTGACGCGGACCAGGTAAGAGCCGACCGCGGCGTACATGAAGCCACTGAAGAGGGGCACCGCGCCGAGCCGCAGCACCCCGTCGGACGCGTACGACCACGAGCCGATGTGCGTCTTGAACAACTCCATGGCTGTGCCGACAAGGTGGAACAGGACAACTACCCGCAGTTCCCGCAGGGTTTCGAGGCGTCCGGCCACCATGGCGATCTGGATGGCGACCGCGGCGAGAGTCAGGAGGTCGTTGCGGGCGAACACCGCGTCCGTCGGGTACCAGAGATGCGCCGCGAAGATGACCGCCAGCATCGCCCCACCGAACACGCACGCCCATGCCTGTTTGAGTCCGAAGACCGCGAACTCGATCAGCCAGCTGATCGGCCCACGCTGGGGCAGCCGCGCCAGGACCGCGCGGAAGCGGGTATCGATCGCGCGTTCGGCGGTGGTCAGCGTGGCTGGTTCGGAAGGGGTCTGCATCGCCCCGACGCTATCGTGCCGGCCCAGGTCAGCGGCCTTGGTCTCGGCCAGCTTCACGCGCGCGGCCGCTCCCCGCATCGGGGTTGACTGCGGGTACGCGCACGCGTACCCGCAGCCTCATGGCCGCTCAGCCGCAGTTACCCCAGGTGTACCTACCGTTGCCCACCCACATCGTGCCGTACAGGACTTCTCCCTCGTACATGACGCAGGTGTCCCGCGCAGCGCGCTGCTTCGCGGCGTAGTACTTGTAGTTGCCCGAGTCGGTGGCCCAGGAGCTGCCCTCAACTCGCAAGCTGGCGGCGACCCCGGTCGTCGATCCGACGGCCACCGCCTTGAGGGTGGCGACGCAGTTGTACCCGGTTGCGCTGTTGTACATCAGGTAGACGTCGCCCACCTTCGTGCCGCCCGAGTAGATCGACCGGTGACCGTCGGAAGCCTGGGCCCACGAGCCGCCGAAGTCGTTGTTGCAGGCTTGTGCCGGGGTGAACGGGTTCGTCGCGGCGTGGGCCGGCGACCCGAACGTCACCACCGCAACCGCCACTGCGAGTGCCGAGATCGACAGTCGTCGCGCTAGTACGCGCACACAGTCCTCCAAAGCTCTGGCGCGAAGATCACGCACGGGTCAGGCGCCAGTGGTCTAAATCGGATGATCAACACTACACGGCGCGGTAGCCCGGCCAGCGGCCGCGCCGCGCAGCGCCCGCGGCCTGTCACCATCGACGTCTGGCGCCCGTCGATGTCTCCAAGGACGGGCGCCAGAACCACCGGTATCAGTAGACGATCAGGTACGGCTGCTGGTCGCTTTCCCGGCTGTCCACGGCGAGTGGCCGCCCGGCAGTCGTGTCGTCGGAGAGTCGCAGCGTCAGGGCTCCGCCGGCCAGGTGGGCGTTGACCGCTCCGGTGACGTCGACCGAGTACCAGCCGGGGCGCTCCACACGGACGGTCCCTAGCACGCTTGCGCCCGCGCTGGACGGGCGGCTGTTCCAGGTCGCACCGCCCTCGGACCATGAGTCGTCGGCCAGCGCCCGCACCGTTACCGGTACGGCGCCACTGCCCGGCGCCACCGCGCTGACATGGAAGTACAGCCGGGCGGAGACAGTCGCAGTGCCTGGGTAGCCGCCGAGCCCGGCCTTCAGATAGGCCATCCGGTCGCCGTCCGGACTCTGCGCGTCGGGAAGGTCAGCGACCTCCAATGCGCTGGCGGAGCCGTGGGTGGCGTCCGCGTATGCACCGGCGCGTACGAAGGTGTCGGCGATCACCGGCGTCGTGGTCTGCCACCTGGTCTCCACGTTCCGGGCCCGGTCGTGGGCGGAGGCCCAGTAGTAGCCGGGCGCGGTGATCCGCAGTGGCTGGAAACCGACCTCGCCGGCCTGGGAGCCGATCGCCTCCGAAACGCCGGACGCCTGGCCGTCCGGGTTCGCGTTCATCGTCAGGTACCGGCCCGCCATCTTGGTGAACCGGCCATGTACGGCCGCCGCCACCGGCTTCCCGGTGACCAGATCGGTCACCCGGATCCGCACGGTCGCCGGACTGCCCACGGCGGTCACCGTCAGCTCGGAGACGATCAGCGGCCGCAGGTCGGTGCCGGCGGTGGTGGCGGATACAGCCAGCGAGGCCGGCCCGACCTTGCCGTGTACGTCCACGGCGGCGACCCGGTAGTGGTATCTGGTGTCCGGCAGCAGGCCGGAGTCGGTGAAGCTCAGGCCCCGCGACTGCCCGGCGAGGTTGTCCGGGTCGGGCGTGAAGCGCGGATCGGTGGACCGGTAGATGTTGTACTGCTCCACCTCGGTGTCGTCGAAGGCCCGACCGTAGGCGAGATCGATGCTCTGGTGGTCGAAGGCGCTCGCCGTCGGTGGCGAGCCGACCGCACTGGGCGGGCTGGCGTCGGCCGGCAGCGGCGGGTACACGGCATTGGGTCCCCACACCGACGGCAGCCAGCGGATGGAGTCGTAGTGGTGCATCGCGATGCCGCCGAAGGCCGGGCTGCCGGCGAAGGCTTCGTACACCTTCTGCAGCTCGCGCTCGGCGACGGCGCGTCCCTCCTCGCGGAAGGTGATGGTTTCCGGGTCGCCGCTCCAGGCGATGTCCAGCGTCTCGACTCCGATCACCACCGAGTTCGGCTTGCCGATCGCCTCGGCGTACGCGATCTCGGACCGCGCCTGGTCGATGATGCCGACCGAACCCTCTGCGGTGTCCCGGTAGTCCATGATCGAGATGTAGTCGGTCAGGTCCTGGATGTGTTCGCTGAGCGGTTTGGTGGCGCCCTTCCAGGTGATGTCGGTGCAGCAGGTGTTGACGTCCAGCCAGCGCGGGATGGCCGGGCCGAACGCCAGTGGCGAACCCGCCGTGTTCCTGCGCTGGATCATCTGCTCCAGGATCTCGAGCCACTGCAGCTGCAGGGCCGGCTTCTCGGCCGCGAACCCGGGATAGATGTAGGGCTCGATGTCGACGTTGACCCCGTCGAACCGTGCCCCCGGTCGGGAGGCGAGGTTGTAGTTGAGGATCTTCTCCATCTCCCGGACCGCGCGGGGGTGGTAGCGCTCCAGCCCGCCGAGGAACGGTGGTTGGGTGCCGCCGGCGATGGTGGCGTACACCGTGAAGCCCTGCGCGTGGGCCCAGCTCACGAAGTCCCGTACCTCGGCGCGCTTGTCGTTGAGCATGTCCAGGTCGCCGTACCGGTCCACGCCGACATAGAGCGTGGTGATCGGCCGCGAGCCGAAGGTGTCGACGTCGCGCGCCGTGGTCTCGAGCAGCCGGCGGGATCCCGGGTTGAGGATCAGGCCGTAGGATGCCCGCTCCCAGATCCACATCGCCCGGTCCTGCGGGCCGACCCGTACCGGTTCGGCAGCGCCCGCGCCGACCGTGACGTAGACGGTCGGGCTGTAGCCGGTGTTGCCGTACGCGTCGACGGCTCTGGCCTCGATGCTTGCCATCGCGTCGCCGAGTTCGCGGGGATCCCACAGATAGGTGTAGGTGCCCTTCGCTCCGAGCGCCGGCTGCCAGGCTCCGCCGTTGACGCGGACCGACACCTCGCGTACGGCGTTACGCGCGGCGACCGAGACGCGGACCGGCGCCGGGTGCCGCACCGTGCCCCCGTCATCGGGACTGGCCACTGTCACGATCGGGACGTTGGCGACCGGGTTGTCCACTCGCAGCGTGACGAACGAGGACCAGACACCGTAACGGGTGTCGGTGCGCTTGGCGCGCACCGCGACCTCGATCTCACCGTCCACGCCGGTGGTGTCCAGGTCGTAGTACCAGGTGCCGGTGTCGTCGCCATCCGGGTCCACGGTGTGCACCGGGGGAGCGCTGCGTCCGTCGAGCACGATGGTCAGCTCGTACGCGTCGGTGTAGCTGCCCGACAGGCGGACGGTCCCGGCCGGCACCGCGTCACCGCTGGCGTGCGAGTCGATGGTGACCGAGGGGCCGGCGGCGGAGGCGGGCTGCCCGGGCGGCAGCAGCAGTGCGGCCAACACGGCGGCGGACAGCGCCAGCCGGGAGCGCCAGGACTTGCTTCGGGTCAGGGACAAGGGGTGCTCCTCTCAGGGGGGTCAGGAGATGACGAAGTCACGGGGCCACCGCCAGGGTGGCCGACGCCACCGCCAGCACGGCGGCCAGGACGGCGTGGGGGACGATCATGGCTGCTCCCTGCTATGTGTCGAGCCAGCGGTCCAGGTGCGCGGCGACGAACGCGTCGTCCTGCAGGTCGGGGCACGCCCGGACCACGCGGTCGAGTTCCGCCGCCTGCCCGGGCGAGAGCCGCTCCTGTTCGTCGAGCAGCCGTACGTTGTCCAGCAGTCCCTGCCGCCGCAGCACCTCGTGGATTCCGGCGACGCAGCCGGCGAAGCCGTTGGCGACGTCGAAGACGGCGGCGTTGGCGTCGGTCAACCTCGCGGCCGTCGTGAGCAGTTCCTCGTCGAGTTGTCCGGTCCGTGCCGCCTCGCGGGCCTGCTCGAACAGCTCCACCGCGCGGCGGGTCCACACGGCGTACTGGCCGAGCAGCCCACCCACGATCCGCTTGCTGACCTGGCCGCCGCTCACCGGGAAGCGGTAGGTGGTGAGCAGGTCGACGATGATGTTGTCGTCGTTGCCGGTGTAGAGCGCGATCTCCGCCGCTCGTGAGGACTCGCAGACCGCCCGGACCACGTCGAGGGTGCGGTACCGGTCGAACGGCGCGATCTTGATCGCCGCCAGGCAGGGCAGTTCGGCGAGCCGAGCCCAGAAGTCGAACCCGAGAGTCCGACCGCCGACCGCGGGCTGGAGGTAGAAGCCGAACACCGGGAGCACCTCGCCGACCGCCGAGATGTGCGCGATGAGCTCGTCGTCCGTCAGCTCCGCCAACCCACGCAGGATCACCATGGCGAGGTGGTAGCCGAGGTCGGCGGCAAGCTTCGCCTCGGCGACTGCCTGGTCGGTGGTGCCGGAGACCCCGGCGACCAGCACCACCGGCCGGCCGCGCGGCGCCTCCCGCACCGTGTCCGCGGCGATCCGTAGTACCGGTTCAAGTAGCCCGGCCTCCCGGATCGCGAACTGGGTGGTGTGCACCCCGACCGCCAGGCCACCCGCCCCGGCGTCCAGGTAGTACCGGCTCAGCGCACGCTGTCGGCGCTCGTCAAGCCGCCCCGCGGCGTCAAGCGCGAGCGGGTGAGCCGGGATCACGACGCCCTCGCGCAGCGCCGCGCCGACGTCCACCGGTAGTGCCGCCGACATCAGAAACGCCCCTCTCGCTCCTGGAAGTGGGTGTCCTTGCCGTGGGTTTCGCCGCCGCTGAGCACCCATTCGGCGGTCCACCCGATCAGCGTGCGCAGCGCGACGGCGGGGTAGCCGAACAGCTCGTTCGCCCGCGCGGCGTTGGAGAGCAGCGCGGTCGGCTCCGGTGTTCCAGAGAATGTCGCGGGCACCCCGAACAGCTCGCCGAACCGCTGCGCGATCCAGCGCACGGACGCGGTCTCGGGGCCGGCCAGGTTGAGCACCAACGGCGGTGCCGTGCAGTGCTCGAAGAGCCGGAGAGTGGCGACGTTGACGTCCCCCTGCCAGATCACGTTGACGTTGCCCATCCGCAGGTCCACGGGCTCGCCCCGGTATACGGCACGCGCTATCTCCAACAGCACTCCGTACCGGAGTTCCACCGCGTAGTTCAGCCGGACGATCGCCATCCGAGTGCCGTACCGGTGTGAAAAGTGCTCGAACACCCGCTCCCGGCCCAGGCACGACTGTGCGTACTCGCCGACCGGGCCCGGTGGCGTCGCCTCGTCGGCGCCGCCGCTCACCACGGGCAGCAGGGGATAGACGTTGCCGGTGGAGAAGGCGACGATCCGCGAGTCGCGGAACCGCTCGGCGACCCGCCCGGGAAGGTAGGTGTTGAGCGCCCAGGTCTGATGCTCGGCGCCGTCGGTGCCGAACTTCCGGCCGGCCAGGTACACGATGTTCGCCACGTCCGGCAGGCCGGCGAGCGCCGCCTCGTCGAGCAGGTCGGCGCGAAGCAGCTCCACGCCCCCGTCGCGCAACCGCTCGACCATCTCGGGACCGGGATTGCGGGCCACCCCGATGATCCGGGCCTGCCGGCCTGCCCGGTCCAGGGCCCGCCGCGCCATCAGGGCCAGCTCGGGTCCGAGCTTTCCGGCGACGCCGAGGAGCATCAGGTCGCCGTCCAACCGCGCCAGGCTCTCCACCACCTCCTGGCTGGGCGTCGAGAGGGCCTCCCGGAGGGCGGCCAGGCTGCACGGTGGGGCGTCAGCCACGTGAATGGGCATCGGTCGGTGCCTCCTTGAGGGATGGCTGTGGCTCGGTGCGGGGTGACGGGATGGCGTCGAGCGGCCGGTACGCCACGCCCGCCGCGGCGAGGCGGGGCAGGTGCGCCGTGAGCCGGCCGTGGAAGCTGGCGAAGGAGTGCCGGGGCGCGGTCGACCAGACGGTCTCGCTGAACGCGCAGAGCCGGGGAAACGCCATGCGCTCCACGTCCTCCGGCCGCGGCAGGTACTCGGTCCACAGTTGGCACTGGGCGCCGAGCGCCCCGACAGGCTGGTCGGCGTCGAACTCGTACACCCGCTCCAACGGTGTGTATCCGCCGATCGCGAGCGGTTCGGTGTCCCGGTCCTGGCTCTGGTAGTAGTCGAGGTAGAGGTGCTCGTGGGAGGCGAGCACCACCTCGTGGCCGTCCTGGTGGGCCGCCATGGCCGCGCCGTCGCCCCGCCACGGCATGGCGATCGCGTTCGGCACCCTCAGCGCAGTGTCGGTGTCGTACCAGAAGACGGGACGGCGGCCGCGGGCCGCGACGAAGCTGGCGAGCTCCCCCACGTACCAGCCGAGCAGGGCCCGCTCGTCCGGAAGTCCCAGCTCGGCCAGGCGCGCGGCGACGGCCGGGTTGGCCCGCCACTGCCTGGTGGGGCACTCGTCGCCGCCGAGGTGCAGGTAGTTGCCGGGGAAGAGCGCCATCACCTCGTCGAGCACGTCGCGGTAGAAGCCGAGCGTCGTCTCGGAGATGTCGAGCACGTGCTCGCTGATGCCCCAGTCGGTCCAGACGTCGAGCTGCCGGCCGGTGTTGCCGAGCTGCGGGTACGCCGCTATCGCCGCCTGTGAGTGGCCGGGGCCTTCGATCTCGGGCACGACGGTGACGAACCGCGTCGCGGCGTACGTCACGATCTCCCGGATGTCCTGCCGCGTGTAGTAGCCGCCGTGCCGTGCCGCGTCGTACCGGCGGGGGGTCTGCCGGGCGTGCCCGACCAGGGTCTCGGCACGCCACGCCCCGACCTCGGTCAGCCGCGGGTAGCGCGGGATCTCCAGCCGCCAGCCCTGGTCGTCGGTGAGGTGCAGGTGCAGCACGTTGAGCTTGTGCAGCGCGAGCAGGTCAATGAGGCGCAGCACGAACTCCTTGGGCATGAAGTGCCGCGCCACGTCGAGCATCACGCCGCGCCAGCCGAACCGGGGGGCGTCGGCCACCTCGAGGTACGGGAGGCTGGCGGTCTGGCCGGATCCGCCTTCCGGCAGCAGTTGGCGCAACGTCTGGGCGCCGTAGAACACCCCGGCAGGCGCGCCTCCGGTGATCTCCACCCCACGTTCGTCGACGGTGAGCCGGTAGCCCTCGGGTGCCAGGCGATGGTCGACGGCCAGGCGCACCGGGGCGTCGGACACCAGGGCGCGGATGAAGCCGGGCACCTCCGCGAGCCAGTCGGCGACCCCCTCGGTCTCCGGCCCGGCGGCGACCGGCACCGGCCCGGCGACCCGCAGCGTGCCGGGGTGCCGGCGGACCGCCACGGGATACGGGATCAACGAGGTCATTCCGCCGCCTGGTGCGCCGCGAGCACCGCCCGGAACGCGGCCAGCGCCTCGTCCAGCGGCGGCGCCGTTGGGAACCAGGCCCGTTCCCACTCCAGGGACAGCCAGGCTCGATAGTCGAGGCGGTCCAGCTCGGTGAGGATCTGGCCCAGCGGGACCGTGCCGCGCCCTGGCAGCACCGGAGCCAGGTTGTCGGTCGCGCGGACGTCCTTGAGCTGTACGTGGCGCAGCCACGGCGCCAGCGCGTCGGCCGCCTCGCGGGGGCTCTCCCCCACCCGCCACGGGTTCACCGCGTCCCACAGGGCGGCCACCGCGGGCGAGCCGACTTCGGCCAGCACCGCCGCGACGGCGCGCGCCGAGCAGAACACATCGTGGGTCTCCAGCAGGACCGTCACCGGCCCACCCTCGATCCTCCTGGCTACCTCGCCGAGTCGCTGCACCGCCGCCGGATGGGGGTCGGCCTGGCCGTCCCGGCCGCCGAAGACCCGCACGTAGCTGGCACCGAGTTGCTCGGCGATCTCGACGTGGTGCAGCAGGTCGGTGACCGGATCTCCGTCCGGCGCCGCGATGCGCACGTACGAGGCGACGCAGATCGGCTCGACGCCGGCGTCCGCGAACCGCTTCCCGATCTCCCGCAGCGTTGCGGCCGGGGTGTCGGGCGCGACCGGCTCACCTTCGGCGCAGCGAAGCTCCACCCCGTGGCAGCCGGTACGCCGGGCCAGCTCCAGCACCGATTCCACCGGCTCTGCGGAACAGCCGAGAGTGCTGAAGGCGAGTCGGCCCGCCGCCCACGCCGGTACGGTGTCGACGCCGCTCATGCCGCCGCCTCCATGGTGAACCGGGGGATCCGTACGGTGTCAACGCGTTCGGCCGACTCGTACAGCGCGAGGGCGGTGGCCACGACCGACTGGCCGTACGCTGCGTCGACCGCCGGCGCCCGGCCGTCGCGGCAGCTCGCGACGAAGTCCGCCAACTGCTCCCGGAACGCTTCCACGATGTCGTCCTGCTCGGGCGCGACCACCTGCACCGCGTCGTCCCCCCGGTACGTCCACAGCCCGTCGCGCCGAGACAGCCGCAGCGCACCGTGCTCGCACACCACCTCGGTCTCGTCCTGGAACGGCAGGCCGGTGCCGGTGACCGAGAGCACGACCCGTACCCCGTTCGCCAGCTCCAGCAGCCCGACCGACTCGGTTTCGACCTCGACGCCCGGCTGGTTCCAGACGTACCCGTGCACGCCGGTGGCGGGTGCGTCGCCGAGCCACTGGGCCTTGTCGATGCTGTGGGTGCCGACGTTCATCACGATGCCGCCGCCGGCGAGCACCGGGTCGAAGAACCAGTCCGGCCGGGAACCGCGCTCGTACCGCGCGGTACGCCGCTCGGTGATTACCACGGGCCGGCCCAGGCTTCCCGACCGCAGGATCCGCCACGCCTCGCGTACCGTCGGCAGGAAGTGCAGCACGTGGCCCACGGCGAGCCGTACCCCGTGGGTCGTGCAGGCGTCGATCATCCGCTGGCCGTCCTCGAGGGTGGTGGCCATCGGCTTCTCTACCAGGACGTGCAGCCCGGCCGCGGCGGCGTCCACGGTGATCGGTGCGTGCAGCGAGTGCGGCGCGGTGACCAGTACCCCGTCCAGGCCGCCGGCGGCGAACATCGCGGCGTGGTCGGCATATGCGCGGGCCCCGAACCGGGCTGCGAGCTGCTCGGCGGCCGGGAGCCGCACGTCGCAGACCGCGGCGACCTCGACCTCGGGCAGGCCGGCGGCCGCGTCGAGGTGCAGCGCGGCGACGCTGCCCGCACCGACCACCCCAACGCGGAATGGTCGGTTCCCCCATGTTTCGGTCACTGCAGGTTCCTTTCGATCAGGACAGGTGTTGTCGGTAGGAGAAGGGCGGTCAGGGGCGCGCTCGGTTGGCCTCTCCCCCACGCTCCTCCCCCGGAAGCGGGGCGGCGGGCGACCGCTGATCAGCCCTTGAGACCGCTGGCCATGGCGCCGCGGACGAAGTAGCGCTGGGCGAGCAGGAACAGCAGCAGCATGGGCACGAGGGACATCAGCGCGGCGGCGGTGACGAGCTGGTCGTTGCCCATGAACTGGCCCTGCAGGCTCATCACCCCGATGGGCAGGGTGTACTTCTCCGGCGAGGTGAGGTAGATCGTGGGCTCGAGCACGGCACCCCAGGACGCCATGAACGTGAAGACGCCGAGTGTCGCGAGTGCCGGCTTGGCGAGCGGCATGTGGACCCGCCAGAACACCTGCCACGGGTTGGCCCCGTCGAGCGCTGCCGCCTCCTCGAAGTCGCGCGGGATCGCGAGGAACGTCTGGCGCATCAGGAAGATCCCGAACGGCGTCGCCAGCCAGTACGGCACCACCAACGGCAGCACGGTGTCGAGCCAGCCGAGGTGCTTGTACAGGATGAAGTTGGGGATGATGGTCACGACGGTCGGCAGCATCAGGGTGCCGAGCGCCGCGGCGAGCAGCACCTCCTTGCCCGGCAGCTTCATCCGGGCCAGCGCGTGGCCCACCATCGCGCTGGTGACCACGTTGCCGACCACGGCGAGGCTCGCGATGAGAAAGCTGTTCCAGGCGTACAGGCCGAACGGCGCGCGTTCCCACACCTCGCGGTAGTTGGACCACGTCGGCGGGTCGGGGACCCAGATCGGCGGCACGGCGACGTACTGCGCGAAGTTCTTCAGCGAGTTGGCGAGGGAGGCGACGAACGGCACGACCATCACCGCCGCGCCGAGGCCGAGGAACAGGTACGCGAACCAACGGCCCGGCCGGTTGCGACGCGGCCGGGCCCGGCCGCGCTGACCGGTGTCAGGCATAGTGCACCCACTTCTTCTGCAGCCGGAGCTGGACCATCGTCAAGATGAAGATCAGCGCGAACAGCACCCACGCGACCGCGGACGCGTAGCCCATGTTGAAGAACTCGAAGCCCTGCTTGTACATGAACAGCACGGTCATCTCACTCGCCCCGTTCGGCTGGCCGGCGGGCTGGCCCCGCATCGGTCCGGTCATCACGTAGACCTGCTCGAAGGCCTGCAGGGTGGTGATCGTCGAGAGGACCAGGACGAGGAAGGTCGTTCCGGATATCCCCGGCAGCGTGACCCGGCGGAACCGCTGCCAGGCCGACGCGCCGTCAATTTTGGCGGCCTCGTACAACTCCTCCGGAATGTTCTGCAGTCCGGCAAGGAAGAGCACCATCACGTAGCCGACGCCCTTCCACACCGCGACCAGGGCGAGCGTGGGGATGACGAGCATCGGACTCTGCAGCCAGGTCGCCGAGGGCAGGCCGAGCCACCCCAGCACGGTGTTGGCCATCCCGAACTGCGGGTTGAAGACCGCGTCGGCGACGTACCCCACCACGACCCACGACGACACGACCGGCACGAAGTACGCGCTGCGGAGCCACGAGATCCACCGCAGGCGCTGGTTCAACGCGACCGCGAGCAGCAGCGCGAGACACGTCTGGGTGGGCACGAACAGCACCGCGAAGTAGGCGGTGTTGAGCAATGACCGCCAGAACGCTTCATCGCCGAGCAAGCGGCGGAAGTTGTCCAGCCCCACCCATCTCGGGGAGGACAGCGTGTCGTAGTCGGTGAGGCTGAAGTATGCCAGCGCCAGTACGGGCCACGCGGTCAGCACCACCAGGTGTGCCATGTACGGGAAGGCGAACACGGTCGCCCAAGCCCGCTGACCGAAGCCCGGCCGCTCATCCCCGGTTCTCCCTCCGTCCGCGACGGAGGGGCGGCGCCCCTGTTCCACCCGGTCCTCGATGGTCGTCACAGCGCCACCTCCTCCCTCGGTCTGGCGGGTCTGACTCATTTGTTCGCGTAGAAGCGGTCGATGACCTGTTGGGCATCCCGTTGCCCGTCGGTCAGCGCGTCACCGACGGGCCGCTCCTTGGCCAGCGCCCGGTCGATCTGGTTCGCCACGGCCGTGGTGTACTCGGTCCACACGGGGTTGAGGCCGAGGTCGTCGGCGTCGGCGAGGGCGTCGAGGAACGCCTGCCGGTCGGCCGGCGGGGTACCCGGCTTCAGGAACACCTCGGACGCCGCCACCTTCTTGTTGATCGGGATCGCCTCGCCGATCCCGGCCCAGGTGGTCTGTGGTTTCTCGGAGGCGAAGTACGTGATCCACTTCCAGGCGGCCTCGGCCTTCCGCTGGTTCGCGGCCTTGTTGATCACCCAGGAGTTCGCGATCGCCACATGGCCCCGACCCGCCGGGCCCTTCGGCATCGGTGCCACGCCGAGATCGATCTTCGCCGCGTTCGCCGGGATGGTACGGGCGTAGATGCCGAACTGCATCGCCACGCGGTTGCTGGCGAACATCGTGTGCGGGCTGCCCAGCGCCTTGGTCGTGACCACATCGGGGCCGGCCTTCTCGGTGTACATCGCGTTCAGCATCCAGTCCAGCGCCGCGCGGCTCTGCGGGCTGTCGATGACGACCTTCCGGCCCCCGTCGGTGACGACGTCGCCGCCGAACGCCTTGATCATCGGCCACCAGCTCTCGGTGAAGCCGGGCGAGTAGACGCGCATCCCCCACACGTCGGGCTTGCCGTCGCCGTTGGTGTCCCGGGTCAGCCTCTTCGCGGCCGCGGCGAGGTCGTCGTACGTCCAGTCCCCGGTCGGCTCGGCGACGCCCGCGTCCGCGAACATCTTCTTGTTGTAGAAGAGCACCGGGGTCTGCGCGCCCTGCGGGAAGCCGTAGATGTGGCCGTCGGAGTCGCGGTTGAGGTCCACGCCGTAGTAGTCGTCGGTGTTGACGGTCTTCACGAAGTCGCTGAGGTCCCGCAGGCTGTTGCGACCGGCGTACTCCTGCACCAGCACCCCGTCGGAGAGCCACACGTCAGGGCCCTTGCCGCCGGCGAGCTGGGTACGCAGCCGCTTGAAGAAGTCCGTGTACGGCGCCGACTCCAGCTCCAGCTTGATGCCGGAGTTCGCCTTCATGAACTCGTCGGCGAGCGAGCGCATCGTCTTGTCGGCCGGGCCGCCCGCCTCCGCGTAGTAGCCCAGCCTGATGGTCACCCGGCCGCCGCTGTCCTCGGAGCCCGCGCCGCAGCCGAACATTGTCGCGGCGAGCGCCACGACACCTGCCAGGGCGACGAGACGCCGGCCTGGCGAGAAGCGTTGCATCCTCATCGTGGATCTCCTTGTGTTGGTCGCCCGGCGGACAGCGGTCTCGGCTGACCGGCGGTCACCGCCCCGACGGTGCGCCCGGCCTTCGGCCGGTCACGGACTACCGGTCGCGGGCGGCGGCGCCGCACGAGGCCCGAATCGCCAGGCGTGGTTGCAGTTGGATCTGGTGCACAGGGGCCGAGGGGCCCTGCTCGATGCGTCGCAGCAGGACCTCGGCGGCGAGCTTGCCCACCTCGGTCTTCGGAGGGGAGATGGCGGTGAGCGGCACCTCGCCGAGGTCGGCGACCTCGTCGTCGTAGGCGATCACCGCCAGCCGGTCGGGCACGGTCAGCCCGAGCCGGCGCGCGTGCGGCAGCAGTCCCGCGGCGTCCCGGTCGCCGAGACAGAACACCGCGGTGATCTCGTTGTCCTGGCAAATCTGTGCGTATGCCGCGAGCTCGTCAGGCGACCACTCCTCGCGCCGCACCACCGCGGCCGGAATCCGCGGCAGATTCAAGTCCCCGACCGCGCGGTCGAAGCCCTCGGCCACCATGTCGGCGGTCGCGGTCCGGATCCGGCCGAGGTGCCCGATCCGCTGGTGCCCCAACTCGACGAAGTGCCGTACCGCCGCGTAGCCCCCGCCGAGGTGGTTGGTGCACACGTACGGTGTCGCGTCGTCCGGTGCCGGATCCGGCGGCCGCCGTTCGACCAGCACGTACGGGACCGGCAGCCGGTGCAGCCGGTCGACGTACCGCTGCGGGTTCTCGATCAGGTGCAGGTTGGGCACGAGCAGCAGGCCGTCGACGTCCGCGGCGAGCAGCTCGTTGATCTGCTGCGCCTCCAGATCCGGGTCGTACTCGGAGCTGGAGAGGATGATCCGGACGCCGGCAGCAGTCATCACCCGCTCGATTCCCTCGATCACGCGCGGGTAGAAGTACGAGGTGGACGGTACGAGCACGCCGACGAAGCGGGCGCTGCGCCCGACCTGCGCCGGTATCGCCACCACGTAGGTGCCGGAGCCCTGGCGACGACGTACCAACCCCTCGTCCACCAGCAGGTTGATCGCGCGGCGGACCGTGTTGATCCCTACCTCGTGGGTCTGCGCGAACTCCTGCTCGGTGGGCAGCCGCGCGTCGACCGACCACCGACCTTCGGCGATCTGCTGCCGGAGGTGGGCTGCCAGGGCTCGGAATTTCGTCCCCTGAGGGAATGAATCCAAGCCATCATTGCCGGTCATGGCTGAGGATTCTTGAGGAGTAAACGTCCCTGCGTCAATCCTCTCTCGACAAGAATTTTCCCTGCTTTACAGGGTCCGCGCGGGCGGTAAGCTTCCGGACGCCAGCAATTGCATGGCATGAATTCATTCCTAAATAGATGCCACAGAAGGATGGGGTACGGCATGCCGACTCATGCGCCCTTGCACATCGGGGCACTGGACGGTCTCGTCGTGGAGCGGGTGGAGACCTTCGTGGTCGAACTCCCGACGGTCCGTTCGTTCGAGATCGCCGGGGGGACCGTCGCGACGGTCGGGCAGCCCAGCCGGCGGGTGCTGGTGAAGGTGACCGCGGGCGGAATCGCCGGCTGGGGCGAAGCCACCCCGACGCCGTCGTGGACCTATGAAACCACCGAGAGCATCGTCACCACCATCGACCGCTACCTGGCACCCGCGACCCTCGGTGTCCCGGTCTGGAACCTCGACGCGATCACGGCCACGTTCGACCGGGTCATCAACCGCGGCTTCACGATCGGTGCGCCGATCGCGAAGTCGGCGATCGACATCGCCCTGCACGACCTCATCGGACGAGCGCTCGGCGTCCCACTCGGCGCACTCTGGGGGCAACGCCGCGCCGAACGGATCCCACTCGGCTGGATCATCTCCGCCAAGACCCCCGCGGCGGTCGCCGACAGCGTCACGGAGGGCCACGCCCTCGGGTACACAGCATTCAAGGTGAAGATCGGGCTGGCCGACATCGAGCAGGACATCGCGTTCGTCGAGGCCGTACGCGAAGCGGCGCCGGGCGCGGCGATCTGGGTGGACGCCAACCAGGCGTACCAGGTCGACCAGGCACTGCGGGTGGCCCGCCGACTCGCCGAGCTCGACGTCACCGCGTTCGAGCAGCCACTCCCGGCCAACCAGATCACCGGACTGCGGCGGCTGCGGGAGCACTCCCCCGTGCCGGTCGCGCTCGACGAAAGCCTGCGCCACCCCAGCGACCTCGCCGCCTTCGTACGCTTGGACGCGGTCGACGTCGCGATCGCGAAGGTGCAGCGCAGCGGCGGCCTCACGCTCTCCCGGCGGATGTGCGCCCTCGCCGAGGACAGCGGGGTGCGCCTGATGGGCTCCGGCCTCACCGACTCCGACCTCGGCTTCGCTGCGTCACTGCATCTGTTCGCGGCGTTCGGCATCGACACGCCGGTCGACCTCAACGGCCGGCAGTTCATCGAGTCCACCTACGCGGGAGGGCGCACGGTCGAGGTACGCGACGGGGTTGCCGCGGTACCCACCGGACCCGGCCTGGGCGTCGACGTGGACGAAGCCGCGGTACGAGCCCTGGCCGTCGACGTGCTCCGCGCCGATCCGCAGGTCAGAATCCCGGCACAGTCGGTCAGGTGAGCCGGTCCAGCGGACGGCGGGGGTTGCCGGCGTCGTGACGGTTGGCAGCGGCGATATTGGTGGCGCCGGCCCGCCACACGGCGGCGATGGCCAGGTCGAGACCTACGGTTGCAGCCCTCGCGCTCCGGGCCTCCCGCCCTGTCGTCTTTGACCAACTCCTCATCGGTGACGACCGGCGAGGCCTCCTGCCAGCCAGGACGGTACGTGTGATCGTCGGGAAACCGGGTAGCCCCGGCATGGTCCAGCCGTCCCGGTGCCGGGCCGCAGAGCGGGAGGGCGTGCCTGGTGGGGCTGACCGATGAATTCTTCGACGAATTCACCAGACGGGCCTCCAGGACGCTGCGCACCCACGAATCCGGGACGATCCGACTCGACGCCAGCGCGGACGGCCGGACCGACCACTGGTATCTCACGGTCATGGATGGAACCGTCACGGTCAGCACGGACGACCGGCCCGCGGACTGCGTCCTGCGCTCCGACCCGGAATTCTTCGAGGCGCTGCTGACCGGGCGGACCAACCTGATCGCCGCGGTGCTGCGGCGCCGCTACACGTTAGAGGGCGACCCGACGAGACTGTACTTGCTGGAGCGGATGCTGCCCGACCCGCCGGGCGCCCGGGACCCCCGGCTCCTGGCTCCCACCGCCACCGCGGCACAGGAGTATCCGACCGGCCGCTTCCGGCGGCGGCCAACGAAGGAGGACAGCAAGAGGAGACGCCACCGCCAGTTCAGCGTCCTCGACGGCAACACCTTCGCGGTCAGCGACGGCCACGGCGACATCGCCCCGTCGCCGGACTACCTCACCGGGCTGTACTCGTTTGACACCCGGTTCCTGTCGGTGTGGCGGCTGACCGTCGACGGCGAGCGGCTGCACTCGCTCTCCCTGGACAACCTCCAGTACTACCAGGTGCGGTTCTTCCTGGTCCCGGGCCAACCGACGCAATACGTCAATGCCAAGGTGACGGTGATCCGGGACCGCTCGCTGGGCGGGAGCATGCAGGAACGGATAACGGTGCTCAACCATGACGCCAAGCCGGTGCGACTACGGGTCCGAATGCAGATCGAGAGCGACTTCGCGGACCTCTTCGAAGCCACGGACGTGCCAACGAAGCCGGGCCGGACGACAGCCGAGGTCACCGACGGCCAACTGCGCCTGAGGTACGACCGGGAGAAGTTCACCCGCGCGACGATCGTCTCGTCGTCGGCCCCGGCCACCATCGACCAGCGCGGAATGACCTTCGACATCCAGGTTGAGCCACACGGAGCCTGGGCCACCGACCTGCAGGTGGAGGCCGTGGTGACCGGGGCGCACGGCCGGGACATCCGAGAGAGCCTGCGCAGCTACGCGAACCGGACCCAGAAGCAGATGCGCCAGCAGCTAGACGAGTGGCTCGCCGGGGCACCCCGCCTGCTCGCCGATTCCCGGCCTTTGACGGTGACGTACGAGCGGAGCCTGGTCGACCTGGCGGCCCTGCGCTACCGAACCCTCCTCATCTGGGAGCCGGTGCCGGTCGCCGGATCGCCGTGGTTCATGACCATGTTCGGCCGGGACAGCATCCTCACCTGCCTGCAGGCGCTGCCGTTCAAGCCGGAACTGGCCGCCCCGACGCTGCGGGTGCTCGCCACGAACCAGTCCACCAAGCTGGACGACTTCCGGGAACGGGACCCGGGCAAGATCATGCAGGAGATCCGGTACGGGGAGCTGGCGGCCTTCGAGGAGGAACCGTACGCGGTGTACTACGGGGCGGCGGACACCACAGCACTGTTCGTGGTGCTGCTCGACGAGTACGAGCGGTGGTCCGGCGACGTCGAACTGGTGAAAGGCCTCGAGGAAAACGTTCGGGCGGCGCTCGACTGGATCGACACCTACGCCGACATGCTCGGCAACGGCTATGTCTGGTACCGGCGGCGGAACACCCGGCACGGGTCGCCCAACCAGTGCTGGAAGGTCTCCTGGGACGCGATCTCCTACCAGGACGGCCGGCTGCCCAGCTTCCCCCGGGCCACCTGCGAACTGCAAGGCTACGCCTACGACGCGAAGATGCGGGCCGCCCGGCTGGCGCGGGAAATCTGGGGCGACCCGGAGTACGCCGACCGGCTGGAACGCGACGCGGCGGAGCTGAAGGAACGGTTCAACCGGGACTTCTGGGTAGCCAACGGGGAGTACTACGCGCTGGCCCTCGACGCGGACGGCTCCCAGGTCGACGCGCTCGCCTCGAACATGGGTCACCTGCTGTGGAGCGGGATCGTCGACGACTCGCGGGCGGCGCGGGTAGCCGAACTGCTGATGAGCCCACGGTTGTTCTCCGGCTGGGGGGTGCGAACGCTGGCGACGGACCAAACCCGGTTCAACCCCGTCGGCTACCACGTGGGCACGGTCTGGCCGTTCGACAACTCGTTCATCGCCTGGGGCCTGCGCCGGTACGGCTTCCACGAGGAGGCCGCGCGGATCTCCCAGGCGATGATCGACGCGGCCGACCACTTCGAGGGCCGGCTGCCAGAGGCATTCGCCGGCTACGACCGCACCCTGACCAAGTACCCGGTGCCGTATCCCACCGCGTGCAGCCCGCAGGCCTGGTCGGCCGGGGCGCCCTTGCTGCTGCTCCGCACCATGCTCGGCCTGCAACCGCTCAACGAGCACTTGGTGATCGATCCCGCGGTGCCGGAAGAGCTGGGCCGCATCGAGCTGATGGACATCCCCGGCCGGTGGGGGCGGATCGACGCGCTGGGTCGCAGCTGGGCCGGCGCCGGGCGCTGGCCGGGCACTTGATCAAACAAACAGCCATCGCGGCGTCGCGGTTAGCGTGCGAGATCGTGGCCATCATGGCTCTTCACGCATGACCATGGCGGGAAGGCGGCGCCCCGGATTTCATGGCTGGCGGATAGGCTGACGCTGCTCGATGCGTTGCAACTCGTCGAGGGTCGGCAGCGACCGCCCGGCCCCCGGTTTCTCGACGGCGGCGGCGCCGAGCAGGTTGGCGACCGCTCCGATCTTCGCCAGCGGCAGGGCGGCCAGCGTCGCCGCGATGGCGCCGGCGCAGAACGAGTCACCGGCGCCGGTCGTGTCGACCGTCCGCACCGACAGCCCGGGCAGCTCGACCAACTCGTCGGCGGTGGCGATGATGGTGCCATCGCGGCCGACCTTGAGCGCGACGGTCTTGGCCCCCAGGTCGCATAGCCTCCGGCAGGCCTCCGCCGGCTCGGCCGTCCCGACCAGTTGCTGGGCCTCCGGAACGCCGACGACCAGCAGATCGGTGAACCTCAACAACCGCCGGATGGTGGCCGGCTCACGACGGGCCGGATCCACCGGGATGTCGAGGGAGACCGGCACGCCGTTCGCGGTGGCCACCTCGATCGCTCGGACCGCGGCAAGTGACTGCGGCGCCTGCAGGAAGGCGTAGCCGGACACGTGCAGGAAATCGCAGGCGGCGATTGCCTCTTCCGGCAGGTGGGCCGGCGAATACCGAGGGTTCGCTCCGCGGTAGGCCATCATCGTGCGCTCCCCGTCCGGCGTGACGCCGATCACGTTGAGCGACGTCGGCTCGTGCGGGTCGCGGACGACGTACTCCAAGCCGACCCCTTCGGCGCGCAGCGCCTCGACCGCGACCTCGGCCCAGCGGTCCTCGCCGATCGCGCTGAGCATGCTGGGCCGCAGGCCCAACCGGCGGAGCATGATGGCACTGTTGGCCGCGGAGCCGCCCAGCCCGATCCGCTGGGACGATGCGACGCCGTCGCCACCGGGCCGTGGGTACTCGGCGAGCTCGAGTATCAGGTCGACGTTGATGTCACCGAGCAGCAGGACGACGGCGTCCCGCTGCCCACTGACCTCTGTCACGAGTTGGCTCGCGGTCACTGCGCTGTCACCTCTCAGCCGCCGGTCCCGGCCACCGCGGTCCGGCCGGCAAGGCGTGCGTTCGCCAGCACCAGGTCGACGTTGGCCTTGAGGCTGGCGCCGCCGGTCCGCTCATGGAAGAAGGCCAGCAGGAACGGAGTCACATCCTTGCCTCGCACGTCCTGCTCCCGCAACGCCGCGAGCCCTGCCGCCAGGACGTCGTCGTGCAGGCCCGGATCCATCTCGCTCTCCGGCTCGATCGGGTTCGCGACGACCAGGGCCCGGCTGTTGCCGAGGGCGCGGTTGGCGGCGTGGATCCGGGCCACCTCCTCGGGGGTCTCCACCCGCCACGGCACCGCCATCTCGGTCTGTCGGACGTAGAAGCCGGGGAAGATGTCGGTGCGGTATCCGACGACGCCCACCGACAGGCTCTCGAGCCGTTCCAGGGTCGCTGGCACGTCGAGGATCGACTTCACGCCGGCGCAGACCACGACGATCGGCGCGGCCGCGAGCCCCATGAGGTCGGCGGACTCGTCCCACGATGTCGCCGCGCCTCGGTGCACGCCGCCGAGACCGCCGGTGGCGAAGACCTCGATGCCCACCAGGCTGGCCAGCCAGGCCGTGGAGGCCACCGTCGTGGCGCCCGGAACCCGGCGGGCAAGGGTGATCGCGACATCACGGATGCTCGCCTTGTTGACATCGTCGCGGCTCGCGATCTGGTGGAGGGCCTCCTCATCGAGGCCGACCCGGACGCGACCGTCCAGGACGGCGATGGTGGCGGGCACGGCGCCCGCGGATCGCACCGACTGCTCGATGTCGCGCGCCACCTGCATGTTGCTGTCGCGGGGCAGGCCATGGCTGATGATCGTGGACTCCAGCGCGACGACGGGCCCGCCGTGGCGGAGGGCCTCGGCCACCTCTGGATGAACCTCGACGGGCAGGCCGCCCCACCGGTCGGATGCTGGGGTTGTCATGTCTCGATCGTCCTGATGATCTCGTGGTGGGTGGGGACACCGCGGCCCGGCGGAACGACCGGGCCGGCCGGGAGCTACCGCATGGCCTGCTCGAAGTCACGGATGATGTCGCGGGCGGACTCGATGCCGACGGATACCCGGATCATGCCGTCGGTGATGCCCATCTGCTCCCGCTCGGCCGGCGGGATGTCGAGGAAGGCCATCGTCCCGGGTACCTGGGTCACGGTCCGCACCCCACCCAGGCTCGCCGCGAAGGAGCCCAGCTTGAGGCCCTTGAGGACGCGCACCGCCTGGTCCTCGGTGTCCAGGCTGAACGCCAGCATCGCACCCGGCAGGTCGAACTGCCGCTGGGTCAGTTCGTGCTGGGGATGGCTGGGCAGGCCCGGGTAGAACACCTTGCGGACCTGAGGCTGCTTCTCCAGCCATTCGGCGAGGGCGAGCGCGTTCTGGGTCTGCCGTTCGACCCGCAGCGGAAGGGTCTGCAACCCGCGCAGCAGCAGCCACGCGTTGAACGGGGACAGCGCCCCGCCGAGCTTGGTGAGGGTGTTCCAGCGGACCTGCTCCAGCCAGTCCGCAGGGAGGATGTCCGAGCGCAGGGTGATGACCCCACCCACCGCGTCGTTGTGGCCGCCCATGAACTTGGTGGCGCTCTCGAGCACCACGTCGACGCCGTGCTCGTGGGGGCGGCAGACCGCCGGGCTGGCGAAGGTGTTGTCGCAGAAGACGACGATTCCCCGCGAGTGAGCGAGGTCCGCGAGGGCGCGAAGGGGCGCGATCTTCATCGTCGGGTTGGCGATGGTCTCCACGTAGAGGACGCGGGTGCGGTCGGTGATCGCCGCCTCCACCGCCGCAATGTCACTGGCGTCGACGAACGTGACCTCGATGCCGAAGTCCTGAATGCGGTGGTCGAAGAACTCGTGCGTGGAGCTGTAGGTGGTGAGGTCGGCGACGATGTGGTCCCCGGCCTTGAGCAGGCCGAGCAGGGCGTGGGAGATCGCCGCCATCCCCGAGGCGGTGGCCAGGCACGCCGTCGCGCCGGCGAGCTGGGCGACGTGCTCCTCGAGCTTGTACTCGCTGGGGTTGCCGCAGCGGCTGTAGATGTTCACCTCCTTGCGAGCCCCGTCGACGATCTGGTCGTAGATGTCGTCGGCGTACTGGTAGTTGGCCGACATGTAGATCGGGTAGCTGATCGACTGCGTGCTGGCCTCGGGCTCGTAGTAGACGGCGCGGCTGGCGAAGTCGAGGTCGTCCATGGTGTGTCTCCTTGGGGTTGGGGCGGGCCGGGCTGGCCGTCACTGCTTGATGGCGCCGCTGGTCAGCCCGCCGATGACCTGCTTCTGGAGGGCGACGTACACCACGAACGAACCGAGAGCGGCGAGCAGAACCGCCGCCAGCAGCACGGGATAATCGGTGACCCGCTCGCCCACGTAGTCGGTGAGACCCAGCGGCAAGGTCTTCTTGCTGGGGGTGTTGAGCAGCACCAGCGGGAAGAGGAAGTCGTTCCAGACCCAGATGGTGTTGACGATGGCGGTGGTGAACATCGCCGGTCGCGCGATCGGCACCATGACGCGCAGGAAGGCCCGCAGTTCGGACGCGCCGTCGACCCGGGCTGCCTCGACCAGGGACCGTGGGACCGTGCTGAAGAACGCCCGCATGATGAGGACGGACACCGGCAGGTTGAAGGCAACGGTGGGCAGGACCACCCCGGTACGGGTGTCCAGCAGGCCCGCGTCGCGCAGCGTCGCGACCAGCGGCACCAGTGCGACGTACGCCGGGATGGCCATCGCGACCAGCATCGCGATCTCCACCCAGGGCATCCAACGGGTGCGGTAGATGACGAAGGCGTAGCCGGCGGCGGTGGCCATGGCGACGGTCAACGCGACCGACACCACCGTCACCGCGAGGGAGTTTCCGGCGTAGACGAGCAGTTTCCCTTCACCGAGCGCCTTGCCGTAGTTGGCCCACTGCGGGTCGGTGGGCAGCGACCAGACGGACGCCAGGAAGTCCTGGTTGCTCTTCAGCGAGCTGTAGGCCATCCAGAGGAAGGGGAAGATGACCACGGTCAGGTGCACCGCCAGGATGAGGTACACGATCGCGGTGCCGGTGCTGAGGCGGGGCCGCCCGCGGCCGGTCGTTGCCGGTACGGCCGCCGGGTGCTGCCTGGTGACGTGGATGGTCGAGGAACTCACGCCTCTCCTCGCTTCCCGCGGCGCATCAGGCCGAGGACGAAGACGCCGACCGCGGCGGTCAGCAGGATCTGGGCGAATCCGATCGTGGACGCGTAGCCGGCTTCGAAGTTCCCGAAGCCGGTCTGGAAGAGGTACGTGGACACGACATCGGTGGCGTTGCTCGGTCCCCCTCGGGTGAGCACGTAGACGAGGGAGAACGTCTTGAAGGAGGAGACGACCGCCAGCAGGGTCGTCGCCTGGACGTTCGACCAGACCATCGGGACGCTGACGGAGAAGAAGGTCCGGTAGTGACCGGCGCCGTCGATGGCCGCCGCGTCGTACACCGCTTCGTCGACGTTCTCGAACGCGGCGACGAAGAGCAGGATGTACAGCCCCAGGTAGGTCAGGTTCATGACCACCAGCACCGCGGGCATGGCGGTCGACCGGTCGCCCAGCCACCCGCGTGCGAGTTCGTCGAGCCCGACGGCGTTGAGGAAGCCGTTCAGCAGCCCGAAGTAGGGGTTGTAGACGAAACCCCAGAGCAACCCGATGCAGATCTCGCTGATCACCACCGGCACGACGTAGACGAACATGGCGAACCGCTTGATCCGGGGCACCACCCGCACCAGCCAGTACGCGATGACCATGCCGACGCCGACCTGGAACAGGATCGCGGTGAGCGCGACCAGGACGTTGTTACGAAGTGATCCCCAGAAGATCCGGTCGCCGAGCAGCCGCTCGTAGTTGGTCAGGCCGGTCCACTGCCGGGGCGAGACGCCGTCCCATGAGTGGAACGACAGGACCCCGGCCGTGAGCAGCGGGTAGGCGACGAAGACCGCCAGGAACAGCACCGCGGGCGCGAGGAACAGCAGTGCTGCCCGAGCGTCGCGGCGGGCGGCGACGGACCGCGTGGATGTGGACACGAGACCTCCTGGGTCGCCGCCCGAGCGCCCGCAACCGGGGCGGGCGCTCGGGCAACGGATCGCAGTGGTTACTTGCCGGCCTTGGCGGCGTTCTCGATGGCCTCGGACGCCGCCGCCGGCGGGATCGAGCCGTCGATCAACCCTTGGAGGGTGGAGTAGTACGTCTCGGTGGTCTTGGGGGCCATCGCGGTGTCGTAGAACGGGTCGAGGGTCTCGGCCTTGCCGATCACGTCCTGGACCACCCCGGCCAGCAGGGGGCCGGCCGCCTCCGGCGTGGTCGCCCCCTTGCGGGCGACCATGGTCTTGCGGATCTGGACGTACTTGGTCATCACCTCGGGGCTGGTGATGTGGCGGAGGAACGCCAGGGCCGCCTCCTTGTCCTTGGCCTTTTCGGACACGGCGAAGCTGGCGGCGACGCCGGCCAGGACGTCACTCTGGTTCCCCTTGCCGGCCGCGAAGGTCGGGAACGGGAAGTAGCCGAGTTCGAAACCGGCCGGGGCCTCCGCGGACATACCGATCTGCCAGGTGCCGTTGAGGACCATGGCCGCCTTGCTATTGAGGAAGAGGATGTTGGCCTCCGCGTCGGACATGCCGTTCGCGCCCTTCGGCAGGTATCCCTTCTGGGCGAGCGTCTGCAGGACGCCGGCCGCGTCCTTGGCCTCGGGTCCGAAGGTGGCGTTCTTGTCTCCGGCGCCGAAGCCGGACATGACCCCACTGCCGTGCATGCGCATCTCGGCGTACTGGAACCAGAAGGTCGCGGGCCAGCTGTCCTTGTTGCCGAGCGCGACCGGCACCACGCCGGCCGACTTGATCTTCTCGGCCAGGTCGAGGAACTCCGGCCAGGTGGTGGGGACCTGCCATCCCTTGGCGTCGAACAGTGCCTTGTTGTACCAGACCAGCGCGGCGTCGATGTCGATCGGCACCGCGTACGTCGACCCGCCGAAGGTGACCGATGGCAGCGAGCTTTCCAGGAAGCTGTCGCGCCAGCCCTGCTTGGCGAGTTCGTCGTCCAGCCGGAGCACCTGGCCGCTGTCGACGAAGGCCTTCAGGTAGCCACCCGGCAGCGTGTAGAAGACATCCGGCGCGTTGCCCGAGGCCATGGCCGTCTGCAGTTTCGTCTTGTAGGAGGACTGCTCGGCCGACACCTCCTTCACCTTGATGTCGGGATGCGCCTTCTTGAAGGTGTCCAACGCGTACTCGATGAACTCGACCTTGTCCTTCTGGCCTGCGTAGGCGTGCCAGATCTCCAGAGTCTTCCCGCCGCCAGACGTGTCAGCCGAGCCACCGGCGCCTGCGCACGCCGACAGCATCACGAGCGCGGCACCGGCAGCCAGTGCCGCTCGCCATGCAGATCTGATTCGCATCCCAGACTCCCGTGGTTCCACTGCTTGAAAACTTGGTGGGTAGTAGTACTACCACCACGAGCCAGCCTGGTCTAGGGTGTTGCTCAATTCGAGACGGGGCGAGGGAATGACCAACTCCACCACCAACGGCACCAGCGCCCTGGCGCGACTGAGGGCAGCCAGACCAGCACTTTCCGACACCGAACGGAAGGTCGCGGACTGGATCCTCGAGCAGCCGGCAGGATTGCTGGAGAGCTCGATGCTGGATGTCGCACGGGCATGCAACGTCAGCGACACGACGGTGCTGCGGATGTGCCGCAACAGCGGCTTCGCCGGGTTCACCGACCTCAAGCTCGGCCTGGCCCAGGACCTCGCCTCGCCGACCCAACTGATCCATGACGACGTCACGCCGGACGACGACGCGGCGACGGTCGCGGCCAAGGTCTTCGCCAGCACCATCCAGTCCCTGCGCGACACGCACCACCTGCTGACCGGCCAGGACATGGCGCGGGCGCTGGACCTTCTCGAAGCCGCCGACCACGTCCTGGTCGGCGGCGTCGGCACGTCCGGGGTCGTCGCGCAGTCCTTCTACCAGCGGTGCCACCGGCTCGGGATCCGCTGCGACGCCCCGGTCGACTCGCAGTTGCAGATCATGCACGCCTCCCTGCTGCGCCCCGGGGATCTCGCGATCGGCATCTCCTACTCAGGCGCCACGAAGGACGTGGCCGACATGCTGGCCCAGGCGCGCCGGGCCGGGGCGTCCACCCTCGTCGTGACCGGCAACCGGGACTCCCACGTCGCGCGGCAGGGAGACGTCGTGCTGGTCAGTGTCTCCCACGAGACCCGCAGCGAGCCCCTGGCCGCCCGGGCCTGCCAGATGGCGCTCCTCGACGCCCTCTACGTCGCGTACTCGCTGCGGCACGTCGACGACGTGCTGGAGAAGGAGAAGCGACTCAACCAAGCCATCGCACAGCGTTCCTATTGACTATTTCGGACACCAGTTGGAGAACCGAGTGATCGTCCAGATCTACACCGCGCAGTCCGCTCGCGAGGCCCTCGCCCTCGCGGAGGTAGGAGTCGACCACGTCGGCCTCACCCCGGCCAGGCTCGGCCTGCCGGGAGAGATCGATGAAGACACCGCAGCGGAAGCCGTCCGTGCGCTGCGTGGGAAGGCGGTCTCGGTGGCCCTGTCCGTCTCCAGTGACCTCGACGAGATCGTCCGCATGACCACGCGGGTCCAGCCCGACATCCTGCACCTGTGCGGCGAGCCCGGCACCGTGCCGCCGTCCGCCGTCGCGTCGCTCCGGCGCCGGCTGCCCGACTGCAAGATCATGCAGGCCATCGCCGTCACCGGGTCCGAGGCGGTGGACACCGCCCGCGCCTACGCCGAGGTCAGTGACCTGCTCATCCTCGACTCCCACACCGACGAGGTCGCGGGCGTCGGCGCCGCCGGGGTGGTGCACGACTGGGACATCAGCGCGCGAATCGTCGCGTCCGTCGGCATCCCGGTCATCCTCGCCGGGGGCCTGTCGCCCGAGAACGTGGCGGCGGCGATCGCGACCGTGCAGCCCTGGGGCGTGGACTCGCTCACGCTGACCAACCGGACGCTGCCCGGAGGCGGCTTCGAGAAGGACCTCGCCCGCGTCGCCGAGTTCGTCACCAACTCGCGTGCCGCTCGGGTCCCGGCATGAGCACCACGGTCAACCACCCCACCGACCGATTGCCTGGTCAGCCTCCGGACATCTCCCCCGCCTCCCCCGTGGTGTCCGCACGCCCGCCTGGTCCGGACGCCGAACCGCACGTCGACCTGGACGTCCTCGACGTCGTCCAGCGCCGGGTGCTGTGGCTCGCGACGCGGATCGTGGATGCGGCCAACCGTGAGCGGGACACCGGCGACGGGGTCAAGGTCGGGGGCCACCAGGCGTCATCGGCGTCGATGGTGACGGTGATGACCGCGCTGTGGTTCGCGCACCTGGACGGGGCGGACCGGGTGGCGGTCAAGCCGCACGCCGCGCCGGTCTTCCATGCGATCCACTACCTGCTCGGCAAGCTGGACCGGTCCTACTTGACGAAGCTGCGCGCACGGGGCGGGCTGCAGTCGTACCCCTCGCGGACCAAGGATCCCGACGAGGTCGACTTCTCGACCGGCTCCGTCGGGCTCGGCGCGGCGGCGCCGCTCTTCGCGGCGGCCGTGCGCCGCTACGTGGACGCCCACTTCGGGGCGCGCCCCCGGTCACGGTTCATCGCCCTGCTCGGCGACGCCGAACTGGACGAGGGGAACGTCTGGGAAGCGGTGGCCGATCCTGCCACCCACGGGCTGGGCAGGGTCACCTGGATCGTGGACTTCAACCGGCAGTCCCTGGACCGGGTCGTTCCCGGAATCCGGATCGACCAGTGGCGGGCCTCGTTCGAGGCCAACGGCTGGCACGTGGTCGAGGTCAAGTACGGGCGGCGACTCCAGGCGTTCTTCTCCCGCCCCAACGGTCCGCTGCTGCGCGAGTGGATCGACGCGATGCCGAACGAGCAGTACCAGTCGCTGTTCGGCCTCAGCGGCCCGGCACTGCGGGAACGGCTCCTGGACGGGGCTCCCGCCGGCCTGGCGGAACTCGTCGCCGACGTCACCGACGACGACCTGGGTGAACTGGTCACCGACCTGGGCGGCCACGACCTGGGCGCGGTGCTGGACGGGCTGGCCGAGTGCGACGCGACGGACCGACCGACGGTGCTGTTCGCCTACACCATCAAGGGCTGGGGCCTGCCCATAGCAGGGAATCCGCGCAACCACTCGGCCCTGCTCTCCGGTGAGCAGATCGATGCGCTGCGGGCCCAGACCGGCGTACGCGCCGACCGGGAATGGGATCGCTTCGATCCCGACTCGGCCGAGGGCCGCTGGATCGAGGAACGCGCGCGGCAACTGGCCCGGCAGCCGCGACACGCTCGGCTGGGCGTCACCGTGCCGACCGCCACCGGGGTACGGGTCTCCCGGCCGGTGTCCACCCAGGAGGCCTTCGGCCGGATCCTGGTGGACCTCTCGCGCGACGAAGCAGTCGCCCCGTACCTGGTGACCACCGCGCCGGACGTCGCGACATCGACCAACCTGGCGGGGTTCATCAACCGGGCCGGCGTGTTCGCGCCCACCCAGCGGCGATCCTGGAACGCCGACCCGGTGCTGAGGTGGGCGGAAGGACCGACCGGGCAGCACATCGAGCTCGGCATCAGCGAGATGAACCTGTTCCTGCTGCTCGGGCAGCTTGGCCTGGCCTGGGACCACTCCGACCAACCGCTCCTGCCGGTGGGCACCGTCTATGACCCGTTCGTGTGCCGGGGGCTGGACGCCTTCATCCACGGCGCCTATTCCGGCTCGCGGTTCCTGGTGGCCGGCACGCCTTCCGGGGTGACCCTGGCACCCGAGGGCGGGGCTCATCAGTCCACGATCACCGCGTCCATCGGCATCGAGCTGCCTGGCGTGACCTTCCTGGAGCCCGCATACGCCACCGCCCTGGACTGGCTCATGTGCGACGCCCTGTCGCGCATCGCCGCCGGTGACCCGGGCTCGGCGCGCGCCGCCGGCGACCACGGGGCGTACTACCTGCGGCTGTCGACCCGCCCGATCGACCAGGCACCGTTCGAAGCGGCCCGGAGCCGGCTGGGCGACGTGGTCGTGCGCCGGCAGGTGCTGGCCGGTGCGTACCGGCTGGTCGACGCGTCCGAGTTGGCCGCCGCCGGGGCACCGCAGGTCTACCTGGCCGCCAGCGGCGCCGTCCTGCCCGAGACGGTCGCGGCGGCGACCGAGCTGGCCGAGGAAGGCATCGCCGCACACGTCGTGGACATCACCTCCGCCGACCGCCTCTTCACCGCCTGGCAGCGGGCACTGCGGCAAGGCATCCGGACCGCGACCGCGCCGGCCAGCCCCGGCGCGTTGCGCAGCGCGTTCGCGACGCGGGCGCCCCTCGTGACCGTCCACGACGCCTCCAGTCACGCGCTCGCGTGGCTCGGCTCCGCGCTCGGCGTGCCCGCGGTGCCGCTCGGGGTCGACGAGTTCGGACAATCGGGCAGCGTCGCCGACCTCTACGAGATCCACGACCTGCTCCCCGGATCGATCACGAACGCGGCACTGGCCGCCCTGACCCTGGGAACCTGATGGCGCCAGGGCGGCCGACAACGGAAATCACCCGATCTGGGTGACGCCGGCTCGCCCTCGCGTCCGTGAGTCTGTCCCTGCCGGCGTACGGCTGGGGGGACGAATGACCGACCCGATCAAGGAGTTCTTCGCCGACATCGAACGGAGCAGGCCGCATCTTCCCGAGAAGTACGCCGGGACGATGCGGTTCGACCTGACCGTCGACCACGTGCTGGAGCACTGGGTGCTGATCTTCGACTCGGGAGACGTGCAGGTCGCCAGAGACAGCCGGGAGGCGGACTCCGTCATCCGGGCCAGGCGGGACGTGTTCGCCCGGATACTGACCGGTGAGCAGGGGGTGTACGCCGCCGTGTGGCGGAACCTGCTCAGCATCGAAGGCGACATCAGCCTGCTGGCCACGCTGCGCGAACTGCTGCCGACGGCTCGGGGAGCCGGCCGGACCGCGGCTCGGACACCGGAGGGCTGAACGTGGATCCGAAGCTGGTCAGCACCGTGGACGGCAACACCTACATCCTGAGCGACAACCGCGGCGACATGTCCGCCGTTGCGGGTGTTGCGACCGGGCTGTACTCCTTCGACACCCGGTTTCTGAATCAGTGGGCCCTGACCGTCAACGGGAAACGCCTGAACCTGCTTGCCGTGGACGAGCTGAACTTCTTCGAGACGCGGTTCTTCCTGGTTCCCGGGGCGGCGACCCACTACGTGGACGCGACGGTGTCGGTGATCCGGCACCGTTCGATCGAGGGCACCTTCAACGAGCAGCTGATCGTGCTCAATCACGACAAGTCACCCGTGACGATGCGGGTCAGGATGGACATCGGCAATGACTTCGCAGACACGGTGGAGTTGCGCCGCGATGGCGGCGGACCACGGCAAGGCCGCACCTCAGTCCGCGTCGACAACGACGGCCTGCGGCTGACCTACGAGCGGGAGTCGTTCGTCCGGGAGACGATCGTGACGTCGTCCGAGCCGGCGGCGGTCGACGAACGGGGCATGACGTTCGAGGTGACCATCGGACCGCACGGCAGCTGGCGAACCACCTTGCGGGTGGACGCGGTGCTGCGCGGCGCTCACGGCCGGGACGTTCGGGCCAACCTCGCGTCCCACCGCGGACGGAAACGACCGGAGATGCGCCGCGAGCTCGAGGAATGGCTCGACTCGGCACCAGACCTGCGCACCGACTCGGACTCGCTGGCCGTCACCTACCGCCGCAGCTTGATCGACCTGGGTGCGCTGCGTTACTCCACATGGACCTACCGGGAGCGGCTGCCCATGGCCGGGATGCCCTGGTACATGACCCTGATCGCCCGGGACGCTCTCATCTCCTGCCTGCAGGCGATCTCGTTCACCCCGCAGCTGAGCGTGCCCACCCTGCGGTTGTGCGCGGTCGGGCACGGCACCCTGCCAGACGACTTCCGGGAAGAGGATCCGGGCAAGGTCTTCTACGAGGTCCGGTACGGCGAGAGCGCGGCCTTCGAGGAGCAGCCACAGGCCGCCGACTTCAGCGCGGCCGACACGACCCTGCTGTTCGTGGTGCTGCTCGACGAGTACGAGCGGTGGACCGGCGACGAGAGCCTGGTGCGCGAACTTGAGTACGAGACGCGCAAGGCGCTGGCCTGGATCGACCAGTACGCCGACCTGACCGGCCGAGGGTACGTGGCGTACCAGCGGCGCAACCAGCGGTGCGGCGTCATCAACCAGGGTTGGAAGAACACCCCGGACGGCATCTCCTACCGCGACGGGCGGCTGCCCGGCTATCCCCTCGCCACCTGCGAGCTGCAGGGCTACGCGTACGACGCGAAACTGCGAGGTGCCCGGCTGGCCCGGCAGGTCTGGGACGACCCGGCGTACGCCGATCGCCTGGAGCGGGAGGCCGCAGACCTGAAGGACCGGTTCAACCGGGACTTCTGGATCGCCGATCGCGGTTACTACGCGGTCGCTCTGGAGGCCGACGGCACCCAGGTGGACGGGCTCACCTCGAACATCGGCCACCTGCTGTGGAGCGGGATCGCCACCGAGGAGAAGGCGGCCCAGGTGGCCGAGCACCTGATGAGCGACCGGCTGTATTCGGGCTGGGGAATCCGGACACTGGCCACCGACAACCACCGTTACAACCCGATCGGCACCCACACCGGGATGGTGTGGCCGTTCGACAACGCGCTGATCGCCTACGGCCTACGCCGGTACGGGCATGACCGGGAGGCGGCCCGGGTCGCGGAAGGAATCCTGACGGCGGCGAGCTGTTTCGACGGACGACTACCCGGCGCGTTCGCCGGATACGGCCGGAGCCTGACCAGGTACCCGGTCACCCTGCCACGAATCGGCTCCCCGCAGGCCATCTCTGCCTCAGCCCCGCTCATGCTGCTACGCACCCTGCTGGGCGTGGAACCTTGCGAAGGGCACCTGTCGGTCGAACCGGCGGTCCCGGAGACGATCGGGCTCGTCGAACTGCTCGGCGTGCCCGGCCCGTGGGGACGGCTGGACGCCGTCGCCCACGGCCGATTGCCGGTACCCGGCTGACCCGGGGATCGGAGCGCTCACTCCCCTGGGCCGGACTGGGTGCGTGTGGCGGCGACGACCCGACGTACCTCGTCGCCGTCGGTGGCCTCGCGTCCGTCGCGCCGCACCGGTGCCCGCAGGTGCACCTCCCGCGCCCCGGTCTCCGCGAGCACCTGCCGGACGTTGTGCGACCGGATGCCGCCGCCGGCGATGACCCGCAACCGGTCGCCGGCCCGCTGCCGCAGCGCAGCGATCCGCGCGGCGCCGGCCAGCGCGGTGGGCGCCGCGCCCGAGGTGAGCACCGCGTCGGCTCCGAGGTCGATGATCTCCTCGATCGCCTCCAGCTGGTCGCCGACCTCGTCGAAGGCCTTGTGCACCGTCACCGGCAGCGGCCCCGCCGCCTCGATCAGGCGCCGGAGCACGGCCAGGTCGAGGCCGCCGTCGGCGGTGACCGCACCGACCACCACCCCGACCGCGAGGCCGTGCGGATTGGGCAGGCTCCGGATGGCCGCGATGTCGGCGAGCATGACCTGCTCCTCGATTTCGCTCAACCGGAAGTCACCGCCCCGGGGACGGACCATGACGCGTACCCCCACCCGGCGCAACGTCCGCAGGGCGACCTCGACGGTGCCCAGGCTGGGGGTGGTGCCGCCCTGGCCGAGATCGGCGCAGAGCTCCAGCCGGTCGGCCCCGGCGGCCTCGGCCACCAGTGCGGTCGGCACATCACTGACGCAGATCTCCACCGTGGTCATGCGGCCGCCCCGGCCCGTGCGGACGCCTTGGTCGACTCCGGACGCAGCGGGAAGTGGCAGGCCACCTGGTGCCCGTCGCCGGCCAGCGGCGGCTCCGTCGCGCAGATCTCCTGCGCCAGCGGGCAGCGGGTCCGGAACCGGCACCCGGTGGGCGGGTTCAACGCGCTGGGCAGCTCGCCACGGATGGTGACGCCGTCGCGAGCGGTCGCGGCGTTCGGCGTGATCGAGGGGACGGCGTCGATGAGCGCCTGCGTGTACGGATGCCGGGCGGCCCGGACCACGTCCCGGGCGGGACCGACCTCGACGAGCTTGCCGAGGTACATGACGCCGATCCGGTCCGCCATGTAGTCGACGACGGACAGGTCGTGGCTGATGAAGACGTACGCCAGGCCAAGCTCGCGCTGCAGGTCCCGCATGAGGTTGAGGACCTGCGCCTGGATCGACACGTCCAGCGCGCTGACCGGTTCGTCGCCGACGATCAGCCGGGGTTGCAGGGCCAGCGACCGGGCCAGCCCGATGCGCTGCAGCTGACCGCCGGAGAACTCGTGGGGGTAGCGCTCCAGGACCCGCCGCGACAGCCCCACCTGGTCGAGCAGCGTCGCGATCCGCGCCCGCCGCGCTGCCCCGTCGCCCACCTTCTGGATCTCGAGCGGCTCGGCGAGGATGGAGTCGACGCGCATCCGCGGGTTCATCGCGGCGTAGCTGTCCTGGAACATCAATTGGACCTGCCGGTGCATCCGGCGGCGCTCCCGCCCGGCCAGGCTGGCGATGTCCGTGCCGTCCAGCAGGATCTGCCCGGCGGTCGGCCGTTCCAGCCCGACGGCCAGCCGCCCCACGGTGGACTTGCCGCAGCCGGACTCGCCGACCAGCCCGAAGGTCTCCCCCGGGCCGACCTCGAAGGAGACACCCGCCACGGCGCTCACCTGCCCGGCGGACCGGCGCAGCAGCCCGCGGCCGTGCGCCGCGTAGTTCTTGACCAGCGCCTGCACCGACAGGACCGGGGTCGCCGCCGGCTGGTCTGCTCCGGCCGTCGAGTCGGCCGGCTCGACCCGCACCCGAGGCGGCGGGGTGACCGGTGCGGCGGACACCGGGTGCAGACAGGCGTGCCGGTGCTCGCCGGCCGACAGGGCCACATCGGTGGTCCGGCACTCGTCGGTGAAGTGCCGGCAGCGTGGCGCGAACCGGCAGCCGGCCAGGGGCCGGGACAGGTCCGGCGGCAATCCTGGGATGCTGTAGAGCCGGGCGTGTTCACCGCTCTCCCGGATCGCCGACTCGGGGAGCGCCTCCATCAGCGCCTCGGTGTAGCGGTGCCGAGGCGAGCGGAACAGTTGCTCGGTCGCGGCGGTCTCCACCACCCGTCCGGCATACATGACGGCGACCCGGTCGGCGCGGCCGGCGATCACCCCCAGGTCATGGGTGACCAGGATGACGGCCATCCCGAACTCTTCCCGCAGGTCGTCGATGAGTTCGAGGATCTGCCGCTGCGTGGTGACGTCGAGCGCCGTGGTCGGCTCGTCGGCGATGAGCAGGCGCGGGGAGCAGACCAGTGCCATCGCGATGGCGACCCGTTGCCGCATCCCGCCGGACAACTCGTGCGGATAGTTGTCGACGATCCGGTCCGGGCGTGGCATCCCGACCCGGCGCAGGATCTCGATGGCCCGCTCCCAGGCCTCCGCCCTGCCGACTCGCTCGTGCACCCGCAGCGGTTCGGCGACCTGCACGCCGATCCGCATGGTCGGGTTGAGCGAGGTGAGCGGGTCCTGGAAGACCATGCCCATCCGGACACCACGGATCCGGCGTACCTCGTCTGCCGGCAACGATCGCAGGTCCCGGCCTTCGAAGAGGATCTGCCCGCCGGACACCCGGCCGCCGGGCGGCAGCAGCCCCATGATCGACAGCGCGGTCATCGTCTTGCCGCTGCCGGACTCACCCACGACGCCGAGGGTCTCCCCCGGCATGACCTCGAGATTGACTCCGTCGAGGGCGTGTACCGTGCCGCGGCGCAGCGCGATGTCGGTGTCGAGATCGCGCAGTTCCAGCAGGGGCTGGGCCCCTGCCGGCTGCCCGGCCGCCGAGGAGTGCCGAAGGTCGGTCGATTCGCTCATTTCCTGCTCCTGCTACCGCCGCCGGAGGCGGACCTCGAAGGCGTCCCTCAGCCCGTCGCCGATGAAGTTGAAGGCGAGGACGATGAGGATGATGGCGATTCCGGGCGGATACAGCAGCCACCAGTGGCCGCTGTAGGTGTCCGCGAGGCCGTCGGAGAGCATCCCGCCCCAGTTCGCCGCCGGCGGGGGGACACCGAGGCCGAGGAACGACAGGTACGCGACGTAGAGGATCGCGTCGGCGACCTGGAAGGTCGCGTTGACGATCACGGTCCCGATGGCGTTCGGCACGATGTGCCGGCGCACCGCCCGGCCGCCCGTGCCGCCCATCGCCCGCATGGCCTGGACGTACTCGCGGGAGCGCAGGGTCAGTGCCTCACCCCGGACCAGCCGGGCCGGCCCCAGCCAGGCGAAGGCGCCGATGATGAGGATGAGCATCGGCACGCTCGGGGTGACGATGGCGGCGAGCAGCATGAAGAGGAACAGCGACGGGATCGACATCATCGCGTCGACCACCCGCATCATCGCCGAATCCGCCCACCCCCCGACGAACCCGGCGACGGCGCCCCAGAGCGTGCCCACGGCGGTGGCGAGGATCCCGGCCGCGAGCCCGACGATGATCGAGGTCTGACCGCCGAGCATGAGCCGCCCCAACTGGTCGTAGCCGACCCCGTCGGTGCCGAGCGGATGCCCCTGCTCACCCGGGGCCAGGTGTACGGCGGTGAGGTCCGTGTGCACCTGGTCGGTGTGGTAGAAGAGCGGGCCGAGGAAGCAGATCCCGGCCAGCAGGACGAACAGGCCCAGGCCCACCAGGGCGAGCCGGTTCTCGCAGAAGACGACCAGCCCCTGCCGCCAGAGTCCGCGCACCGGCGCCTCGGCCGCGTCCGCCGGCTGGTCGGGGGCGGTGCCTGGGCGGACCGCCTGGGAGAGGGTGGTCATGACGCGCTCCCGCGGAGTCGGACCCGGGGATCGACGGCGGCATAGAGCAGGTCGGCGACGAGCGCGCCGACGACCGTCGCGATCGAGATGATAACGGTGACCCCGAGCAGGATCGGGAAGTCACGCTTCAGCGCCGCCTGCCAGAACAGCTGCCCCATGCCGGGGAAGTTGAACAGCGACTCGACGACCAACGCCCCGCTGAACAGCGCGGGTAGGTACATCCCGAGCAGTGTGATGACCGGGAACAACCCGTTGCGCAGCGTGTGCCGCAGGACGACCCGCCGCTCGGAGAGGCCCTTGCTGCGGGCGGTGCGGACGTAGTTCTCGTTGAGGTTGTCGACCATGGCGGAGCGTACGTACCGCGAGTAGACCGCGATGGTGACGATGGCGAGCGTGACCGTGGGCAGGACCAGCCCGGCCGGATCGGCGAGCACCTCCGCCACCGTGAACCCTTGCGGTGCCTCCGGCGGCAGGATCGGCCAGACCTGCGAGAAGAGGATGATCATCATGAGGCCCATGAAGAAGATGGGCGTGGCGTACGCCAGCAGCGACAGCGAGGTGATGGTGTAGTCGGGCCAGCGGTTGCGGCGCACCGCCTGGACCACCCCGAGCGGGATCGCCAGCACGATGGCGAGCAGGGTCGACAGCAGCGACAACACCATGGTCTTCGGCAGCCGCTGGCTGATTGCCTCGACGACCGACTGGTTGAGCTGGTACGAGTAGCCGAGATCGCCGTGCAGCAGGCGCTGCACGTACATGCCGTACTGCTGGATCCAGGGCCGGTCGTAGCCCATCTCGTGGTTGAACGCCGCCAACTGCTCCAGCGTCGCCTCCTTGCCGAGGGTGGCCCGCGCCGCGCCCCCGGGCAGCAGGTGCAGGATGAGGAACGCGATCACCGTGACGAGCACGACGACGATGAGGGCCTGGCCCAAGCGCGTGATGAGGTACCGGACCACCTGGGCGGTTCCTCCTCCCGGTCGGGGCTCCGGCGGCGCGGTGGGCGCCGCCGGAGCCGGGACGATCAGTGATCGATTACTTCCAGGACCAGTCCTGGAAGTACATGAAGTTCATCGGGTCCTGCGGCTCGACGCCCTGCAGACCGGCCCGGTATGCCGAGACCTGGAACACCGGGTTCGGCATCCAGAGCACCGGCAGGTCCTTGGCGAGGAAGTCGTTGTACGCCTTGAGCGCGCTCTCGTCGCCGGAGAACTGCGTGGCCTCGATGAGCTTGTCGGCCTCGGGGTTGCTGTAGCTGCCCAGGTTCACCGGGGCGTCGGTGGCGAAGAGCCGCTCGCCGCTGGCGAAGGCCGGGTAGTACCAGCTGCCCTGCGAGCCGAAGAAGGACATGTCCCACGAGCAGGTCGCGTCCGTCGGCTTGCAGGCCGGGGTGACCGCGACCGAGTCGGGCACCTCCTTGATGGTCAGCTGGATGCCGAGCTTGGCCATCTGCGACTTGATCTCGGCGAACATCTTGGTCGTGGCGGCGAAGCCGGTCTGGCTGGTCACGGTGAGGTTCAGCGCCGTGCCGGCGGCGATGCCGTCGCCGCACTGGTTCGGTCCGGTGCCCGGCGTCTGGCAGGTGGTCTGCCCGTCCGGGGTCACCTGCCAGCCGTGGCTCTCGAGCAGTTCCTTGGCCTTGGCCGGGTCGAACGAGTACACGCAGCCGGCGGCGTCGGTGCCGTTGGTGCCCGGCTTGGCGGGCACCGGGCCGCAGGTCGGCGCGGCCGTGCCGGACCAGATCACCTTGCTGATCGTCGGCTGGTCGATGAGCATCTGCATCGACTGCCGCAGGTACGGCTGCTTGAACAGCACCCCGGTCTTCGGGTTGTTGAAGTTCAGCTGCAGGTAGGTGACGGACCAGCCGTACCAGGGGGAGACCGTGTAGCCCTTGGACTTGAGGTAGTCCTCCTGGGACAGGTTGGCCGCCGGCACGTACCCGTAGTCGATGTCACCGGCGCGCAGCACGTTGAACTCGGCGTCGTCGCCGGTGAACGGCCGGAGCACGACCTTGGCGAGCTTCGGCTTGTCCACCCCGGAGTAGTTCGGCTGGGCGGCGAGGGTGACCTCGCCGTTCGGCACGTACTTCGCCAGCCTCCACGGGCCGCTGTTGACCTTCCACAGCTCGTTGGAGTCGTACGTCTTGGGGTCCTTCGAGGCCGCGGTGAGGAAGTCGAAGACCTTCTTCGCGCCCTCCGGCGTGCTGGCCAGGTTGCTCACGGCCGCGGTGGCGGAGTCCTTGTCCCAGACGTGCTCCGGCATCGGGGTGATCTTGTTGAGCTGGTTGTCCACGAACCAGGCGGTGTTGTACACCTCCTTCGTGGTGATCGAGAAGGTCTTGTCGTCCTTGACCGACCACTGCGCGATGTTGTCCGGGAGGCCGCCGGCCCGGTAGGACGCCCACTTGTCCTTGTTCGCCGTGACCAGGTCGTACCAGAACTGGATGTCCTTGGTGGTGACGGGCTTGCCGTCGGACCAGGTGTTGTCCTTCAGCGTGATGGTCAGCGTCCTGCCGCCGTCGCTCACCACCGGCGGCTCGGCCATCGAGCGCTGCCGGTCGATGTTGTACTGCGCGGTGCCGTCCAGCTTGTACTGGTACAGGGATCGGTACAGCGCCTGCCCGAAGATGGCGTTCTCGCCCTGGGTGAAGCCGGGTGCCGAGATCGGCAGGATCCAGTTGGGGGTACGGAAGGCGACAGTCACGGTGTCCTTGCCCTGACTCCCGCCCGCCTTCGACGAACCGCTGCCGCCACCGCAGGCGACCAGGCCCGCCCCGAGGGCGACCGCGCTGGCTACCGCCACCGCGCCGCGGAGGGCGCGCCCGGGAAATCTGCTCCTCATGAGTCTCCTCGATTGATGTGCACGTGCCCCGCGTCTCCGGGCGCCGGCGGCGTCGGCATGCGTCCCGCCGCCTGGTGCTGCTCCTCGACGTTCGACGCGGAGAATGTAACCGCGCCGAAGTGCTGAGTCAACGAAAGTTACCCTCTTTATTCGGCGACTTTGGCCAAGGTACGATCGAAGTCGGCGAAGCATCGACCGATACTCTTCGCGTGGGCTCCGGAGCGCACCGGCCGTGGCACTGCGACACACTGAGGCGGCGCCGGAGGACCGCCCAAACAAGGAGAAGCACCTTGGAACCATCGATCTCCGCCACCCTGCGCGACCAGACCCTCGACCTGCTGGCCAGCGGCGCGGCCACCTCGCGCGCCGACCTCATCGAGGCGTTGCAGGTCGCCCCCTCGACCGTCACCAGCGTGGTACGCCGCCTGCTCGAGGAGGGCGTCATCCTGGAGGAGGGGGTGGGCCGGTCCACCGGGGGACGGCGCCCCCGGATCCTGCGCCTGCGGGAGACCAAGGGGGTCCTCGCCGTCGCCGAGCTGGGCGGCCGGCACGCCCGGGTGGGGTTGTGCGCGCCCGACGGCGGGCTGCGCACCACCGAGGAGGTGGCCCTCGACATCGCCGCCGGGCCCGAAGAGGTGTTCGACGTCGTCGCGGCGACATTCGCGCGGCTCCAGGCGGCGGCCGCGCCGGGCCAGGAGCTGCTCGGGGTCGGCGTCGCCCTACCGGGCCCGGTCGAGTTCCCCGGCGGCCGGCTGGTCGGCCCGGCCCGGATGCCCGGTTGGAGCGGCGTCGACGCCCGGGACCACCTCGCCGCGCGCTTCCAGGTGCCGGTGGCCGTCGACAACGACGCCAAGGCGGCGGCGATCGGCGAGTACGTCACCCGGAGAAACGAGTTCGGCGACATGATCTACGTCAAGGCCGGCACCGGCATCGGTGCCTGTCTGGTCAGCGGCGGACAGGTCTACCGGGGCGGTCGCGGCCTCAGCGGCGATGTCACCCACGTACGCGTGGCGGACAGTGGCGAGCGGGAGTGCTCCTGCGGCAGCCGGGGCTGCCTGGAGACCGTTGCCAGCGGTGCCGCCCTGGCCCGCCAGTTGGCCGAGCAGGGCTCATCGGCGACCACCGTCCGGGACATCATGGCGGCGGTCAGCGACGCCGACCCGACCGTGGTGACCATGGTGCGTCACGCCGGCAGGCTGCTCGGCGTGGCGCTCTCCGGCCTGGTCAACTTCCTCAACCCCGACGCCGTCGTCATCGGCGGCGCGCTGTCCAGCCTCGACGTCTACGTGGCCGCGACCCGGGGGATGCTCTACGAGCGCTGCCTACCGTCCATGACCCAGTCCCTGACCATCGAAGCCAGCGTCGCGGGCCCCGATGCGGCCCTGGTCGGCCTCGGGCACCTGCTGCGCACGACGGCCGACGTACGACCCTCCTGAGGAGCAACACCCGTGCCCCGTCCCCTCCGCATCGCCATCGGCGGCATCCACATCGAATCCAGCACGTTCTCGCCCCACCTCAGCACCGCCCACGACTTCGAGGTCACCCGGGGCGATGCGCTGCTGGCGCGCTACGACTGGCTCTCCCCCGCCGAGCCCTGGGCCGCTGACGTCGAATGGATACCGCTCGTGCACGCCCGGGCCCTGCCCGGCGGGGCGGTGGACCCGGCGACGTACGAGGCCTGGGCCACCGAGCTGGTGGAGCAGCTGGCTGCCGCCGGCCCGGTGGACGGCATGCTGCTGGACATCCACGGTGCGATGAGCGTCGTCGGACGCGACGACGCGGAGGGCGACCTGGTCACCGCCATCCGGTCGGTGCTCGGGCCGGAGCCGTTCGTCTCCGCGGCGATGGACCTGCACGGCAACGTCTCGCAGGTGCTTTTCGATGCCTGCGACCTGCTCACCTGCTATCGCACCGCCCCGCACATCGACGTGTGGGAGACCCGTGAGCGCGCCGCCCGGAACCTGGTCGAGGCGCTGCGCCGGCAGTGGCGCCCGCACAAGGCCCTGGTCCACGTGCCGATCCTGCTGCCGGGCGAGATGACCAGCACCCGCGAGGAGCCGGCCCGGGGGCTCTACGCGAGGATCACCGAGGTCGAGGCCCGGGACGGCATCGTCGACGCCGCGATCTGGATCGGGTTCGCCTGGGCCGACCAGCCGCGCTGCCGGGGCGCGGTCGTCGTCACCGGCACCGACGCCACCGCCACCACCGAGGCGGCCCGCGAGCTCGGCGGGCACTTCTGGGCGGCCCGCGACGACTTCGCCTTCGTCGCCCCCACCGGCTCGATGGACGAGTGCCTCGACAGGGCCCTGGCCGCGATCGCGGATCCGGCCCGGCGACCCTTCTTCATCAGCGACTCGGGCGACAACCCTGGCGCCGGCGGCGCCGACGACGTCACCTTCGCCCTCGACCGGCTGCTGGCCCGCCCCGAGATCCGCGACGGCTCCCGACGCGCCGTGTTCGCCTCGCTGGTCGACCCGCAGGCCGTAGCGCAGATCGCCGACCAGCCGCTCGGCTCGCCGGTGCGGGTGACGGTCGGCGGGCGGATCGACTCCCGGGACCCGGGCCCGCTGCCGCTCGACGGGATCCTTGAGGCGGTCGCCGAGGATCCCGACGGTGGGCGGTGCGCCAGCGTACGGGTCGGCGGGCTGAGCGTCTTCGTCACGTCCCGCCGGATGCAGTACCGCCTGCTGGACTCCTACGCCCGGCTGGGGATCGCGGTCGACGAGATGGATCTCGTCGTGGTGAAGATCGGCTACCTCGAACCCGAACTGTTCGACGCGGCCGGAGACTGGCTGCTCGCGCTGACCCCGGGCGGCGTCGACCAGGACCTCGCGCGGCTGCCGTACCAGCGTGTGGTGCGACCGGTGTTTCCCCTGGACCGCGACTTCACCGCGGACCTCACCGTGGTGACCGGGTGATCGCGTGACGCAGCCCGAAGGCCAGTGCGTCCTCGCCGTCGACGTCGGTGGAACGACCATCAAGGGGGCCGTGGTCGGCGAGGACGGCCAGTTCCGGCACTCGCTGACCGTGCCGTCGCGGGCGGACGACGACCCGGTCAAGGCCGTCCGGTCCCTGTGCCTCCAGCTGCGCGACGACGCGCTCGCCCTCGGCGCCACACCCGCCGCGATCGGCGTGGTCACACCGGGCCTCGTCGACGAGATCGACGGGGTGGTGCGGTACGCCGCCAACATCCGGTTCCGCAATGTGCCGCTACGCGCCCTCATCGGGGACGACCTCGGACTGCCGGTGGCGGTCGGGCACGACGCACGGGCGGCCGGCGTCGCTGAGGCGGTGGCCGGAGCAGCCCGCGGGCTGGACAACTTCCTGCTGCTACCGCTGGGCACCGGCATCGCCGCGGCGGTGGTGGTGCATGGTGCGCCGGTGCCGGGCGCGACCGGCTCGGCCGGCGAGGTCGGCCACATGCCGGTCTACCCCGGCGGGGAGCCGTGCAGTTGCGGGCAGCGGGGATGCCTGGAGGTGTACGCCTCCGCCGGCGGGCTGGCCCGCCGCTATGCCCGGCTCGGCGGAACCTCGGGGTTGGACAGCCGGGGCATCGCCGACGCGGTGGCCACCGATCGGGTGGCCCGCGCCGTCTGGGACGACGCGACCCAGGCTCTGGGGACGGCCCTGGCCACCCTGACCCTGACCCTCGACCCGGCCCGCATCGTTCTCGGCGGTGGGCTCGCCGACGCGGGCGCGCTGTTCTTCGACCCGGTACGCGACGCCCTCCGGGCGGCCCTCGCCTGGCGGACCCCGCCCCCGGTGCTGCGCTCCACCTTCGGTGCCCAGGCCGCACAGGTCGGCGCGGCCGCCATGGCCCGACGGGAGGCCGGCCTGCCCGTTCCTGACGGCTGGGGCGCACCCGAGCTCGTGCCGCCTGTTGCGTGACGGCGGCTGACCGCAACCCGGCGTCGGGGACGCCGGGGGCGACGCCAACGCGGACCGGCTGACACCCGGTCCTGCCCGGGCGGCAGCCGGACCCGCAGCCTCGCCTCGTCCCGCTCCCCGGGGTGTGGCTGCCAAGGGAGCGGACAGCGGTCAGCTCTGCCGCCCGGGTGCCTGACTCGGGCGGAGGGTGACCGCCTGGCGGAGGGCGCGCCGGCACGCCTGGACGGCGGGGTGCCGGCTGCGGCCGCGGCGTACGACGGTGAAGACCCGGCGGGTGCGCTGATCCCGGGGGAGTTGTCGCAGTGTGACCGTTGGGCGTTGTCCGCTCCAGACGAGGTCGGGCAGGAAGGCGGCAGCATGCCCCTGCTCGACGAGGCGAAGGTGCAGCAGGAGGTCGGTGGTTTCAAACCGTACGTCGGGTTCGAAGCCGGCGTTGCGGCACAGGTTCACGGCCCAGTGCCGCGCGGTGGTGCCTTCGGGTTCCATCACCCAGGGGTGGTCCGCGAGTGAGCGCAGCGCCGCCATGGGGCCGTGAGTGTCCGGGCCGTCATCGGGCAGGGCGAGGTGCAGGGGGTCGTCGAGCAGGTCTTCCTGTTCGAGTTCGGCGGGGCGCAGGTTGGGGTTGCCGGGATATTCCTCGGCCACGACCAGGTCGAAGTCGCGGGCCTGCAGGGCGGGTAGGGCCTTTTCGGGTTCCAGCTGAGCGACGTGGACGCGCAGGTGCGGGTGTCGATCGCGCAGCAGGCCGAGCGCAGCCGGGACCAGGGCCAGGGCGGCGGTCTGGAACGAGGCGATGCGCAGTGTCCCGGTCAGCTCGGTCAGGGAGGCGGCGATCTCCGACTCCGCACGCTCCAGGCGTTCAAGAACCGCTTCGGTGTGGGCGACGAGGATCTCGGCTTGCTCGGTCAGCTTCACCCGCCGCCCGACCGGTTCCAGCAATCGGACGCCGACCTCTGCTTCCAACTGGGAGAGCTGCTGGGAGACGGAGGAGGGGGCGTAGGACAGGGCGGCGGCGACCGCGGCCAGCGTGCCGCGATGCTTGAGTTCGCGCAGCAGGCGCAGGCGATGCAGGTCGAACATGGACGCTCTCCTCGCCGTCGCGCAGCAACCCGAAACGGTCGGTTTTCTCGATGAGTATAGGTCGGAAACATTCGCTGGACCGATCATAGGAGTCCGTCGCACCCTGGAGCTGTGACCGAGAATGTCTCCTCCCCCGTGCTGATGCCGTGGCTTGCGCGGCCCGGCGCCCGCGCCTGGAGGTGCACACCCGCACCTGCCGAGGTGCGGAGCTTCCACACCACCCTGCCCGACTACTCGCCCACGCCGCTGACCGAACTCCCGCCGCTGGCAACGGAGCTGGGGGTGGGCCGCGTCTTCGTCAAGGACGAGTCGTGCCGGCTGGGGCTGCCCGCGTTCAAGGCGCTCGGTTCGTCCTGGGCGGTTCACCGCGTACTCTCCACGCGGGCCGTGAGCGGTGACGAACCGGTCACCCTGGTGACCGCCACCGATGGCAACCACGGCCGGGCGGTGGCCCGCACGGCGCGCCTGCTCGGACACCACGCCCACGCGTTCGTGCCGCACGGTGTGCATCCGCAGGCGGTGGCGGCCATCGTCGCCGAGCAGGCGGAGGTGACCGAGGTCGCCGGGCCGTACGACGAGGCCGTCCGCCTGGCGGCGGAGGCCGCTGCCGCGCCGGCGGCGGTCCTGGTCCAGGACACCGCCTGGCCGGGCTATGAGCAGATCCCGGGCTGGATTGTCGAGGGCTACTCCACGCTCTGCGTCGAGATCGACGAGCAGCTGACCGCCGAGGGAATCGTCGCGGGGCCTGACCTCGTCGCGGTACCGGTGGGCGTCGGGTCGCTGGCCCAGGCCGTCATCACCCACTACCGCAGCCGCCCGTCCGGACGGGCGCCCGCGCTGTTGTCGGTGGAGCCGGCGGCCGCCGCCTGCGTCCTGGAAAGCCTCACCCACGGCGCACCGGTCAGCGTCACCACCGGCGACACCACGATGGCCGGGCTCAACTGCGGCACCCCGTCCAGCATCGCCTGGCCCTACCTGCACAGCGGGCTGGACGCCGCCGTCGCCATCCCCGACGCCGACAGCGCCCGCGCGGCCGTTGACCTCGCCGCTCTCGGTGTCTACGCGGGCCCCTGCGGGGCGGCAGCGCTCGCCGGCCTACGTGCGGTGCTCACCGGCGTGGGGGCCGGAGAACGCCGAACGGCACTGGGACTCGATTCGGCCTCGGTGGTCGTGCTGTTGAGCACCGAGGGCCCGGCCGCCAACCCGCACTCCACGCTCGATCACTGATCATCCGCAGCCCGCGACCGCGACCGGCTGACCCGCTCGCCCCCCAACTCCACCGTCACCGACAGCTCCTGGGAGACAGACCTTGACGAGCCTCACCCCCAGCAAGATCACCGTCAACGGCGAGCGCCTGTGGCAGTCGCTGATGGACCTCGCCGAGATCGGCGCGTACCACGACGAGCGCACCGGCCTGCGCGGCGTCAACCGCCTCGCCCTGACCGACGCCGACGCGGCCGGCCGCCGCCAGGTGATCGCCTGGATGGAACAGGCCGGCTTGGCCGTCCGCATCGACCAGATGGGCAACATCTACGGCCGCCGCGAGGGCACCGACCCCACCGCGGCCCCCGTGCTGACCGGCTCACACATCGACAGCGTCGCCACCGCCGGCGCCTTCGACGGCTGTCTCGGCGTCCTGGGCGGCATCGAAGTCATCCGCATCCTCAACGAACGCGGCATCACCACCCGCCGCCCCATCGAGGTCGGCATCTTCACCGAGGAGGAGGGCGTCCGCTTCGGCACCGCCATGCTCGGCAGCGCCGTCGCCGCCGGTCGCCTGACAGTGGAGTACGCCCACGCGCTGACGGACCGCGACGGCCGCACCCTCGGCGGTGAGCTCGCCCGCACGGGCTTCGACGGCCCCGTCGAGGTACGCCTCGTCGCGCCGCACGCCTACGTCGAATGCCACATCGAACAGGGCCCCGTCCTCGCCGAGCACGGCGTCGAGATCGGCGTCGTCACCGGCGTCCAGGGCATCTCCTGGCAGGAGATCACCATCCACGGTCGCGCCGCCCACGCCGGCACCACCCCCACCCACCTGCGCGCCGACGCCGGGCTCGCCGCTGCCCAGATCATCGTCCACCTGCGGTCCCTGGTCGACTCCGGCGACTACGGCGACCTGCGGGCCACCGTCGGCCATCTCATCGTCCACCCGGACCTGACCAACATCGTCCCGGCCCGCGCCGAGATGACCGTGGACCTGCGCAACCCCGACGACGCCCAGATGGCCCGCGCCGAGGAGGCCCTGGCCGCGTTCCTGCACGACCTGGAGGGCAGCCAGCCGGGCCTGTCGCGGACCACCCGGCGAATGGCCAGGACCGCCTACGTCCCGTTCGACGACGGGGTGCAGAAGGTCATCGCGCAGGCCGCCGACGACCACGATCTGGCGCACGTCTCCCTGCTCTCCGGCGCCGGGCACGACGCCCAGGAGATCGCCGCGCTCTGCCCCAGCGCCATGATCTTCGTCCGCGGCGAGTACGACGGCATCAGCCACAACCCCCGGGAATACTCCACCCCCGAGGCCTGCACCCACGGCATCGACGTCCTGGCCACCACTCTCTTGCGCCTCGCCAACCAAGGCTGACCGTCCGCCACCCCGGCAACGACCCGAGCAGTGCGCAGCTCGTCCGGGAAGAGCCGCCGGACGCTTTCCGCCTCCCTCCGGACCTGCAGGTCCGAGCGCCCGTCCGGAACCTGATGACCATGGAAGGTCCCCGATGCTCTTCGAGACTCCCACCACTCCCGCAGCCCCCGATGCCCTGGACCCGGATGATGATCCCGGCCGCCTGCTGGCCAGGCTGATCGCCATCAACTCCGTCAATCCTGACCTCGTCCCCGGTGGCGCCGGCGAGACCGAGATCGCCGACTTCTGCGGCGCATGGCTGGACGCTCGCGGCTTCGAGGTGCATCGACTCGAGAAGCGCCCCGGCCGGCCCTCGCTCGTCGCGATCGCCCGCGGCACCGGCGGCGGCCGGTCACTCATGCTCAACGGCCATCTGGACACGGTGGGCGCGGCCGACTACGACGGCGACCCGTTCGACCCGCAGATTCGCGACGGCCAGATGTTCGGCCGCGGCGCCTTCGACATGAAGGGCGGCCTCGCGGCCATGATGGTCGCCGTGGCCCGCGCCGCCCGCGGTCCACTGCGCGGTGACGTCATGCTCCCTGCGTCGCCGACGAAGAACACGGCAGTTCCGGCACCGAGGAGGTGCTGGAGTCCGTCACCGCCGACGCGGCGATCGTCACTGAGCCGAGCCAGCTCGAAGTCACGCTCGCCCACAAGGGCTTCGTCTGGTTCGAGGTGGAGATCGAGGGCCGCGCCGCCCACGGTTCGCGGCCCGAATTCGGCATCGACGCCATCGCCAAAGCCGGACACTTCCTGGTCGCGCTGGAGGAACTGGGCCAGCGCCTCATGGCGGGCCCGGCACACCCCCTCCTGGGCACCGGCACCGTGCACGCCTCCGTCATCCAGGGCGGCGAGGAGGCCTCCACCTACCCGGCGCACTGCCGCATCACCCTGGAGCGCCGCACCGTCCCGGGCGAGAGTCCCGACCGCGTCGAGCGCGAACTGACCGCCGTGCTCGGCCTCACCAGCACCATCGCCGACTTCTGCTCCTGAGCCGTCGACAGACCCGGCTGCGCATCCCAGGTGTATCTCCGCAAGCGGGCCGGTGTCACAGGTGCGGTGGCTTATGGTGAAAAGCCGGAATGGCCACTGTAGTCGCAGCTGCGGGCGACGCGGGCGTCCCGATCAAGTCAGTAGAACCTTTCACGTTGTCCAGCCGAAGGGTGGACCGATGACTGCGAGGCCGTCGCCGAGCCGGGTGCCTGCGGCGCGCAGCCGCTGCTCGGCACTTCAGACCCGGCCATCTGCGCGGCCGACCGGTGCCGGCGTCGCCATGACCGACGCCGGGCGACCCGGCATCGCCAGCGCTGGTGCCGCCCACGTCGGCAGGCTCGTCGGGCGGAACGCCCGCGGCGTCGACCCCTGCTGAGATGGACTGGGCCGGATGGGCGTTGTTCGGGCTGGTCGCCACCACGGCGCTCACCGCGGCGCTGATCACCGCTCAACTCGCCGGCCTCACTCGCCTCGACCTTCCCCTGGTGCTCGGGACCCTCGTCACCGAGGATCCCGACCGGGCCCGGGTCGCCGGGTTCTTCATCCACCTCTGTGCCGGCCAGGGCTTCGCCCTCGGCTACGCGGCCACGTTCGCCCTGTTGCACCGCGCCACCTGGTGGATCGGCGCGCTGCTCGGGCTGCTCCACGTCGGGATCGCACTGACGGTGCTCCTGCCGCTGCTTCCGGGTGTCCACCCACGCATGGCCTCGCAGCGGGCCGGCCTGGCCAGCACCGCGGTGCTGGAGCCACCCGGGCTGTTCGCTCTCAACTACGGCATCCAGACTCCCGCGGTCACGGCTGTCGTCCACGTCATGTTCGGCATCGTCCTCGGACTGCTCCTCAAGGCCGATTGACGTGACGAGCCCTCCGCCCTCGGCGCCGATCAGCGACTATGGCCTGCTGGGCGACACCCGCACCGCCGCCCTCGTCGCCAGTGACGGCCGACTCGACTGGCTCTGCGTGCCCCGCTTCGACGGTGAGCCCCTGTTCGGCCGGCTGGTCGGGGGCCCGGAGGCGGGCACGTTCCGGGTCGGGCCGGCCCGGCCGGCCGCGGTCGTCGAACGGCGCTACCGGCAGAACACCGCCACCCTGGAGACGACCTGGGCGGTCGGCAACGCTCGCCTCACCCTCACCGAGGGCATGGTGGCCGAGATCAGAGGCCACCTGCTGCCCACGACACTGATCGTGCGGCGCCTGTCGGCCGAGGTGGAAACGGTCGACGCCGTCGTCGAGTTCGATCCCCGCCTCGGCGTACGGCACCGCCGGCCACGAGTCCACCAGCGGCGCCAAGCCCTGGTGTGTGAGTGGGGGTCGCTGGCGGTCTCGCTGGGCAGTGCACCCAGGCTCACCATCGAACCGGGTCGGCCCGCGTCGATCACGGTCGGGCCAGGCCGTCCGGTCACGATCGTGCTGGCCGTGGCCCACCGCGAACCTCTGATCCACGTCGAGCCGGCAGCGGCCTGGGAACTGCTCGTCGAGGACGAGAACCGATGGCGGGCCTGGACCGCCGAAATCGACGAATCGCTGCCTTTCCGAGAACACGTCGCACGAAGCCTGCTGATCCTGCGGCTGTTGACCTACTCGCCCTCGCAAGCCCCGGTGGCCGCACCCACGACGTCACTGCCCGAGGATCCCGGCGGGGTACGGAACTGGGACTACCGCTACGTCTGGCCCCGTGACGCCAGCATCGGCGTCAGTGCGTTCCTCAGCGTCGGCAAGCCCGAGGAGGCTCACGGTTTCCTCGCCTGGTTGCTGCACGCCAGCCGACTGCAGCGGCCACGCCTGCCGGCACTGCTCACCCTTCATGGCCGCCACGTACCGACGGAACGGGAAGTACCGGGCTGGCCCGGCTATCTCGGCAGCGCCCCGGTGCGGGTCGGTAACGGTGCCGCCGGCCAACACCAACTCGACGGCTACGGCTGGGTGATCGACGCCGCCTGGGCGTTCGCGCAGGCCGGGCACCTCCTCTACCCGGAGACGTGGCGGGCGGTGCGCGGCTTCGCCGACCTCGTCGCCCGGTGCTGGCAGGACCCCGACGCCGGGATCTGGGAGGTCCGCTCGCCCGCCCATCACGTGCATTCCAAGCTGATGGGCTGGCTCGCCCTGGACCGGGCACTGCGCATCGCCGACACCCACCCGCTGCCAGAGCGCCAACGTCGACGCTGGCAGACGGCACGAGATGCCGTCGCCGCCGAGGTCCGGACGCACGGCTTCGACCCGACGATGGGCAGCTATGTCCGCAACTACGGCTCCCAGGACCTCGACGCGGCCCTGCTCGTCCTGCCGCTGCTGGACATGGACAGCGTCGACTCGCCCCGTGTGCGGGGCACCATCGAGGCCATTCGGGACCGGCTCTCCGCCGGCGGTCCGCTCCTCTACCGCTACCCGCCGGGGCGTGACGGCTTCCCCGGCACCGAGGGCGCGTTCCTGCCGTGCTCATTCTGGCTCGTTCAGGCCCTCGCCCGTACCGGACGCCGCCTCGAGGCGGAGGAACTGTTCCAGACCATGCTCCACCACGCCAGCCCACTCGGCCTCTACGCCGAGGAGTTGGACCCCGCGACCGGCGCCCACCTCGGCAACTACCCCCAGACGCTGACCCACGCGGCGCTCGTCCAGGCCGCACTGGCAATTCGAGACGCCCCCGCAAATGTGCCTGGATCCGGCTGACCGCTGGAAACGCCCTTCGCCAGCGCGAGACCAGAGCGACTACGTCCGCGACTCCTCCGATGAGGCGGCGAGCGGCTCGATAGCACGAGTCACAGGCAGCACCAGCAGTACAGGTCCTCGCCCGCGTCTCGCGCACGCCGGGCAAGGGCGGCGACCTCCTCGATGACGGGCAACATCTCGTCCTCAGGCAACGGGCCGCTCCACGCCAGCTCTTCGATCCGGCCCCATCGCGCCGACAACTCACGCACTTGCCCGGCGTTGATCGAGGCCAGGGCGTCCCGCGTGGCGCCGTCGAGGGACATCAGCCACGGTCCTTCCTGGTCGTCCGCGCTCCACAGCAGGTTGAGATCGACCAGATTCACCTCCCAGTCGACGCCTCGAACGAAGCTCACGAGCTTGCCGAGGGTCACTGCCGGCTCGATGCCCTTGAGGTCAATCGCATCGACAGCTGCGCCGTCTCCGCTGACGGCGGCCGGCCCGCCACCGAGATCCTCCATCATTCGGACAGCCGCAGCGTCATCCTTTGCCCGGAAGTAGTCATACAGCACGCCCATGGCGAGCACTCCACCACAGGGGTGCGACATTGCTCGAACACCCACTTCGCGGCTCATCAAAATGCCGGCGCACCGCCAGCGTGCTGCGGTGGCCGCGCCCGGAGTGTGGACAGGTGGACGGCCCGATCTTCGGCGTCGTCCGCGGGCTTCGGCTGCCTTGGCTGTACCGATGGCGGCCGGACCAGATTGACGCTGACCCTGATCCGCCCGCCCTGGCGGTCAGCCCGAGGCCGTCGCTCGAACCCCGTACCGTTCAGCCGCGCGCGCCTTGGCCTTCGCGGCCTCCACCTCGCGGTCGCGGGGAGGCGCCTTCGTCACGAGGCTGTCCAGCAGGGTCCGGGTGGCCGCCGTGACAGCGCGGACCGCCTCGTCGAACGCCTCCTCGTTGGCCGCGGACGGCCGCGTCGCGCCGCTGACCTTGCGCACGTACTGGATGGCGGCCGCCTCGATCTCGTCATCGGTCGCAGGTGGCTCAAAGTTGTGGAGCACTCGAATGTTCCGGCACATGCCTCCACGATGCCACGGCCTTGGCCACCGCGAGCCTCCCTGGGGCTTCGTTTCGGGTCCGCGTCGCTGTGCGGCTACTGCCTGAGCTGCCGCGCTGGCCGAAGGAAATCGCCAGCTGGCTCGCGGTGATCTCGCACAGCGCGGCGTTGACCGAGATCAACGCGGTGGCGCCGCTGAGTGTCAACCTATCCTGTCGAGTTCGGTCGACGCGTCCTCGGGAAGGGCCAGCGCGGCAGCGGAGACGTTTTCGCGCAGGTGCGCGACGGATGAGGTGCCGGGGATGAGCAGGATGTTCGGGGAGCGCTTGAGCAGCCAAGCCAGCGCGACGGCCATCGGTGTGGCGCCGAGGCGGGCGGCGACAGCGTTCAGTTCCTCGGACTGCAGTGGGGAGAAGCCGCCGAGCGGGAAGTAAGGCACGTAGGCGATGCCCTGCGCGGCTAGGGAGCCGATCACGTCGTCGTCGTCCCGGTTTGCGATGTTGTAGTAGTTCTGCACGCACACGACCGGCGCGATGGACTGTGCCTCGGCGAGCTGTTCGTAGTTGACGGTGCTGAGACCGAGATGCTTGATCAGGCCCTCCTGCTGCAGCTGCGCGAGGACCGTGAACGGCTCGGTGATGGAGCCGGGCGTGGGCCGGTCGAACCCGCCGACGCGCAGGTTGACGACGTCGAGCACGTCGAGCCCGAGGTGGTCCAGGTTGTCGTGCACGGCTTGGCGCAGCTGCTCGGGAGCGAGCGCCCGGGGCCAGTTTCCCTCGGCGTCACGCAATGATCCGACCTTCGTCACGATGTGCAGATCGTCCGGGTATGGGTGCAAAGCTTCCCTGATGATCTCGTTGGTGACGTACGGGCCGTAGAAGTCGGCGGTGTCGATGTGGTTGATGCCCAGCTCGACGGCCTCGCGCAGCACGGCCACGGCCGCGTCGCGGTCGGCCGGCGGGCCGAAGACGTGCGGGCCGGCCAACTGCATCGCGCCGTACCCCATCCGGGCGACCGTCAGATCCCCCAGCGTGAACGTCCCGCCGGGACGCGTCGATGTCACGAGAAATCCCTCTCCATGTGGTCGTAAATCCGTGAGCTTCCCGCCGACGCCGCCACCAAACCGCGGCGGAGTCAGCCGGCGATGGCGGCGCTAAAGCACACTGCCCGGCCACCTGTTGGCTGCGCCCGACTGGGCCGCACGGAGATCAGCAGCTGTTCTGATCTGACCCCGATGACGCGCTGAGCTGCAACCGCTCGCGGAGTCGCCGCGCTTCGCGGCCGCGGTACGCCCGCAGGATGCCTTCGAGCGTGTCGCGTACGTCCGGATCGGGATGATCGGCCAGGTACGCCAGCTCCTCGGCACCGCCGCGCCGGCCGCGGCCCAGTTCGCCGAGCACGTCGATGATCTCGTCGGCGGTGGTCGCCGCCCGCAGCCGCGTCATCAGCTCGCTCTTCGGCCTGGGCGGCTCGTCGTAGGGGAAACCGGCGGCGCAGGTTGGCCACCTTGTGCCCTCCGCGCGGCAGACAGGCGGGACACGGGCAGGGCCGCCGGCCGTGGGCTGCCGGCAGGTACCGCCAACCGACTCCCTGCGGAACATCACGGATCCGGCGCACCTCGGCGGCGACGATCGCGCGGGGCACGAACACCTCGTAGCCGCGCGGATCGTCGAGCTCGCGCACCCCCGCGACCGCCTGTGCGGCGGTGGCCTGGCGCGGTTGGGCAGAGTACCGCCCGACGGTGACCGGCTCGTCGTCGGGCAGCCTCAGCTGCACCGCGACCAGCACGCCCGAGTGCCAACGCCGCAGCTCGCGCACCCATTGGTAGGTGAGAGTGAACGACGGCAGCACCGGCATGCAGTACACGCCCTGTCCGCCGGCCCGCCCGGGGCTGCGCGCGGCGATCCCCGAGCGCGCGATGCGTCGAGCCGATTGCGCCGTGGTGATGTGCACGAACTCCGCCATCAATGGGGATGGTAGCCGGCCGGCGGCGGTGATGATCACGAGTTTTCGATCGCGCCACGGAAGCGGATCTTCACACCGCATCGACCACCCTGCTCACGACCCATGCGTGCTTACCAACCTGCCGGCCGCGGGTGAATCCGAACTGCTCGAACAGTTCGAAGGTCGCGCTGAACAGGAAACGGCCTGGCGCCTCACGGCCGGTGGTCACCTCGGAGATGGCCTCGACGAGGCCGCCGCCGGCATGGGCGATGTGGTCGAGGGCGCCTTCCAGCGCCGCGCGGGCGATGCCTTGCCGGCGATGTTTCTTGTCGACGTAGAAGCAGGTGATCCGCCAGTCCGGGCGAGGCGGTGCATCCTTGTCGTATTCGCGCCTGTGCTTGATGCCCGGTAGTTCCTCGGGGCTGCCGTACTGGCACCACCCCTGCGCGGTGCCGTCCTCGTCGAGGACGAGCGCGGCATGAGCCCGGCCAGTCCGGACCCGGTCCTCCTTGGCCGCGCGGTAGCTGATCCCTCGCTGGCCGCACTCCGGGTGGTAGCCAATGCACCAGCATCCACCGAAGATGCCGTTGTTGCGCTCGACAAGCTCCGCGAATGCGTCCCACGTCGTGGCATCCAGGGGTCGGATCGTGTATGACATCGGGTGGATCCTTTCGCGCGTCACATCGTCCCGGCTCGCGACCTGAACGCCCACAACCGCTTGCCGCTTGGTCGGTCGATGCACTGCCATGACTTCGAGAAACGTGGCCAAAGCCGGCAGCAGGGCACGTCAGGTGTCCAGCCGCCGCGCCGCGGCGGTCAGACCTCGGCAGCCGCTGCGGCAAGGAGCCGGGCGAGTTCGACCGGCCTGGTCACCATGGGCCAATGGCCGGAGTCGATGTCGACGAAGTCGAGGTGCTTGGCCTTCGCGAGCTCGGGCGCGTCACCGGCCTCGATCCACTCCTTGGCTTGGGCAGGGGTGAACTCGGGGCACACGAGCACGACCGGGACGTCGAACCGCCGCTCGTCGGCCAACCGCACGACGCCCTTGGCCACCCCCTCGGGGACCGGAATCGCCGCGGACGCGATGGCTCGCCTGGCCTCCTCGTCGAGGTCCGCAGAGTCTGGACCCTCGAATGGACCCCAGCCGGGGAAGGGCATGACGCCATCCTTCAGCTCGAAGAAGTTCGCATAGGCCTCCCCGTCGGTGGACGGGAAGCCCCCGATGAGGACGACATTGGCGACCTGTGCCGGTCGCGCGTCAGCGGCCAGCCAAGCCAGGGTGCAGGCGGCGGAATGCCCCACCACCATCGGCTTTCCCGATGCCAAGTCCACGGCGGCGACGACCGCTGCCACCTGGTCGTCGAGCGTCGCGGACGCGGACCCGTCACCCTGGCCGGGGAGGGTGAGCGGTACGGGGCGATGGCCGAGTGACTCGAGTGCGGACACGACGTCGTCCCAGACGGATCCGTCGAGCCACAGGCCAGCGGCGAGCAGGATCTCCATGATCAGTTCCCTTCTTCCAGTGCGGTCAGATCACGTTTCGGCATAGCGCCGGTGCTCCCACTCCTCGGTGAGGAGGATGCGGAGACATTCCTTGCCGGGAAAGCGGTCAAACCGGGGCCATCCCGGCTCGATGCAAGCAACCTCCGCGGCGCATTCGGCAGCGGTTGAAACTCGGTCACGGACGTCACGCTAGGGCCAGTTCCGGACGATCCACTTCCGGTTCATCTCGTGATTTCCTAGCCTGCTCGTGTGCCGACCGATCCCAGCCCCACCGCAAGAGCACTACGTGCCCTCGAGATCCTCCAGACCCGCCCCGGCACGACCGCCGACCAACTCGCCGAGAGGCTGGGTGTCACGGAGCGCGCCGCGCGCCGGTACGTCGGGATCCTCCGGGAGGCGGGCATCCCCGTCGAGTCGGCCCGGGGCCCTCACGGCGGGTACCGGCTCCGGCGCGGGGCGCGGCTGCCCCCGGTGATCTTCACGCAGGCCGAGGCACTTGGTCTGGTCATGGCGGTGCTCGACGGCCAGCCGGCCGCCGCCGACGTCGACGACCTCGTAGGTTCTGCCCTCAGCAAGGTCATCCAGGCCCTGCCCGAGAGCGTCGGCCGGCAAGCGGCCGCGCTGCGGCAGCATGCGTCAGCGGCGCCCGACCGGTACTCGGCCCGTCCAGACCCCGCCACCACCAGCGCACTCGTCGCTGCCGTCGCGGCCCGACGCCGCGTGCTGGTCACGTATCGGAGCGAGACCGGCAACCAGTGGGACGCCGAGGTGGACCCCTGGGCAGTCGTCGTCCGCCACGGGCGCTGGTACCTGCTGTGTCATTCCCATCGGGTGGACGCGATCCGCACCTACCGCGTCGACCGGGTCCGCGCGGTCCAGCAGACCACGCGCGAGTTCGAGCCGCCCGACGACCTCGACCCGGTCGCCGCACTGGAGGAGAACCTGGGCATGGGGTGGGAGTTCCCCACCCACATGGTGTTCGACGCTCCGCTGGCTGAGGTGGCCCCGTGGATCCGGCCTCCCATGGGACGGCTTGAACCGTCAGGAGACGGGTGCGTGCTCGTCGGCAGCACGAGCAATCCGGTGATGTATGCCCAGGAGTGGTTGGCGAGTGTGCCGTTCGCCTTCCGCGTCGTTGGCGGACAAGAGCTCCGTGCCGCGATCGCGACGCTCGCGACGCGTTTCGCTGCCGCCCTGGCGGACGGTCCCTCGACAGCGATGTCGGAGGATACGACCACCACTGATCGATATCGAGTGCCATGAAGCTGAGAATCGCTCTTGCGTTAGCCGCACTCGCCACCCTGCTCTACACCGTCGGCGCACCATACAACCACGGCGGCTGACCCGGCTCGAGAACGAGACGCCGTCAGCTTGACGTCCACATGCACCACGTCGAAGATCACGCCCGAAGGCGCCGACCGACAGCGCCGTCCGGGGAACGATCAGCGGTCAGCGGCGCCAGGGCCGACCGCGGACGGTCGGCCCTGGCGCGGCGGTGCCGGCGGAGTGGGCATCAGGGCTTCAGCCGCCGGCCCGTCGTGTTCAGGCGGTGGGTTCGTCGTCGGCGTCGCTCGGCGTCAAGGCGACGCCCGCCGGCGGGTTGTAGACCCAGCAGGTGCTGTGGTGGGACTCGAACCGCCGCTGGAACGGCGTGGCGAGCGGGTGGTTACGCAGCGCCAGGATGTTCTCGTCGTTCTGCCGCAGCGCCCGGTACGTCAGGTTGTGGCTGCCCAGGTAGAGCGTCGACTGGGCACCCTGACGGATGATCATGAACTTCTCGTGCATCGGGATGCCCTGCTGTTCGCCCTTCTCGTTCTCCGTGTAGCCGCAGAGGTGGACGGGCATGGCCCTGGCGAGGTCCACCAGCGCGGGCATGGGTGTGCCCTTGTCGTGCGGGGCGCCGGACTTGGCGCCGGTGACGATCCGGACCTGGCACCCGCGCTTGCGTGCGGCGATGAGTTCGTTCACCACGGCCCGGCGCTGGATCCGGAAGTTCGCCAGGTCGACCTTGGTCGAACTGGAGCAGGTGAGGCCCTTGAGAATGCGTACGACCGGGTCGTTGCTCCCGCTGCGCGGGGTGCTGCCGGCGGCCTCCCGGCGGGGGAAGGTGTAGAGGCGGTGTGCGCCGGCGGCGTAGGTCCGGCCCGCGTTGTCGTCGCTCGCCCCTGACCTGCCGTGCGCCATCAGGTCGTTGAAGTACCGCAGGTAGTCCGCGTACAGGCCGGCGTGGCTGATGGTGATGGCATCCTCGTACGCCGCGTAGTAGTCGAGGTTGGCCGACGAGACGTAGAGGACGTTGCTCGCCGTTCCACCTCCCGCCAGCCGCACGCTGGAGATCGTCATGAACTTGTCGTGCAGCAGCGGCGGGTTGTTCAACGGGGACCCCGTACGGTTGGTCATGCAGCCGCGGGTCGACTGCTTGTCGGGGCGCCTCGTGCCACACTCCACGACCGTTATCGACGGAGTCGCCTTGAGGGCCTGGTAGAAGGCGTCCCCGGCCCAGACCTGGCTGCCGTTGATGACGATGCGTACCCGCACCCCACGCGCTGCGGCGGCCTTGAGCGCGTCGAGGACCTCCTGACGGTTGAAGAAGTAGAGGGTGAGCGAGAGGTTCGCCCCGGTCGGCGTCGCGTTGATGAGCCGGGCCACGTGGGCGCCGACCCCCTTGTGCATGTCGGGGAATTCCTGCTTGCTGTTGAACCAGGCGTAGTTGTAGACCTCGCCGGCGGCGATGGGGACCACTGCCGCCGCGGCGGGAGCGGCCGCCTCGGCGGCGGTTCCCGCCGCGACCGGCGCCGCCGGCAGCGAGACCGCCGTCAGCACGGCGGCGGCCATGGCGAGGCCGCGCAGATACGGTTTTCTGGTCATGCGGCACTCAACTCCCTCGTCCGGGCCATGCACGATGTCGATTGCACGGTGATCAGTCCTTCCCCGTGATCCAGGGGTCGCGGCGGGCAGGACCTGCCACCGGGACCCGGTCACTTCGCCGCCGGCAACGGCCGTGAACATTGACTGACTTCGAATGTGCCGGCGGGTGGTGGAAGCACTGTGGAAGGAGCGTGAAAACGTGCGGGAGTCGCCGGCACGATCGGTGATCTGCGCGGCGGCACCGGAGGCCTCGGCGAGAGTGGCGACCCGTCGCCGGCAACTCCGGTCGATTCGTCAGCGTGTCTCCTCGATCACCTGCTCGGCAGCGCGGCGTACGTCGTCGAGCAGGATCTCCATGTCGCGGCGGGTGGTGCGGTAGTTGAGCACGCAGCCGCGCAGCGCGAAGCGGCCGTTGATGGTCGCGTTGGACAGGTATGAGCTGCCGGCCTGCTGCAGCGCCACCATGATCCGTTCGTTGAGGCGGTCGAGTTCCTCCTCGTCTGCCTCGGACCGTGGGCCGGCGGGTTCGGTGCGCGGCAGGTAGCGGAAGCAGAAGATGGAGAGCTCGACCGGGGCGAGCAGCTCGAAGTCGGCGCTGGCGTCGACAAGGTCGGCCAGGTGGCGGGCGCAGTCGAGGTTGCCCTCGATCGCGTCGCCGACAGCTCGCGAACCGGCGTGCGCCAGCGCCATCCAGACCTTGAGCGCCCGGAATCGCCGGGACAGGTCGGGTCCGTAGTCCCAGAAGGCGAAGGCCTCGGCGGGCTCGGTCTGCATGACGCGGATGAAGTCGGCGTCCAGGCTGAAGGCGGGCCGCGCCCCCTCGGGGTCGCGGTAGATGAGGCAGCCGCAGTCGGCGGGTAGGTAGAGCCACTTGTGCGGGTCGAGGGCAATCGAGTCGGCCTCCGACATGCCGTCGAAGAGCGGACGGGCCGAGGGAGCGAGCCGCGCGAATCCGCCATAGCACGCGTCGACGTGCATCCACAGCCGGTACTGCCGGGCGATCGCCGCGATCTCGGCGAGCGGGTCGACCGCGCCGGTGACCACGGTGCCGGCGTTCGCCACCACGCAGAGCGGTTCCGCTCCGGCGGCCCGGTCCTCCTCGATGGCGCGGACCAGGGCGTCGACGTCCATCCGGAAGCGGGCGTCCACCGGGATCTCGCGGACGTTCGCGCGGCCGATGCCGAGCAGCGCGGCGGCCTTGTGGATCGAGTGGTGGGTCTCGGTGGAGGTGTAGACGCGCAGCGGCGCGGGGTGGGCGGCCGCGCCGTGGGTGGCGACCGCCTCGCCGCAGTGCCGGTGTCGTGCGGCGGCGAGCGCGGTGAAGTTGGCCATCGAGCCGCCGCTCATGAACAGGCCCCCGGCGCCCGGGTCGCAGCCCAGGACCTCCTTGATCCAGTCGATGGCCACGTGCTCCAGCTCGACCGGAGCCGGTGCCGACCGCCACGCGGTGAGGTTCGGGTTCAGCGCCGACGCGAGGAGGTCGGCCACCGCGGCGACCGCGGTGCCCGGTGCCGAGACGTACCCGAAAAAGCGGGGATGCCCGTTGTGCCGGCTGCCGGGGACGACCACCTCACGGAAGACGGTGAGCAGGTCGGTGAAGTCCCGACCCTCGACGGGCAGCGGCTCGGCGAGCAGCTCCTTCAATGCGGCGGCGGAGGTGCGCGGGGCGATGGGCAGGTCCCGGATCGAGTCGTGGTGGGCGGCGATCCACTCGACGGCGCGCTCACCCATGTCCCGGATCTGCTCCGCCGAGGGGTCCAGGGCGGAGTCGACGCCGCGCCTGTCCGGTGAGATCGAAGTCATGGGCTGGAGAATAGTGCGGATCACCTCCTGGCGGTCGCCCACGCCGGAGCGCGAGAGGTCTGACCGCGCGGCACCCGTGGCGCCGATGGAAGTCGCGTCAGCGCAGCCGCCGGGCGGTGAACGTGATTGGCGACTCGGCGATCGCATCCTGGGCCGCGACCAGCTGGAGCTCCCGGGTGCCCGCCGCGAGGGTCGCCTCGAGTATGGCGAAGACGGAGGCGATGGTGCGTTCCAGTGCCGTCGCGGGTGAGCCGGTCGTCCACAGATGCGCCAGGTACAGCGCCGCGGTGACGTCGCCGCCGCCGTTCGGGTTGATCGGCAGCAGCGGCGTGGTCACCGCCCAGGCGCCCTCGTCGGAGACGGCCACCACCTCCAGCGACCCCGCCGGCACGTCGCCGTGGAGCACGCTGGTGACCAGGACGTGCCGTGGTCCCGTCTCGCGGACCACGTCGACCGCCGCCAGCAACTCGGTGAGCGAGTTCGTCCTCCGGCTGGCGAGGAAGTCCAGCTCGAACTGGTTCGGGGTGATGATGTCCGCGCGCGGGACGACTAGGTCCCGCATGTACTCGGGGATGCCCGGCCGGACGAACAGGCCGCGGCCGACGTCGCCCATCACCGGGTCGCAGCAGTACACCGCGTCCGAGTTGGCCGCCTTGACCCTGTCCACCGCGTCGAGGATCACCGCGCCCATCGCCGGGTCGCCCTGGTAGCCCGACAGCACCGCGTCGGCGCTGCCGAGGACCCCGCGATCGGCGATGCCTGCGATCACCTCGGCCACGTCGACCGGCGCGAGCAGCGGCCCGCGCCACGCGCCGTACCCGGTGTGGTTGGAGAAGTGGACGGTCAGTACCGGCCAGACCTCGTGCCCGAGCCGCTGGAGGGGGAAGACGGCCGCCGAGTTGCCGACGTGGCCGTAGGCGACCGACGACTGGATGGAGAGGATCTTCACCTGCTCATCATGGCGGTTCCCGCCGGTCCGCTACGCGCTACCCGGGCTTTCTGTCGGCTGACCCACTCCGGGCCGCCGACAGACCGCGCCCGTGCGTGACGTCTCCGAGGCCGAGCAGGTCGGCGCGGCGAAGCCGTGGCGGCCGGACAAAAGGGCCCTCGCACGATCGTGGCCCGGATCAGCGCCGACGCCGACGCGCGCACGGACCGGGTGGCCAGCACGCGCATCGGCATCGACGAAGACCATCGGGGCGGCTCAGCGCAGCCGAGCGGCTCGCCGGTCAGCTCCTCGCTGGCGACTGATCACTTGCCCGGCTTGTAGGTCCGCTCGACATGCCCCTTGAGCTCCTCGGGATAGAAGTAGACGGGCCGGAGGTCGCCGCTCGCGTACCGTTCGGCCTGGTCGTTGAAGTGCGGTGAGTCGGGATGCCCGCTCGCGCCCCCCGCCGTCACCGCCCAGGCGCGCAGCCGCGGTCCGAACTCCACGACCGCCACGAAGCTGTTGCCGCTGGTGCCGTAGTAGCGCTTCGTGCCCGGGTAGCGCCGTGCCCCGAACGAGGCGAGGGAGCCCCATTGCGCGGAGGTGAAGGGCACCGGGCTGCTCGGCTTGGCGTCGTCGAACGTCTGGACGATCGCCCCGTCGTTGCGCTGGAACCGGTTGATCTCGCCCCAGGGCACCTGCCAGTTGCCGAAATCCTGGGTCAGCCGCTCCACCGCCGCCTCGAGCGCCGCGAGCCGCTGCGCATCGGTGGCGCGCTCGGCGAGGTAGTCCCACATCGACATACCGGCATCTCGCGCCGCCTGGGCCAGGGGCGCCCAGAGCGCCTCTGCCCAGAACACGGCCAACGACGTCGCGGTTGACTGCGCAGCCCAGCGATAGTCCCAGCCGCGCAGCAGGCCGATCGGCCCGGCGAGCTTCGCCTTCTGCTGGTCGCCCTCGGGCAGCTTGTCCCACGCCGCGGCGAGCCCCGGCACCAGCCGGGCGAACGCGGTGAGATACGTATCGAAGGCGGCCGCGATCAGCGTCTGCGGGGTGAAGTCCCGCCGCGCAGTCAGCACCCGGATGGCCTGCGGGCCACGCGGGTTCTCCCCGGCCTGGTCGAAGTAGCGTGGATAGTCGGCGGCGTTGGGGCTGTCCGCGCCGGCCGCGGTCCAGGGCCAGTTGTTCGTGTTGAACGCCCAGCCATTCTCCGGATTCACGGCCTGTGGCAGGCTGCCGAGGCTGTGCAGCCCGCGCCAGTCGGTTGCCGGATCGCTGCCGTCGACGGGCTTGCGGTAGTCGAAGCGATCGTCGCGGACCGGCATGAACTGCGGCACCAGGAAGGCGATCTCGCCCGTCGAGTCCGCGAAGAGCGTGTTGTTCGAGCTGTTGGCCTTGAGGCCCGCCACCTGGATGAAGTCCTCGTAGTCCCGCGTCTTGGTGCGCAGGAAGCTCTGTTGCAGCGCCTCGACGGGCTTGTTCATCAGCGCGAACGCGATCCACTTGCCGTCCGCCTCGCGCACGATCGGGCCGTGGTGGGTGGCGAAGGTGGTGAAGCTGCGCTGCGCCCGCCCGCCCGCCGCGGTGCGGTACGACAACGTGATCGTCTTCGTCGTCACCGGCCGCAGCTCGTTGCCGTAGCGGTAGGAGCGGCTGCCGTCCGCTCCGGTCACGATCGTCTCGGCGAACTCATCGACGTTGTCGACGCCGCTCGACGTGTGCATCCAGCCCGTGTTCGCGTTGAAGCCCTGGTAGATGAAGAACTGCCCCCAGGTGGCGGCGCCGTAGACATTGAGCCCGTCGCCGCTCGTCACATGTTGCTCGGAGCGGAAGAAGAAGCTGGTGTGCGGGTTGATCAGCAGCAGCGCATGGCCGTCTCGGGTGTGGCTCGGCGCGATCGCCATGCCGTTCGAGCCGCTGGGTTCGCGGAACAGCAGCCCGCGCTCCTCATCGGTCATCGGCACCGCGCGCCTGCCGTAGAAGGCTTCGAGCTGGGTGAGTGGCACCCGCTCGATGTCGCCGCCGATGCTGCCTTCGGAGAAGCTCAGCGGCATCCACGGCTCGAACCGGTTGATCACGCGTGGCTGCACCTCGGGGTGGGTCGCGAGGTAGTAGTTCAGGCCGTCCGCCCACGCCTGCATCAGCTCGCGTAACCAGGCCGGGCTCTTCGCGTAGTCCCCCTTCAGCACCTCGGGGTCGATGAACAGCCGCTGGCGCAGGTCCTGCCAGATCGCGCTCTCACCCTCGGCCTCGGCGAGGCGGCCGAGGCTCACCAGGTAGTTGCGTTCGATCCGGTTGAAGTCGTCCTCGGCCTGGGCGTACATCATCCCGAACACGGCATCGGCGTCGGTCTTGCCCACCACGTGCGGGACGCCCCAGTCGTCCCGGGTGATCGTCACGTGCGCAGCCTGCCTACGCCAGCGGGCGAGGTCGGGCGCGTGCTGCGCGGGGGCGGCGGACGCGCCGCCGGATGGCAGCCCCGCCGCGACGGCCGCGGCTCCCGCGGCCAGCCCGGCAGCCCCGCCCAGGATGCGGCGCCGGCTCAGCCCTTCGTTCTGCGCGTGGTTCATGAATGGGTCCACCTTTCTCAGGAATCGAGGAATCGTGCGGCGTCACGCGATCCGTACGGTGGTGGGCCGCGCCCGTGGGGCCCCACCACCGTCCACAGATGCTGAGCACGGCCAACCCGCGTCCGCGGAGACGAGGGCGGCCGGACGCGACGACGCGGCCGGATGGTCGGCCGGTGGCAGCAGCCGCCGTTCGGCCAGGGAAGGACAACGGTCATCGCCGCCTCCTGACCGCTTGGGGATCAACCTGGCCCAAACTGCGTACCACTCGCTCGGGCGGCGTGGCAATAGAGATCAAAAGCTATTTGACCTGCGAGACATGCTCGTGACAATCGAGGTCCGTCGCGAGTGGAGCCCCAGCCGATCGCGAGTGGACTGGCGACGGGTACCACCCTCAGGACAGCCGCTGCGCCCGGTGCAGGATCCGCTGCAGGACCACCACCAGAGCGAGGAACGCGCCGCTGACGACCTGCTGGAACGACGAGGTGAGCACGCCGATCTGATTGATCAGGCTCTGGATCACGCCGAGCAGCAGCACGCCGGCCATCGTCCCGGTGAGTCCGCCGGCGCCGCCGGTGAGCAGCGTGCCGCCGATCACCACGGCGGCGATGACGTCGAGTTCCATGCCGGCGCCGAGGATGGTGACGCCGGAGGACAGGCGGGCGGCGTTGAGGGCGCCCGCCAACCCGGCCAGCAGTCCGGAGATGAGATAGACGAGGACCTTGACCCGGGTGACCGGCACGCCCATGAGCACCGCGGCCTCCTCGCTGCCGCCGATCGCATACACCTTCTGCCCGAAGCCGGTGCGCTGCAGCAGCACCCCGCCGAGCAGGACCAGACCCAGCGTGATCCAGACCGGCGCGGTGAGGCCGAGGACGGACGCCTGGCCCAGCGCGCTGAAGGCGTCGTTCTGCACCAGGTAGGTGTTCGCCCCCTCGTCGGACACCGCGAGCATGAGGCCACGCATGCCGAGCAGGCCCGCCAGGGTCACGATGAACGGCGCCATGCCGGTGCGCGCCACGATCAGCCCTTGCACCAGCCCGATCGCGCCACATACCGCGAGCGGCAGCAGCAACGCGACGAGCAGCCCGTACCGGGAGCCGTAGGCGGCCAGCACCCCGGCGAGCACGAAGGACGAGCCGACGGAGAGGTCGATGCCGCCGCTGATGATGACGAACGTCATCCCGATCGCGACGATCGCCAGGAACGACGACGACACCACGATGTTCGCGGCGTTCTGTGGGGTGGCGAACGAGTCGAAGGCGACGGCCCCGACCACGACGGTGACGGCCAGCACCATGAGCGCGCCGTGATGCTGGAGGAGATGACCGACCCGTTCACGGCGCGGTGCGCCCGACCGGCGCCGCGCCTCGGCGCTGGCGTCCGCGTCGGCGATGGTGGTGGTCATGCGCGCCTCCCTCGGGCGGCGTAGACGGCGGCCAGGATGATGACCGCCTGGACCATCTGGGTCCAGGACTGCGGCAGGTTGTGCTTGATGAGCGTGGCCTGGAGGAGCTGGATGAGCAGGGCGCCCAGCACGGTGCCGAGCACCCGGACCCGGCCGCCGGTGAGCGGGGTCCCGCCGACGACCACGGCGGTGATCGCGGACAGTTCCATGAGCAGGCCCAGCGAGGTGGGATCGCTGGCTTGCAGCCGGGACGTGGCCAGCACCCCGGCCACCGCGGCGAGCAGGCCGGAGATGAGGTAGACGGTGACCAGGACGCGTCGTACCGGCAGGCCCGACAGCCGGCTCGCGGCCCGGTTGCCACCCACGGCGACCAGCTGGCGGCCGAAGGTGGTGCGCTTGACCAGGAACGCGACCAGCACGGTGAGCGCCGCCGCGATGATGACCACCAGCGGCAGGCCGAGCACGGACCGGCTGCCGAGGGTGATCAGCGTGGGGTTGCGGAACTCGGTGAGCTGCGGCACCAGCACGTTCGCCAGGCCGCGTACGCCCACCAGCAGTGCCAGCGTCGCCACGATGGGCTGCACCCCCACGTACGCCACCAGCGCGCCGCCGCCGGCGCCGACGGCGGCGCCGCCGATCAGGGCCGCGACGATCGCGACCGGAGCACCGTACCCGAGGTAGAGCACCACCACCGCCGAGGCGAGCGCCATCACCGAACCTACGGACAGGTCGATACCCTCGGTGCCGATCACCAGCGCCATCCCGAGCGAGGTGATCACGACGGGCGCCACCTGGATCAGCTGGGTCCGGAAGTTCGCCACCTCGAGGAAGTGGGGCGTGAACACCACGTTGAAGAGCAGGAGCGCGAGCACCGACACGTAGACGCCGTACTCCTGCAGCCACGCGAGCAGGCGTACCCGCCCGTCCCAGGCGCGCGGCGCGACCGCGAGGTCAGCCATCGGTCTCTCCTGTCGCGGCAATCGTTGCCATGATCGCTTCTTCCGTAACCTGGTCCCCGCTCAGCTCGCCCGCGACTGCGCCGTCGCGCAGGACCACGACCCGGTCCGCCCCCTCGACGAGTTCCTCCAGGTCTGAGGAGATCAGCAGCACCCCGAGCCCCTCGGCCGCCAACTCGTCGATGAGTGCCTGCACCTCGGCCTTGGCCCCGACGTCGATGCCCCGGGTCGGCTCGTCGAGCAGCAGCACCTTCGCGCCGGTCGCCAGCGAGCGGGCCAGCAGGACCTTCTGCTGGTTGCCGCCGGACAGCTCGGCGACCTTCTGGTCGGGGGAGGCGGCCTTGATGCGGAGCCGCCGCATGAAGCTGTCGACGATCCGGTCAACCCGGGCGTCGGACACCACTCCGGACCGGGACAGCTGGGGCAGGGCGGCCAACGCGATGTTGTCCTTTACCGACAGGGTCGGCACGATGCCCTCGGCCTTGCGGTCCTCGGGGACGAGGCTGACGCCGGCCCGGATCGCGGCAGCCGGAGAACCTCGGCGCACCTCCTGCCCAGCCACCAGCACCGTGCCGCCGTCGAGCGGGAGGGCACCCGCGATCGCCTTGGCCGTCTCGCTGCGCCCGGCGCCCAGCAGTCCACCCAGGCCCACCACCTCGCCGGGGCGGACCTGCACGGACACGTCACGCAGGGCAGGCCGGCGGGACAGCGATCGGGCCTCCACCAGCGGCCCGCTGGCCGCGGCGGTGTGCTCGCCGGAGAACTTCGTGGCCCCCTCCCGCCGGATCTCGGCGGGGTCGCGGCCGAGCATCAGCGCGACGAGATCCACCCGCGGCAGCTCGTCGAGCGGTCCGGCGTGCGCCACGCTGCCGTCGCGCAGCACGGTGACCCGGTCGCAGATCCGGTACAGCTCGTCGAGGCGGTGACTCACGTAGATCAGTGAGATGCCCTGCGCCTGCAGGTCGGCGATGACGCCGAAGAGGGTGTCCACCTCCCGCGGTTCCAGGGCCGAGGTTGGTTCGTCCATGATCACCACGCGGGCGTCGATGGAGACCGCGCGGGCGAGCGCCACCATCTGCTGGGTGCCCATGCCGAGCGAGCGCAGCGGCCGGCGCACGTCGATGCGGATGCCGTACCGGTTCATCACGCGCTCGGCCTCGGCGTACAGCTGCGTCATGTCGATGACCCCGAGCCGGCCGCGCGGTTCCCGCCCGAGCAGCAGGTTGTGCGCGAGGCTCATCTGCGGGACAAGGTTGACCTCCTGATAGATGGTCGAGATCCCGGCCTGTTGGGCGGCGAGGGGGTGGTCGAAGGTGACCGGCTCGCCGCGCAGCAGGAGCGTCCCCCGGTCCGGCCGGTACACGCCGGTGAGGACCTTGATGAGGGTCGACTTGCCGGCGCCGTTCTCACCGACCAGGGCATGTACCTGCCCCGCATCCAGCCGGAAGGACACGTCGTCCAGGGCGAGGACCCCGGGGAATCCCTTCGAGATTCCCCGGGCCTCCAGAACCGCGGTCGCCATCAGTACGCGTTTCCCAGGCTCTCCTTGGCATTCGCCGTCGTGTACTCCTGGTCGCTGATGATCACCGTGGCCGGGATCCCCTCCCCGTCCAGGAACTTCTGGGTGGTGGAGAAGGCGAGCGGCCCGAAGCGCGGGTTCGACTCGACGACCGCGGACAGCCAGCCGTCGACGATGCCCTGCACGGCGGCGCGGGTGCCGTCCACCGACACGATCTTGACCTGGCCGGGCGACTTCCCCGCGCCCTTGAGCGCCGTCACCGCCCCGAGCGCCATCTCGTCGTTCTCGGCGTAGATGCCCTTGGTGCCGGGGCGGGACTGGATCAGCTGCTCGGTGACCTGCTGGCCCTTCTCCCGGGTGAACTCGCCGGTCTGCTCGAAGGAGATGGTGATGCCAGGTGCCTTCTCCTGGATCCGGTCCTTGAAGCCCTTGGTCCGGTCGGTGGTGACGTTGTTGCCGGGCGCGCCGAGCAGAATGGCGACCTCACCCTGGCCGCCGAGGGCCTGGATCATCTGGTCGGCCGCCCGCTCGCCCTGCTGATAGAAGTCCGACCCGATGAAGGTGAGGTAGTCGGTGCACGGCTGAGCGTTGATCTTGCGGTCGATGGTGATGATCGGGACCTTCTTCTCCGCCGCCTGCCTCAGCACCGGCTCCCAGCCGTCGGAGTTCAACGGCGCGATGACCAGCAGCTTGGCGCCCTGGGCGATGAGCTGCTGCACGTCCGAGATCTGCTTGGAGAACTGGGACTGCGCGTTGGTGACCCGCAGGTTGGCGATGCCGAGCTTGGCGGCCTCGTCCTTGATGGACCTGGTCTCGGCGATTCGGAACGGGTTGGCTTCCTTCTCCGACTGGGAGAAGCCGACCACGTCCTTCTTGAGGTCGAACTTCTGCCCGCCGAAGCTCTGCAAGGTGCAGGTCGGGCCGGCGGCGCCCTGGCTCTGCACGACCTGCTGACCTGCGCTGCCGGCCGGTGCGGGCGTGTCGCCGCTGTCCTCGCCCTTGGCGCACGCCGCGGTGGCGAGCAGGGTGGCCAGCGCGACCGCCGCCAATCCGGATGTCCTGGACATGAGGGCTTCCTTTCCCGAGGCGGTTCTCACTCAGCGGGGATGGGGTCGGGGGCCGTCGCCGCCGCGGTGGGCACCGCGGCGGCGGCGAGGAGGCGGATTCGCCTCACCGCAGGCCTCCGGAGGCGTACAGCTGACCGACCTCGGTGGCGGACAGCGCGCGGTCGTAGATCCGCACCTGGTCGATCGCGCCGCGCCAGTAGTCGACCGGGCCGCCGTTGAACCTGGCCCGCCCGATGACGGTCGGTCCGCTGGACGCCTCGCCCAGGCAGGAGCTGGCCGTGCCAGCCTGCTGACCGTCGACGTAGAGCGTCAACGTGCCGGCGGCGGCATCCCGCACGCCGACCAGGTGGTACCAGCGGCCGGTCTCGGGTGCGGCCGGAGCGAGCGCCCGGACCCCGGCGAAGCTGAACGCGAACCGGTTGTCCGCGCCCGAGTACTGCAGGAAGAAGGCACTGTGGCTGCCGCCGTCCTGGCTGACCGCGGTGGCGAACCCGCCGCGGCTGTCCAGCTTGACCCACGCCGACGCGGAGTAGTTGCCGGTGGTGTCGAGGATCGCGGCGCCCGTGTCGACGTACTGGTTCACGCCGTTGAGCTGCACCGCGGCGCCGGAGTGGCCGGTGGTCCAGGTCGCGCCGTTCACCAACGTTCCGTCGTGGTTGCCGGCCCTGTCGTCGGTCACCGTGCCGGCACCCTCGTCCAGCGGCCACCAGCCCACCCCGGTCAGCCCGGGCGTGCCCGGCGGCAGCTGCGGGGCGTTCGCGCCGGTGCCGTCGACCGAGCGGACGATGGCCCGGTTGACGTCCCGGACGCGGTCGAAGTCCATCTTCTGGATCTGGCGGTCATAGGTGTAGAAGCCGTTGACCTCGTGCTCCACGTCGGTCGTCTGGGTGTAGACGGCGCCGGAGAGCCCGCACCGGTTGGCCACGGTCAGCAGGTCACGTTGGTTCTCCACGTAGCGTCGGGTGAGCGTGGCGCTGTCCGGTGTCATCTCGTAGGCGTGGCCGTCGCCGAACCACATGTGGCCGTCGACCTTCAGACCGAAGCCGCCGTGCTCGCCGTCCACGGCGACCCGGTCCCCGCCAGGCACCGGCGAGGCTGGTCCGACGTACTGGTGGAAGTCGATGATGTCGCCGCGCCCCGAATCACCCTTGGAGTCGCAGCAGTTCACGCCGCTGTGCGCGTTGACCATCCGGCTCGGGTCCTGGGCCCGCAGCTCGTCGGCGATCCGCCCGGTCGCCGAGCGGTCCCACTCGCCCCAGCCCTCGTTGAACGGTACCCAGACGGTGATCGAGGTCCAGCTCTGGTGCTCGGCGACGATCTCCTTCAGTTGCCGCTCGAACTCCTGCTGCGCGTCGACCGGCGGGATGCCGCCGGTACGCATGGCCGGCATGTCCTGCCACACCATGAGGCCCAGCCGGTCGGCCCAGTAGTACCAGCGGTCCGGCTCCACCTTGATGTGCTTGCGGATCGTGTTGAAGCCGAGCCGCTTGGTCTCGGCGATGTCGAAGCGCAGCGCCTCGTCCGTCGGCGCCGTGTAGATGCCGTCCGGCCAGAAGCCTTGATCCAGGGTGGACATGTTGAACAGGATCTTGCCGTTGAGGGCCAGATGGAGCTTGCCGTCGGCGCCCTTGACCTTGGTCACCTCGCGCATGCCGAAGTAGGACTCGACCCGGTCGGCCTCCTTCCGGCCGTCCAGCACCCGCACCTGCAGGTCGTAGAGGTACGGCGAGTCGGGCGACCACAGCTGCGGGTTCGGCACCGGGACGCGCAGCTCGGCGCCGGCCGGCCCGGACGCGCGGCCGACGACCTTGTTGCCGGCGTAGGCGACGGCCTCGACCGTGCGGCCGCTGCCGCCGGCGACCTGCGCGGTGAGCCGGAGGCTGGCGTCGTCGACGTCCGGGGTCATCCGCAACCGCTCGACGTGGCTCGCCGACACCGGCTCCATCCACACGCTCTGCCAGATGCCGGACGACGAGGTGTAGAAGATGCCGCGGTCGGGCCGGTTGCGCTGCTTGCCGACCGGCTGCCAGGTCTGGTCGGTGCGGTCCTCGACGCCGACCACCAGCTCCTGGGCTCCCCGGCCGTGCAGGGCGTCGGTGACATCGACGCTGAAGCCGTCGTAGCCGCCGCGGTGGGTGGCGACCTTGACGCCGTTGACCCAGACCGTGGCGTCGTAGTCGACGGCGCCGAAGTTGAGCCGCAGCCGCTCGTCGCCGCCGATCCGCCAGTTCGCCGGCACGCCGAACGTGCGCCGGTACCACATCCGGTCCTCGTGCCGCTGGATGCCGGACAGCGCCGACTCGATCGGGTACGGCACGAGCACCCGCTCGCTGAGCTGCTCGCCGATCGGCGGAGCTTCGCCTTCCTGCGCCCCCGCGAACTGCCAGACCCCGTTGAGGCTCTCCCACCTCTTACGGACCAGCTGGGGACGGGGGTAGTCGGGAAGCGCGTTGTCCGGCGACACCTGGCCGGTCCACGGCGTGGCGACCGGTGGTGTGCCCGGATGCCAGGTCGCCTCGGCGCGCGCGACCCCTGGCACGCCGCCGAGCACGCAGGCCACGGCAATCAGCACGGTGGCTGCTCTTCTCATCGTTCAGGGCCCCTTTCTCACGAGCGTGGCGTGAGAGGGCAGGCCGGGACGCCCGGGCAGCGGGCCGGAGTTGAGCCGGCCGGACCGGGTGGAGGCCTGCCTGAAATCGTTGGGAAACAATCAATCATCGTCACGATCCCAAGTCAATAGCATTCGATCAGATCCGATCAGAAACGATCCTGGAGCGCTCTCAACTGGCCTCCGACCATGCAGAGTACGATCAGAACCAGACCGACCCGTTCACGAAGAGAGGACAATGTGGCACCTGGCGACGACTCCCGGACGGCGACCGAGGGCCGGCGGACCATGTTCGCCGCCGAGCGCCGGCAACGCATCCTCGAACTGATGCACGCCAACGGCGCGGTCTCGCTGCGGGACATCGCCCAGGCCGTGCAGTCCTCCGAGGTCACCGTCCGACGTGACCTGCGGATCCTGGAGGCCGACGGGCTGCTCAACCGCCATCACGGCGGCGCCACCCTGCCCGGTGCGCTGGCCACCCTGCCCGGTGCGTTGTCCCGGGAACCCACGTACGCCCAGAAGGCCCAGGTCGCCGCCGCCGAGAAGGCCGCCATCGCCGAGCTCGCGGCATCGCTCGTCGAGGACGGCGACGCCATCGTCATCGGCGCCGGCACCACCACCCAGCTCTTCGCCCAACAGCTCACCCGGTATGCCGAACTCGCCGTCGTGACCAACTCGCTGCTGGTCGCCCAGGCGCTCGCCAACGCGCCGCGGGTCGAGGTCGTCCTCACCGGCGGTACGCTGCGCGGCGCCATCCTCGCGCTGGTCGGCAGCGCCGCCGAACGCTCGCTCGCGGGTCTGCGGGTCCGCCGCGCCTTCATCTCGGGCAACGGCCTCACCGCCGAACGCGGCGTCTCCACGCCGAACATGCAGGTCGCCAGCGTCGACCGGGCGCTCGCCGCGGCGGCCGAGGAGATCGTCGTACTCGCCGACCACACCAAGATCGGAGTCGACACCATGGTGCAGACCATCCCCACGGACGAGATCGACCACCTCGTGACCGACGACGCCGCCCCCCGCGACGTGCTCGACGAACTGGCCAACCGGGCCGTCCGGCTGCACGTCGCCCGGCCCTGACGGCTTTACCATTCCACCCGCCGTGCGCGATCATTCGCCTCAGCCGGCTCGCCGGCCGCTGCGAGGAGGCACCGTGGTAGGCAGCAGCACCGTGATCGAAGCCGCGGGCGTGGTCCGGAACTACCCCGGCACCCGCGCGCTCGACCACGTCTCCTTCACCCTCGGACACGGCGAGGTGCACGCCATCCTCGGCGAGAACGGCGCCGGCAAATCGACGCTGGTCAAGGTGCTCTGCGGCATCGACCGGCCGGACGCGGGCGTGCTGCGGCTGCACGGCACGCCGGTGCGGTTCTCCTCGTCGCGCGACGCCGAGCGCGCCGGAATTGGCGCTGTCCACCAGGAGGCCAACCTCGTCCCCCAGATGAGCGTCGCCCGCAACCTGTTCCTGGGCCGCGAACCGCGCCACCGGCTCGGCCTCATCGACGTCGCGGCGATGAACACCCAGGCGCGCGACATCATGGCCGGCTGCGGCCTACGGATCGACGTACGCCAGCCCGTCGAGTCGTTCGACGCCGGGATCCAGCAGCTGGTCGCGGTGGCCCGCGCGGTCGCCATCGGCACCTCGGTGATCGTCCTCGACGAGCCCACGGCCGGCCTGGACGACGATCAGGTCGAACGACTGCTCGCCATGCTCGACGCGCTGCGGGCCCAGGGCCGGTCGATCGTCTACGTCAGCCACCGCCTCGCCGAGATCGAGCGGATCTGCGACCGGGCCACCGTGCTGCGCGACGGCCGGCTGGTGCACACGGGTCCGCTCGCCGGCCTCGACCGGATGCGGCTCGTGTCGCTGATGCTCGGCCGGCGGGTGACGCTCGGGACGCCGCCCCCCGGAGGCGTGGCCGCAGAGCCCGCCGACCCACCGATCCTGCAGGCCACCGGACTCACCCGCCGCCACGTTCTCGGCGGCGTGTCGATCAACCTCCGGCCGGGCGAGGTCGTCGGCCTCAGCGGGCTGCTGGGTGCGGGCCGGAGCGAGACGGCGAAGGCGATCGCCGGCGCCATGCCGCTGGACGCCGGGCAGGTGACCGTCTCCGGCGCCCGCCTACGCCGACGCTCGATCGCCGGCGCCGTCCGCGCCGGGGTGGGACTGCTGCCACAGAACCGTACGACCGAGGGCATCATCGCCTCGCTGTCGGTACGCGACAACATCGCGCTCGCCGCGCTCCCCCGGCTCTCCCGCGCCGGCATCGTCTCCGAGGCCCGCCTCGACCGGATCGTCGAGACCTTCGTGCGCCGGCTCCGGATCAAGGCAACCGGCCCGCACCAACCGGTCGGGGAACTCTCCGGCGGCAACCAGCAGAAGGTGCTGCTGGCCCGCTGGCTCGCCACTCACCCGCGGGTGCTGATGCTCGACGAGCCCACCCGCGGTATCGACATCGGCACCAAGTCCGAGGTACAGGCGCTCATCGACGATCTCGCGGTGGACGGGCTGGCGGTCATGCTGATCTCCTCCGATCTGGAGGAACTCGTCGGCACCTGCGACCGTGTCCTGGTGCTGCGCGACGGCGCCGTCGCGGGGCAACTGACTGGCTCCAGCGTCACCGAGAAGAACATCATGGCGTTGCTCGCGGCGAGTTGACCACCGCGACGCCGCCGCCCCTGGATCAGCCGGGCCGGCTCAGGCTCCCGCCGCGCGCCGTTGGATCTGGTGCATTCAAGAATAAAATGGAGCATACTGCGCACTGTGGTCGCGACCCTCGGACTTCGAGCGCATGCTGCGCGGTGCCGCGCTCCGCGTGACCCGTCCGCGGCGGGCGGTGCTGGCCGCGGTGCACGCGCATCCGCACGCCGACACCGTCTCGATCTTCGGTGCCGTGCGTAGGAACTGCCCGAGGTGTCCCACCAGGCCGGGTACGACGTGCTGCGCGCGCTGACCGACGTCACCTACTGGGGCGTTTGCCGCGAGTGTCTCGCGGCAAACGCCAACAGTTGAACGAACGAGAACCACGACAGGAGAAGGAGCGACGTGTCTGAGCGCGGCAGCGAGAGCGAAAACCCGGTAATCCCGTCCCCCACTCCGACCCCGCACCGGCCCCGGACCAACCAGGACTGGTGGCCGAATCAGCTGAACCTGCAGGTTCTGCACCAGCACTCGCCGCGAGCCAATCCGATGGGCGCGGACTTCGACTACGCCGAGGAGTTCAAGACCCTCAACGTGGACGAGCTCAAGCAGGACATCCTCGACGTGATGACGGCGTCGCAGGACTGGTGGCCGGCCGACTACGGCCACTACGGGCCGCTCTTCATCCGGATGAGCTGGCACGCCGCCGGCACGTACCGCATCGAGGACGGCCGTGGCGGCGCTGGCGACGGCGCCCAGCGATTCGCTCCGCTCAACAGCTGGCCCGACAACGCGAACCTCGACAAGGCCCGCCGGCTGCTGTGGCCGGTCAAGCAGAAGTACGGGCGGAAGATCTCGTGGGCCGACCTCCTGGTCTTCACCGGCAACGTCGCCCTGGAGTCGATGGGCTTCAAGACCTTCGGCTTCGGCTTCGGGCGGAAGGACGTCTGGGAGCCCGAGGAGATCTTCTGGGGGCCGGAGGACACCTGGCTCGGGGACGAGCGCTACAGCGGTGACCGGGAGCTCGCCGGACCGCTCGGCGCCGTGCAGATGGGCCTCATCTACGTGAATCCGGAGGGCCCCAACGGCAACCCGGATCCGCTGGCCGCGGCCCGGGACATCCGCGAGACCTTCCGCCGCATGGCCATGAACGACGAGGAGACGGTGGCGCTGATCGCCGGCGGTCACACGTTCGGCAAGACCCATGGTGCCGCCTCCGCTGAATACGTCGGCCCCGAGCCCGAGGGCGCTCCCGTCGAGAGCCAGGGCCTTGGCTGGAAGAACACCTTCGGTAGCGGCAAGGGCCGGGACACGATCACCAGCGGGCTCGAGGGTGCGTGGACGCCCACCCCGATCACGTGGGACAACAGCTTCTTCGAGACCCTCTTCGGTTACGAGTGGGAGGTGACCGAGAGCCCGGCCGGCGCGAAGCAGTGGAAGCCGAAGGGCGGCGCCGGGGCGGACGCCGTGCCCGACGCGCACGACCCGGCGGTCAGGCACGCCCCGATGATGGCGACGACCGACCTCGCGCTGCGCGTGGACCCGATCTACGAGCCGATCTCGCGGCGTTTCCTGGAGAACCCGGATCAGCTCGCGGACGCGTTCGCCAAGGCTTGGTACAAGTTGCTGCACCGCGACATGGGGCCCGTCACGCGCTACCTGGGCCCGTGGGTTCCCGAGCCGCAACTGTGGCAGGATCCCGTCCCCGCGGTCGACCACCAGCTCATCGGGGCTGAGGACATCGCTGCCCTCAAGGGCATGATCCTGGACTCCGGACTGTCCATCGCACAGCTGGTCCGCGCCGCGTGGGCGTCGGCGGCGAGCTTCCGCGGCACCGATATGCGTGGCGGCGCCAACGGGGCCCGGATCCGCCTCGAGCCGCAGCGGAACTGGGAGGTCAACGACCCGGCCGAACTGGCCACGGTGCTGCGGGCCCTGGAGCAGATCCAGCAGGAGTTCAACAACACCCAGTCCGGTGGCACGAAGGTGTCGCTTGCCGACCTGATCGTCCTGGGCGGATGCGCGGCGGTCGAGCAGGCGGCGAGGAACGCCGGCCACGAGATCACCGTGCCGTTCCGGCCGGGCCGTACGGACGCCTCGCAGGAGCAGACCGACGTGGCGTCGTTCGCCGTGCTCGAGCCGAGGGCAGACGGATTCCGCAACTACCTGCGAGCCGGACAGAAGTTGCCGCCGGAGACGCTGCTGCTGGACCGGGCCAACCTGCTGACGCTGACCGCTCCCGAGATGACGGTCCTGCTTGGCGGCATGCGGGCCCTGCAGGCCAACACCGGGAACGCACGACACGGCGTCTTCACCGACCGGCCCGAGGCGTTGACGAACGACTTCTTCGTGAACCTGCTCGACACCGGCACGGAGTGGACGGCAGCCACCTCGGCCGAGAACGTGTTCGAGGGGCGGGATCGCGCCACGGGCGAGGTCAGGTGGACCGCCACCGCCGTTGACCTCGTCTTCGGCTCGAACTCCCAGCTCCGAGCCATCGCGGAGGTCTACGGCAGCCGCGACGCGCAGGAGAAGTTCGTCCAGGACTTCGTCACGGCGTGGGTCAAGGTCATGAACCTGGACCGGTACGACCTCGCCTGACTCCCGACGGGCCCCGGTCGCCGAGAACGGTGACCGGGGCCCGTCGACGTCGATGCAGCACGGCCCTCGTGCGGCCCGGCGCGGCGTCGGAGCTGGTCAGGCGACGTCCACCTGGGCGCCCGGCCGGCCGCTCTCCACCACGAAGCTGGCCCTGGTGGACACCGGGGCTCCGGGCTCGGTGACGTACGGCAGGACGCGATAGTCGGTGCGCCACTGCTGCTCGTCGAGCTGGCAGCGGACGTACCCTCGCCGGCCGTTGTAGAACCGCATGTGCGGGTTACTGGCCAGCCATTCGGTACCCCGGGCGTCCAGCTCCGCGCCGTTGCCGCCGGAGGTGATCGAGGTGCCGAGGAACTCGACGCCGACCGTACGGGACGACTGGTCGTCGAAGTTCTGCTTCAGGTCGGCGACCATGCTGCAGTGCGCGTCGCCGGTGACCACCACCATGTTCTCCACGCCGCGCTCGACCACCCCGTCGAAGAGGCGCTGCCGGGCCGCCGCGTAGCCGTTCCAGTTGTCGTCCGACAGCCGCTTGCCGGGACCGGGGTCCCGGTCGGCTTGGGCGATCACGGTCTGGTTGCCCAGCACGTTCCACCGGGCGATCGAGGCGGCCAGGCCGTCGAGCAGCCACTGCTCCTGGGCGCTGCCGAGCATGGTTCGCGACGGGTTGTCCATCCCGGCCGGCACCTGGTCCGAGCGGTACTGCCGGCCGTCGAGGATGTTGAACTCGGCGAGGTTGCCGTAACGGAGCCGCCGGTACAACCGCATGTCCGGTCCCTGCGGGATGCTGAGCCGGCGCAGCGGCATGTGCTCGTAGTACGCCTGGTAGGCGAGCGCCCGGCGCTGACGGAAGCTCTCCTGCGACTGTTTCGGGTCCTCGGAGGTCCCGTCGGCGTAGTTGTTCTCCACCTCGTGGTCATCCCACGTGACCGCCCACGGGAACCTGGCGTGCGCGAGCTGAAGGTCCGGGTCCGTCTTGTACTGGGCGTGCCGGATCCGGTAGTCGCTGAGCGAGAAGATCTCGGTGGCGGGCAGGTGCGGGCGACCGATCGAGCCGGCACCCGGGCCCTCGTAGAGGTAGTCGCCCAGGTGCAGGACCAGGTCCAGGTCCTCCTCCGCCAGGTGCCGGTAGGCGGTGAAGTGCCCCGCGGGCAGGTTCTGGCAGGACACGAAGCCGAAGGCGAGGCGCCGCCGGTCCGCGTCGTACGCGGGTGCCGTGCGGGTCCGCCCGACGGGGCTGAGGTGCGTGCCCACCCGGAACTGGTAGTAGTACTCGCGGTCGGGCCGCAGTCCGGTCACCTCGGCGTGTACCGAGTGACCGAGCTCCGGCGTGGCCCGCTCCGCGCCGGCGCGGACCACCCGCCGGAAGTGCTCGTCCTCGGCGATCTGCCAGGCCACCGGGACGACCCGCGGCGGCATTCCGCCCATCCCGTCGACGGCGAGCGGGTCCAGTGCCAGGCGGGTCCACAGGACGACGCCGTCGGGATAAGGGTCGCCGGAGGCGACGCCCAGGGTGAACGGGTTGTCGGCGAAGGTGGGGTCGGCCCACGCCGGTGCTGCGGAGAAGCCGGCGATGGCGGCGGCGGCACCCGCTCCGGCCGCGCCGGCCAGCCCGAGGAATGCACGCCGGTGGAGTTGAGGCATTCGACGTCCCTCCAGAGGTGGTAGATGATCACCACCGATTCTTGGGACCGACATTGCCGGCGAATGGCCTCACGAAGACCGCAGCCGGACGCCTCCGTGGACATCAGACGCCTCGTATCGCCGGCCAGCACCCAGCCGGCAGGCCGTGGGGAACTGTGTGCCCTCGGCAGCGACCACTACTGGCGGGTCATCAGGTACGCCACCACGATCGCCGCGACCAGCGCCAGCGCGGCCAGCACCGCGGCGGTGATCTTGGCGGCGCTGTACGGACGTTCGCCGATGACCTCGCCGGTCCGGGCGTTGACCAGGACCTGGTACGACCGGCCGGCGTGCAGGTACGCGGCGATCCACACCGGCAGTAGGAGCAGCTTGTACGTGACGTCCGAGTAGGTGGTGCGCACGGAGGTGACCCGCTGCTCGTCGCCGCCGATGTCCGACCGGCAGTCCCGCTCGATGACCGGCGCCATCCGGGCCTTCGCCGCCGCCAGTCCCGCCTCGGGCTCGGTGTCGTACCGCAGCGCGTGATACCCGGCCAGGTAGTCCCCGTGGTAGGCGACCGCCTCGGCCAGCGGCCACGGGGTCAGCTGGTCCAGCTGCTTCTCGGGCAGGTGGGTCGTGGCGGGCACCAGCACGTCGTCGAAGTCCCGCCGGACGGTGCCGCTCGCCGGATACCACCGGGTGTGCCGCACCTGCCGGGTGCGCGTCTCCTGCCTGCCGTCCACCGTCACCGTGTACGTCTCGGTGACGTAGTAGTACTCGCCGCGCTGGCCCCGGTAGTCCGAGACGGTCCGCGCGTCGAACGTCCAGTGCGGCAGGTAGGTGCCCTTGAGCGTCTCCGCCTCGCTGACCTTCTTCAGGCTGTTCGGCGCGAACCACCGGCTGCGGCACCACTGGCCCAGGGCGGTGCGCACACCCGCCTGGTCCACCGCGAACGGCAGCACCGCCTCCGGAGCGACCAGCTCGACCGCCGCGGCGTCCACCACCAGCGGCGTGGCGCAGAACTGGCAGCGCTGGGCGAGCGCGTCGCTCTCGGTCCGGGCGCCGCAACCCGGGCAGACGAACGTGTACGCGCCGACGCTGGCCGCCGGCTTGCGCGGCAACGTTGCCAGCTCCGCGTACGCGTGCTCGCGCACCTCCCGGCCGGCACCGGCGATCTGCTGCCGGTGCCCGCAGTACGGGCAGCGCAGCACCGCCATGCCCGGCGCGTACTCCACCCGGGCACCGCAGCCGCCGCACTGGTACGACGGCGGGGAGACGGCCGTGTCGCTCATGCCGGCACTCGCTGACGCTCGCTCATCGCGGCCCCCTCCGATACCGCGCGCTCACTGCGGGGGCAGCGGCGGTGGGACGCTGGCCAGCACCGACGCGAGCTCCGGCAGCTGCCCCGCCGGCTGCCACTGCGCCATGCCGGCCCGCCAGACCAGCGTGTCCGGGCCCAGCGTGCCCGCGCCCACCTGCTCGGCCAGCCCACCGAGGTCGAACGGGCCCTGTCGCTGCCCGGCGACGCCGATGTACCACTGCGTCTGGTTCGGCAGCGGCGGCGGCTCGGTGGCCCCCGGCGGCGTGGGCACCGGCGCCGGCTGCGTCCCCGCGCCGCCCGACATGGACCTGGCCACCTGCTGACCCACCGCCATGCCCATGCCCAGCCCGAGGCCGGCCCCGGCGCCGCCGCCCGGGTTCTTCGCCGCGTCCTCCAGGGCGGTCGCCGCCTGGTAGCGGGTGAACCGGTCCAGGTCCCCGACCGCGCCCATGCCGGTCCGCTTGTCCAGCGCCCGCTCGACCTCCGGCGGCACGGAGACGTTCTCGATGACGAACTTGGGGATGGCGATGCCGACCTCGGCCAGCTCCTCGGTCAGCACGGCGGCCAGCCGCCGGCCGATCGCGTCCTGGTGCGCCGCCAGGTCCAGCAGCGGCACCCCCGCCGTGGCAAGCGCGCCGCCGAGCCGCCCCACGATGAGCTGGCGCAGGTACTCCTGCACCTCCTCGGTGCGGAACTGCGGATCCGTGCCGACCAGCTCCCGCAGGAGCTGCTGTGCGTCCACCACCCGCGCCGCGTAGGCGCCGAACGCCCGCAGCCGGACCACGCCGAACTCGGCGTCCCGCAGGATCACCGGGTTCTGGGTGCCCCACTTCATGTCGGTGAACTGCCGGGTGTTGACGAAGTACACCTCGGCCTTGAACGGCGAGTTGAAGCCGTACTTCCAGCCCTTGAGGGTGGACAGGATGGGCAGGTTCCGGGTCTCCAGCGTGTACGTGCCGGGTAGGAAGGCGTCGGCGATCTGCCCCTCGTTGACGAACACCGCCGTCTGGGACTCCCGGACGACCAGCTGGGCGCCCATCTTGATCTCGTTCTGGTACCGGGGGAAGCGCCAGACGATCGTGTCCCGGCTGTCGTCCAGCCATTCCACGATGTCGACGAACTCGCCCCGGAGCTTGTCCATCAGCCCCACCGCGGCCCCCTCCCCTATCGCTGCCGAGGTCATCGGCGTCGCGGCGACGATAACAAGTGCCCGCCACCGGCGGCCGCCGCGCCGGTCCCCCGCCCCCGGTCACCGAGAGAACCGTGCCGCGGGCGCACCGTCGAGATGTCCCGGGGGTAGGCGGCGGCCGCAGATCACGAGCAGCAGGTCCTGAGCGAGTCCACGCAGGGGTGCTCCTGATCCGTACACCCAGTCGAGGTCGGTCGCCTGCAGGCTGACCCCGGTGAGGTCGGTGCCGAAGTACGCGATGTTCCGTGGCCGCATGCCGGCCAGCACCAGCGCCACCCGGTCCGGCGGGATGCGGCGAGGCAGCCCGAGGCCCACGGTGATGTCGAGGCCGTGGATGACGTCGTGCGACAGCGCTCCGGTGACCCCGCCGCCGGGCGGGGTCCAGGGGTGGTCGATGTTGTCTCGCAGCGCCGCGATCAGCCGCTCGGTGGGCATGCCTGCCGCGTCGCGGCGGGCGGCGCGGTCGGCCATCCGATCAAAGCTGCCGCGCGCCTTCATCAGGTCGATGAGGATCCGCCGGAGGGAGGTCCGGAACGGCATCGTCAGGTGCGCGACGACCTCCCGCACCCGCCAGCCATCACACAGGGTGAGCGAATCCCATCGCTCGGTCGGCAGGGTGGCGAGCAGGTCCGTTAACTCGCGCCGTTCCGCCGCCACCGCGGCTCGGAGCCGATCTTCCATCATCCGCCTTCCGTCCGTTGCGCGGACCCGTCCGGATCCGCACCAGGGGATACGACGGAGGCGTTCCGAACTCATCGCTGCCGCCGTACGTCGGCCGGTATCCGTATGGTCGGGGGCGTGGTGGACACGACGGTGGACCGGCTGGAGCCGTTCCGGGTGGAGCTGACCGGCTACTGCTACCGGATGCTCGGGTCCGGGTTCGAAGCCGAGGACGCGGTGCAGGAAACCCTGCTGCGCGCCTGGCGGTCGCTCGACCGTTACGACGAGCGGCGGGCGTCGCTGCGGACCTGGCTGTACCGCATCGCGACGAACGTCTGTGTCGACATGCTGCGCGGCGCGCGGCGCCGTGCCCTCGCGATGGATCTCAGCGGCCCATCGAGGGCTGGTTCGAAGATCGGCGCGCCGGCCACCGAACGAGCCTGGGTGCAGCCCGTGCCGGACGACCTGGTGCTGCCGGCGGACGGCGGCCCGGAGGAGCAGGCCGTGCGCCGGGAGACGATCCGGCTGGCCTTCGTCGCCGTCCTCCAGCATCTGCCGCCCCGCCAGCGGGCCGTGCTGATCCTGCGCGACGTGCTGTGCTGGCGGGCCGAGGAGGTCGCGGATCTGCTGGGCACCACCGTGGCGGCGGTGACCAGCGCCCTGCAACGAGCCAGAGCGACGCTCAAGGCCGCCGGGGTGACGCCGGGCGAGCCACTGCGGCCGGACGACCGGGCCCAACGCGACCTGCTCGCCCGATACTGCGACGCGTTCGAGCGACACGACGTGACCGCGCTGGTGGCGATGCTGCACGAGGATGCCACCATATCGATGCCACCGTTCCGCTGGTGGATCCGCGGCCGGGCGGAGATCCGACAGGCTCTGCTGGCACCGGGAACGTGCGAAGGAGCCCGGCTGGTGCCGGTGACGGCGAACGGATCGCCGGCGTACTGGCAGACCCGGCCGGATCAGAACGGCGTGCACGTGCCGTTCGGGCTGGTCGTCCTCGACGTGTGGCAGGGTCTGGTCACCGGCAGCACCACCTACCTCGACCCCGGCCGGCTGGTCCAACTGTTCGGCCCGCCGGCCGAGCCCCGGCCGCCGGTCGGGGCCTTGCCGGCCGGCCCGCCAGGGGTCGTCGGGCCGGTCGCGGGCCGCCGCGCGGCGCACCGATGAGTCCGGCGACTCCGGTGCGTATACCCCCGGTGGGTGACAGCCACGCCGATCGGAGGAGCAATCAATGACAACGGTCCAGCCCGTCATCAGCACGCCCGACCTGAGCCGCCTGCAGGCGTTCTACGAACGCTTGTTCAACGCCGTGCAGGTGCGACGGTTCCCAGCTGACGGCCCGCCGTTCTTCGTCAGCCTCATGCTGGGCGACTCGGCGGTCGGCCTGGTCAGCCAGCCCGACACCGACCTGTCCACGCCGCCGCGGATCCTGCTCAGCGTGGACGTCGACGATGTGGACGCGCTGCTGGACGAGGTGGTGACAGCCGGCGGGCGGGTGCTCGGCCCACCCAACGACATGCCGTGGGGCCAACGGGTGGCGCACGTGCACGACCCTGACGGCAACCTGATCAACCTGACCCAGGTGATCTGAGAAGACCAGGTGCCGGAGCACGCGTGGCGTGCTCCGGCACCGGCGGGGAGCCGGCCGGCACCGGCTCGCCGTCATCTCCTCACAGACGGGCCTTCAGGTAGGCGCCGGCTGCGAGCAGTTGCGTGCGGGCCGACTCGTCGGTGGCGGTCCTGGCCGCCGCCGCGAACCGGTCCAGAGCAGCCTTGGCCTGCTCCGGCCGGCCCGCCGCCGCCGTGCTCTTGGCCGCCTGGAGCTGGCCGAACAGGTGGTCGGCGAGATCCTCGCTGATCAGGCCGTCCGCCTGGTATCGCCGCACCAGCGCCTGAGCGTTGTCGTAGGTGGCGACGATCTCGAACGAGACGGTCACCTCCGTGGCGTTGCCGGCCAGGTCGATCGCCACGACGGTCAGTTCGTGACCGCCGGCCGTGGGCTGGACACCCGCGCCGCTCTCGATCGCCACCCCGTCCAGGCGGAGGGCCACCGAGTCGACGCCCGACGCGGCGTCCCGGGCCGTGGCGGCGATCGGCAGTGACCTGCCGAGGTCGTACTTGCCGCCGTTCGCCACGCCGTCGACGGTCACGACCGGGTCCGTGGTGTCCACGGCCAGGGACACCGCTTTCAGCGCGGAGATGTTGCCGGCCTCATCGATCGCCCGGAGCCGCAGCTCCCACCGGCCGTCCTCGGTCACCTTGATCGGCTCGCGGTACTCGGTCCAGGCACCGTCGCCCTCGACGAACTCGATGCGGACCGGCCCGCCGCGGTCATCGCTCGCCGAGGCGGTGACCGTCACCGGCGAGGTGTACCAACCGCGCTTGCCGTTCGGCTGCGCCGGGTCGACCGCCACGGTCAGGCTCGGCGCCGTCGTGTCGAGAATCCGGAAGTAGTCGAAGCCGACCGTGGCCGGCTGCGCCTGCTCCGGACCCAACGCCATCAGACCGAACGAGGTCATCACGGCGTCGTTGGTGACCGGCTGGCCGAGCGAGGTCCAGTTGACCCCGCCGTCGCTGATCTGGGCCGAGTAGGTGTTCCCACTCCGGCTCAGCCGCAGGTGGTACCAGCCGCTCTCGGACGAGTCGGCGATGTCGATCGACCGGTTGCCGCCGTTGCCGAACTGCGCGTTGCGTTCCGAGACGAGCTCGGCGCGCAGGTTGGTCGGCGTTCCGGCATTGTTGTTCGCCACGACGTCGAACTTCACGTAGTTGTCGTCGTTGTTGTAGACCAGGAAGCCGGCCAGCTGCCACTTGTGCAGCATCGACGGCGTCAGCCTGGTCTCGATCGTCCAGTCGCCGGCCGCGACGTCCGCGGGGATCTTCTGCAGGATGAAGTTCCGCGGCGAGTCGTTGTTGGTGCCGTTGATGTCGCCCGGCTGGGTCTCGATGCGCAGCGCACCGCCGCTCACCGCGGCCTTGGTCGAGTCGTACCGCACCACCGAGTTCCACCGGCAGCCGTCGAGCGTGCTGCCGTCGAACTCGTCGCTGGGCGCGCGGACCCCGTCGTCCGTGCCGTCCGGCGTGATGGTGAAGTGGTCGAACACCGCGTTGACCCGCGCCGCCCCGGTGTCGCCGGCGGCCATGGGGCCGACGGTCGCGTTCGGGATGACGGTCGCGGAGCCGGCGAGCGCCGTCCAGCTTTGACCGTCGGCGGAGTACGCCGCGGTCAGCTTCTGACCGTCGCTGACCAGTCGCAGGTGCGCGCTGGCCGGGAAGTCCGCCGGCAGACCCACGTTGGCGTGCCAGGTCCGCGTCCCGCCGGCCTCGGTCTGGAACTCCAGGATCCGACCGCCGGACGAGGAGCGGGTGAACGCCAGTTTGACGTAGTCGTTGTCGGTGCCGTGCATGAGCAAACCGGCGTGCTGCCACTCGCGGTCGTGCGGGACGGTCACCTTCGTGGTGATCGTCCACGGTCCGACCTTGGCGCGCTGGCCGGCGTAGCTGATCGGTCCGGTGTTCGCCTCGTTGATGTCGCCGTTGGTGACCGGCAGCACCAGCCCGCCGTTGGTGACCCGCACCGGCAGGTTCGGGGCGTTGCGCACGGTGGTCCACCGGTTGGTGTTCAGCGTGTCACCGTCGAAGGTGTCCGAGCCGCGGATCGCGCAGCCCGGAGCGGTCTCCGGCGGTGTTGGGTGGATGGCCTTGTCGACCAGGGTGAAGCCGGTGAACTTCACCTCGCTGGTGGCCGACGCGTTGTGCGCGGTGACCGCGAGGCCGATGTCCTGCGGGCTGGCCGCGCCGGGCAGCGTCACCGGGTCGCCGACCAGGGTGAACGACTTCCCGTCCTTGCTCCAGTACCCGTAGTACTTCCCGCCGTCGCGCACGATCCGCACCCAGGACGGGTAGCTCGTGTTGCTGGCGCCGGTGCTGGCGTCGAGCTGGCCGTTGCCGTCGGTGTCGCGCAGCCACTCGAAGCCGAGGCCCGCCCGCATCGTCATCGCCGCGTACCCGGGCGACCTGCCGGGCTGAGTGGCGTCGTTCCGGACGATCAGGCCGGCCTTGGCGGAGTTGTTCGTGTTCGTCTGGCTCTCGATCTTCACCGTGGCGGTCCAGGTGTTGCCGGCCGCCGCCGTCAGGTACACCGAGCCGTACTGGTCGGTGCCCTGCCACATGTTCTCGCCGCCGGCGTTGATGATCCAGGTGTCCTGGTCCGGCCGGTCGAACGCGGCGGTGGTGTTGCTGTAGGTCTGCCAGGCGCCGTAGAGGTCACCGACCTCGACCTGCACGACGCGGGACTTGGCGTGGTAGCCCTTGTCGTTGGTCGCGACCGCGGTCAGCTGGTAGCGCTTCTGGGTGGACGCGTTCCACTTCATCGAGTACGGCGCCGTGGTGTCGACGCCGATCGACGTGCCGTCGACGAAGAACTCGACCTTGGTGATCGTGTTCTCCGCGTCGCTCGCGGCCGCGGTCACCTGGATCTCGCCCGGCTCCAGCTCGTCGGTCGGCGTCGGGGAGGTCACCGCCACCTTCGGCTTGCTCGTCGGCGAGACGCCCTTGCCGTCGGCCTCGATGAAGTTCAGGCGCCGCTCACCGGCACCAGGGAACACCGCGTACAGGGTGAACGTCTCGCCGGGGTCGGCCACCTCGACCGGGACGTCCACGTAGCCGCCGCCGCTGGTCGCCGGCACCTGCGCGGTGCCCAGCAGTGCGCCGTCCGGCGCGCCCCGCCGCAGCTCGATCTTGCCCGCACTGGCGGCCGACGCGCGCAGGATCAACCGGTCGACGTTGTGCAGGTTGACCGGGTCGTACGAGGCCCAGGCGCCGTTCTGGCCGGCGATGGAGCTTCCATGGCCCTCGACGTCCCGCGACGAGCCGACCGTCATGTTCGACGAGTTGTCGAAGAACTCCGCCTCCCGCTGCTTCGGGAACATCAGGGTGGTGTCCGATCCGGTCAGGCTCGGGATGCCACCCGCGCCACCGGAGTCGGCGTAGCGGCCGTCGATCGCGTAGAAGACGTTCATGTCCTCGCCGTGCCCGCCGCCGAGGGCGGTGACCACCTTGCCGGTGCGTCCGTGCAACGGGTCGGCCGGGTGCGCGTGCTCGTCGTGGCCCATCGCCGGCTGGATCACCACATCGGCGTCGTCGATCTGGGTGTCCTCAGCGTCGCTGACCGACAGGTCCCAGCTCACCTCGTCGCCGAAGTCGAAGAACGCGCCGTTGGGCGGCAGGTTGAACTTCACCTTCGGCCGGGTGTTGCCGACCGTGATCGGCACCGTCGCCGTCCCGGTCTTGCCGGCCGGGTCGGTCACCGTGAGGCGGGCGTTGTAGACGCCGTTCGCGGTGTAGGTGAAGCTCGGCTTCAGCTCGGTGGAGTCGGCGGAGCCGTCACCGGTGAAGTCCCACTCGTAGCGTAGCTGCTCGTTCTCCGGGTCGGTGCTGCCCGTGCCGTCGAAGCGGACCTGCAGCGGCGCCTGGCCGGAGTCCGGCGTCGCGCTGATCTTCGCCGTCGGCGAGCGCGAGCCGGAGATGTAGTCGACCCGGTACAGCCCCGAGTTCGGGTTGTCGCGGCCGAAGCCGCCACCCCAGTCCAGGACGTACATCGAGCCGTCGGGACCGAACTTGGAGTCGATCGGGGCGAGGAACTGCTGCTGCGGCAGGAACGGGTTGACCTTCTCGACCCCGCCCTGCCCGTTCGGGATGATCGAGTACATCTTGTTCCGCGACCACTCGTAGAAGAACGGCTTGCCGTCGTAGGACGCCGGGAACTTGGTGTCGGACTGCAGGTTCGGGTCGTACTTGTAGAACGGGCCGCCCATCGGCGCCAGGCCACCGCCCTGCGGGATCACGGACGGCACCGAGGAACGCTTGTAGCCGTACCACATCTTGGGTGCCTTGGCCGCCGGCAACTCGGTCAGGCCGGTGTTGCGCACCGAGTCGTTGATCGGCTTGTTGCAGTCGAAGTACGCCCCGACCGTCACCGGGTTCGTCCGGTAGTCCACGTCCCGGAACGGCTCGTTGTTGCCCATGCACAGCGGCCAGCCGTAGAAGCCGGGCTCGGTGATGAGGTTCCACTCGGCGATGCCGGCGGGCCCGCGGTCCGGGTTGTCGTTGCTGTTGTCCGGCGAGTAGTCCGCCAGCCCGATGGCCCCGGTCTGCGAGTCGATCGAGAACCGGAACGGGTTGCGGAAGCCCATCGCGTAGATCTCCGGCCGGGTCTTCGCGGTGCCCGGCGGGAACATGTTGCCCGCGGGGATGGAGTAGGTGCCGTCCGCCTCGGGGCGGATCCGCAGCAGCTTGCCGCGCAGGTCGTTGGTGTTGGCCGAGGTCGCCCGCGCGTCGTGGAACGTGCCGTCCCGCTCGGACAGCGGCGCGTAGCCGCCGGACGGCTCGGAGTGCGGGTTCACGTCGTCGCCGACGCTCAGGTAGAGGTTCCCGTCCGGGCCGAACGCGAGGCCGCCGCCGGTGTGCCCGGGCTCGTCGGGGAGCCGGCGCGCCGGCACCTCGAGCAGGACCTTCTCCGTGGCCCGGTCGATCTGCGAGCCCGGCCCGACGGTGAGCCGGGACAGGCGGCTGACGAAGTTCGCCGGGTCGCTGTCGTTCGTGCTCGCCGGCGCGTAGTAGATGTAGAGGTAGCCGTTCTGGGCGAACTTCGGGTCGAGCGCGATGCCGAGCAGGCCGTCCTCACCGCCGGAGTACACCGGGATCGTGATCGCGGTGGAGGTGGTCTTCGTCCGCGGGTCGTACACCCGGATCTGGCCGCGTACCAGCTCGGTGAAGAAGACCCGGCCGTCCGGTGCGACGTCCATGGCGAACGGGGCGCTGGTGTTCTGGTCCAGCGGGACCCGTTCGAACTGGTCCCACACCGTGCCGCCGCAGTCGCCCTCGACCATGCCGGCCGCCCACTTCACGCCGCCGACGATGTGCTGCACCAGGCCCGGCTCGCCGGTGTAGTGCGCGCCGAAGTGGCCCATGCCGGTCATCCAGGCACGGCCGCCGTCGTACGGCTTGCACCACGAGATCGGGTGGTCGTAGCCCATGGCGTTGTTGCCCGGGTTGTACGTCGTCTCGTCCATCGTGGCGAGCACGTGCGCGTTGCCGCGGACGTTGAGCGCGTAGTTGTACCACTCGTCGGCGCGCTCCCACCGCTGGGGCAGGTGCGCGGTCGACGGGTGGCTGTGGTCCTCGACGCGGACAGTGCCGGGCAGGCCGGGGCTGGTGCCGGTGGCCGCGTGGCCGGGCATCAGCGAGCCGATCATGTTGTCCCACCACGCGTAGTTCCCGCGCATGTCGGTGGCGTTGTGGATGGCGACGATGCCGTGCCCGGCCTTCATGTAGCGCTCCATCGCCGCCTTCTGGTCGGCGGTCCACGGGTCGCCGGAAGCCTGGAACATCACCAGGGCGTCGAAGTGCGCGAGGTCCTCGTCGTTGAAGATCGACGAGTCCTCGGTGTGCTGCGAGGTGATCCCGGCGTCGGCGAAGGCGGCCTGCAGCACGGGAACGCCCTGCTCGATCGCCTCGGTATGCCGGAACTGAGTGGTCTTGGTGAAGATCAGCACGTGCGCTTGGCCATGGTCGCCCGGGTGGGCGACCGCCGGCGCTGGGCTGATCATGGACAGCGCGAGCGCGCCGACGACGGGTATCGCTAACAGTCGTCCCCACCGGGAACGCCAGGTCACGTTCATCAGATACCTTCCGTGGATACCCCGGCCGTAGGCCGGAGAGGAAACGGACTCCTGCCAAGCAGGACAGGGATAGGGAATCCGCCGCCACGGCGGATAGCCGTCCACCGCCCACCCGGCCGTAGGGGTCTGCAAAGTGGTGATAACCTCGGTGGTGCCGGTTGAGGAAACTCGGCCGGTCTACCGCCGGGCTGGCGGGATGTGAAGCCTGTGGAGGCCATGTAAGACCCCGGCTTGGGTTCGTCCCGGGGGCAATCGCCGGTGAAGCAGGAAGGTCCACCCTGCGAGGGGAGGAATCGCCGACTCTCAGGCGGCGGAGGAAGTCAAAAGATGCGGTACCTCCTGGGACGCGAGGAACTACGGGGATGGCCGTGACCATGCGGCGTGCCGGCGCCGTCGGACTGCGTGGAGTCGACTGTCGGTGCTAGGGCATCACCGCCCGCAGGAACTTCAGGCCGTCGATGGCGATCGCGTCCTGGCTCGCGGCGAGCGGACGCCAGATGGAGGCGGCGGTCGCGATCGTCGCGTTCTCCGCGGTGAACGACTCGATGCACAGGGGGCCGCCGTAGCCCGCCGCGTCGATCGAGGCGAGGATCGCCGACCAGTCCAGGTGATCGGCGCCGGGCGTGCCGCGGTCGTTGCCGCACACCTGGACGTGTGCCACCCGGCCGGCGGCCGAGCGGATCGCCGCCGGGATGTCCGTCTCCTCGATGTTCTGGTGGTAGAGGTCGAGCGCGACGCCGCAGTGCGGCAGGTCGCCGATCGCCTCGAGGGTCTGGCCGACGGTGTTGAGCAGGCTCGTCTCGTAACGGTTGAGCGGCTCGACGGCCACCGTGACGCCGGCCGCGCCCGCGTACTCGACGACGGGGGCGAGGCTCTCCCGCAGTTGCGCGTACGCCGCGGCCCGCTCGGCCGGTGACAGCCGCCAGGTCCGGCCGACCGAGGCGTACGCCGGTCCGGCGATCACCGGCGAGCCGACGGCCGCGGCGGCGTCGACCACGCGCAACAGGTAATCCTGTGTGGACCGGATGGTGGCCGGGTCCGCCGCGACCAGCTCACGACCGGGCGGCATCACGAGGCACACGGTGGCGCCCAGGCCGTGGTCGGCGAGCACCTGGGCGGCCCGCCTCGGCTCCCAGTCGCCCGGGTTCTCCACCGGAAGCTCGAGCACGTCGAAGCCCCACCCCGCGACCCTGGCCGCGAGGGCGGCCAAGGTCGCGTCGGTCAGCGGCGAGGCCCACACCCAGGTGTTGACCCCGAGCGGATGACTGATCACCGCCACGGCCCCGGGTAGCCCGGCATGCCCTCGCAGCCGCACATGGCGTAGTGCAGTGGCGGCATGTCCTGCTTCACGTAGTCCTTGACGTTGTCGCCGGTGATCCGCGGCTGCGGCAGCACCCACTCCTTCGGCACCTGCTCGCCCTTGAGGATCTTCAGCGCGGCGATGATCGGCGTGCGCCACTGGTAGGTCGGATAGGTCGGCGCGACCGCGGTGAGGCCCTCGTCGACCCACAGCCGCAGGAAGTCCTGCTGGTCCTCGCCGACGATGGCCGGGACGTCGACCCCGGCGTCCTGGAACGCCTCGGCCGCGGCGACGGCGGTCGCGCCGGCGTCCATCCACACGCCGTCGATCCGGCCCTCGCGCTGGATGTAGTCGGCCACGATGCTCTTGGTCTTCGCCGCGTCGCCGTCGGTGAACTCCACACCGACCACCTTCAGCTCGCTGCCGGCGAAGATCTCGTTGGCGGCCGCCCAGCGCTGCTCGAGCACGTCCACGCCGGGCAGGATGCGCAGGGCGAGGACCTTGCCGCCCGGCTTGACCTTCTCTTTCAGGAACTCCGCGCCGTCCGCGCCGAAGGCGAAGCCGCCGATGGGGTGGATGAAGGTGACCGGGCATTTGGTGTTGACGCCTCGGTCGAACACGATCACCGGCACGCCGGTCTGGCACGCCTGCTCGACGGCTGGTGTCAGCGTGGCGGTGGTGTTCGGTGAAATGATGATCGCGGAGCACTTCTTGCCGGTGAGCGACTGGATGTCGCTGATCTGCTTGTCGTCCTTGGCCTCCGCATCGAGCACCGTGAACGTGGTGATCTCCGGGTGCTGCTTCACCTCCTGCTGCATGGTCTTGAAGCCCACCTGCCGCCACGGGTTGTTCACCGCGGCGTTGGAGAAGCAGATCGTGTAGTTTCCGCCGGGCTTGGCGAACTTCGCGGTGTCGACCAGTTCCGGCTCGAGCATCTGCTCCCACGGCTTGCCGTCCGGGCCCTGCGGCGTGGCACCGCGGAACGCCAGCTGGCGGTTGTACTCGGCCTGGTCGAAGAAGGTCGACTTGCTCGCTTCCGAACTGGGTGTGCCGCCGACGGTGGCCTTGTCGTCGGGCAGGTCGCTCGAGCATCCGGCGAGCGCGAGCGCGCCCGCCGCGACCACCGTGGCCCATTTCTTGGTCATTATCGTTGATCTCCTTACTAACCTTGGGTATTTCAGGAGGAGGCGGGTTGCGCGGGGGCCGCGCTGTTCCGCTGTTTTGGCCGCCACTGCAGCCGCTGCCGCACGCCGCTGCCGAGGGAGGCGTAGGCGACGGCGGCGATGATGATCACGCCCTGTACGGCCGACTCGAGGGCGCCGCTGACGCCGAGCAGGTTCAGCAGGGTGAACAGGGATTCCAGCGAGAGGGCGCCGGCGGCGGCCGCGACCACGGACCCGCGTCCGCCGCCGAGCAGCACGCCGCCCAGCACGACGGCGGTGATCGCCCGGAACTCCAGGCCGTTGCCGACCTGCGCCGATACGCCGGCGAACCCGCCCAGCAGGATCGCGGCGACCGCCGCGAGCAGCCCGGACAGGACGAACGCGAGCAAGCGGAGCCGGTCGACCTGGCCGCCGGACAGCCGCACGGCGGCCTCGTTGTCGCCGACCGCGACCAGCGCCCGGCCGGTGCCGCCGCGCATGAACAGCGCCGCGGCCACCAGGATCGCCAGCAGGATGAGCACCGACCAGGGGACCTCGCCGAGCACGGGGACCTCCACGGCGCCGCGCCCGAACGTCCGGAACCCGGTGGACAGGGCGCCGCGTGGGGCGCCGCCGGTCCACAGGAAGATGGCGCCGTTGAGCACGAGCAGCATGCCGAGCGTGACGATGAACGACGGCACCAGGAGCTTCGTCGTGACCAGCCCGTTGACCAGGCCGACCAGCAGCCCGAAGCCGAGCACGAGCAGGATCACCCGCGCGGTCGCGGACTCGCTGCCGTTGATCAGACGGGCGGCGATGACGACCCCGGCGGTCACCAGCGCGCCGACCGACAGGTCGAACCCGCCGGAGACGATGACGAAGTACTGCCCGATCGCGAGGATCATCAGCGGCGCGGCCCGCTTGAGCAGTGCCAGGTAGCCGGACGGCTCGGCGTAGGCCGGGCCGGCGATCGCGAGCCCGACCAGCAGCAGGAGCAGGACGACGAGCACCGGCGCGGTGCCCTCGGCAAGGCGGGGACGCCAGGTCATGTCAACCTCCCGCGGGAACGGTTGGCGATCATGCGGCGGGCGTAGAGCGCGACCGCGGTCACGAGGACGACGCCGCGCACCACGTCCTTGAAGAACGGGTCGACCTCGAGGTCGTCGAAGATGGTGTCCAGGGTGGCGAGGATGAGGACGCCGCCGATGGTGCCGACGACGCCGCCCCGGCCTCCGGCGAGCAGCGTCCCGCCGAGCACGACGGCGGCGATCGACTCCAGGTCGTACCCGGCGTCGGTGCCGACGTACGGTGCCCCCGACCCGAGCCGGCTGGCGAGGTAGATCCCGGTGAGACCGGCGGCGACCGAGCACAGCACGTGCGCGGTGACGATGACCCGGCGGGTGGGCACCCCGGACAGCCGGGCCACCTCGATGTCACCGCCGACGGCGTACATGTGGTAGCCGGGGCGGGTCCGCGACAGGTACCACCAGGCCAGTGCGGCGGCGGCCAGCATGAGCAGGGCCGCGACCGGTATCGGGCCGATCCGGTCGTAGCCGAGGTGCTGGAAGCCGCGCGGCACGTCGCCGGCCGGGCCGGTGTAGTTGTCCTCGAGATAGCCTCGCAGGATCAGCGCCACACCGAGCGTGGCGATGAACGCGTTGGCCTTGAGGATGGTGATGACCAGCCCGTTGACCAGGCCGACGCCGGCGGCGACGGCGAGCGCCAGCAGCACGCCGGGCACGAGCATGCCGTCCCGCCCGGCCATCGTCTCCGCGGCGATCAGTGAGGTGAGGCCGACCAGGTAGGCGACGGACAGGTCGAGGGATCCGGTGAGGATCACCATCGTCTGTCCTATCGCCACCAGGCCGAGTGCGGTGGCCCGGGTGAGGATGTTGAGGATGCCGCCCTGGTCGAGCAGGACCTCGCCGCGCAGCCCGACGAGCACGCTGCCGACGACCAGCAGTGCGACGAGAGCGAGGTAGACGATGACGGTCGGGGTGAGTCGCCGGCGCATCGCCGGCCGCATGGCCTTCTGCTCGACCGGAACCGTGTTCTCCTGAAGAATGCTCACGCCGCCTCACCGATCCCGTGTCCGGTGGCCAGCGCCATCACAGCCCCCTCACTCGCGCCGGCGGGCAGCTCACCGGCCAGCGCACCGTCGTGCATGACGAGGATCCGGTCGCTCATCCCGATCAGCTCGGGAAGCTCCGAGGAGATCATCAGCACCGCCACCCCGCGCCTCGCGAGGTCGCGCAGCAGCTCGTGCACGGCCCGCTTCGCGCCGACGTCGATGCCGCGCGTCGGCTCGTCGACCACCAGCACCCTTGGTTCGACCGCCAGCCACTTGGCGAGCACGACCTTCTGCTGGTTGCCGCCGGATAGGAAGCGCACCTCCTGGTGCTCCCCGCGGGCGACCACGGTCACCAGGTCGAGCAGCTGCGCCACATCCGACTTCTCGCGGGAGCGCCCGCCGCGCAGCGCGGCGCGGCGCACCAGCAGTGTGTTGTCCCGCACGGACTGTCCAAGCGCTAGCCCGTCCCCCTTGCGGTCCTCGGTGACCAGCGCGATCCCGAGGCGTACGGCGGTGCGGGGCCGGGTCACCCGCTGGGTCGCTCCGTCGACCTCCAACGAGCCGCGGGTGAACGGCTCGACGCCGAACACGGCGCGCGCGACCGCCGAGCGGCCAGACCCTTGCAGGCCGGCCAGCCCGACAATCTCCCCGGCGCGTACCTCGAGGTTCAGGTCGCGGAGGCGGTCGTTGCCGGCGCCGCGCAGCGCGAGGCGGACCGCCCCGAGGTCGTCGGGGGCCGCCCGGTCCGGGTAGTACTCGCCCAGGTCACGGCCCACCATGTGGCGGACCAGGTCCTCCGAGGTCAGGTCGCTGGTCGGGGCGCAGGTCACGAACTGGCCGTCCTTGAGCACGGTGATCCGGTCGGAGAGGTCGAACACCTCGCGCATCCGGTGCGAGACGTAGAGGATCGCGATGCCCCGCTCGCGCAGCCGGCGCACCAGGTCGTAGAGCAGCTCGACCTCGTGATCGGCGAGCGCGGCGGTCGGCTCGTCCATGCCCAGCACCCGCGCGTCGGTCGACAGCGCCTTGACGATCTCCACGACCTGTCGTTGGGCGACCGACAGTGACGACACGGTGTCGGCCGGATCGATCCCGTCCTCGCCGAGCCAGTCCAGCAGCTCGCGGGTGTCGGCCATCATGCGCCGGCGGTCGACCTGCATCCGTCGCACCGGCTCGCGGCCGAGGTAGACGTTCTCGGCGACGCTGCGGTGCGGCAGTAGGGTGAATTCCTGGTGGATGATGGCGATGCCGGCCCGCTGCGCGTCGGTGGGACCGGCGAACGACATCTCGGCGCCGTCGACCTCGATGGTGCCGCCGTCCGGCCGGTGCACCCCGGCCAGCACCTTGAGCAGCGTGGACTTGCCCGCGCCGTTCTCGCCCATCACGGCGTGCACCTCGCCGCCCCGCAGCTCCAGGTCCACCCCGCGCAGCACCTGCACGCCGAGGAAGGACTTGGTGATCCCGGTCAGGCGCACGCTCGTCGTTGGGCCGGGTGTCATGCCGGCACCTCTGTCCATGCGCCGTCCGCCGCCGCGGAGGCCAGCACCGTTTCGGTGATTCGGACGGCGCGCAGGCCGTCCGCGAACGTGGGCAGCCCGTCCGGGACGTCCGCGCCACGCACCGCTCGGTAGGTGTCGGCGACGAACGCGTCGAAGCAGTCCTGGTAGCCCTGCGCGTGCCCGGCGGGCAGCCGGACGTAGCGCGCGGCGGAGGGGTGCAGCGTGCCAGGGTCGCGCAGCAGCGTCTGGCCGCCCTCGCGCCGGCCGACCCACAGCCGCTCGGGGTCCTCCTGGTCGAAGCCGAAGCTCGCCTCGGTGCCGGAAAGCTCCAGGTGCAGCCGGTTCTTGCGGCCCGCGGCGACCTGCGACACCACCAGCGTGCCAACCATGCCGGCGGTCGTGGTGAAGTGCACGGTGGCCAGGTCCTCGGTGGGCTCCCCGGCCCTGCGGGCGCGCTCGTGCACGACCGCGGTGCGCGCGGACAGCCGGGCGATCCGGTCACCGGTGACGAACTCGAACAGGTCGCACCAGTGCGAGCCGATGTCGGCGAAGGCTCGCGACGGCCCGCCGAGCGCGGCGTCGACCCGCCAGTCGTCGTCGGACGGGCGGGACAGCCAGTCCTGGAGGTAGCCGCCGGTCACGCTGGCGACGACGCCCGCCTCGCCGGCGGCCAGCCGGGCACGCAACTCGCGCACCATCGGGTGGAAGCGGTAGACGAACGGCACCGTGGCTACTCGATCGCCGGCCGCCGCCATCAGCGCCGTGGCCTCGGCGCTGCCCGTGGCGAGGGGCTTTTCGCAGATGACGTGCACGCCGGCGGCGAGCGCGGCGGCGGCCACGGCGGCGTGCGACGCGTTGGGAGTGCACACGTGCAGCACGTCGATCTCGGCGCCGTCGAGCAGGGCCGCCAGGTTCGGGTAGCCCTCGTCCGCGCCGACGGCGCGAGCCGCAGCGGCGGCGCCCTCGGGGCGCGACGCCATCGCGGCCACGACGGTCGCTCCGGCGCGCCGGGCCGCCTCCGCGTGCACCTGGCCCATGAACCCCGCGCCGACCACCGCCACGCGTAGCGTCTGCTGGTCGGACTCGAGGCCACCACCAGACGCCGTAATGACATCGGTCACAGACATGTGACGACGGTAACGTCCACTTATGACGATCGTCAATCAAAAGATGTATCTACATCGACCGCGTTCAGATGATCAACATCTCGAACCCTCGCGCCGGCCGACGTAACGCGGCCGCTTCGGTTTAATTGGGGGATGAACAATGGGCACAGCGCCGCCCCGACATCGTCCGGCGAGTTGCTTCAGCTGCTGCGCGACGGGCAGGCACGCACCCGAGCCGAGCTGGCCACCGAAACCGGACTGGCCCGGTCGACCGTGCGCCTGCGCCTCGACGCGCTCACGGATGCCGGACTGGTGACCGACTGGGGCAGCGACGCCGTCACCGGCGGTCGGCCCGCCAGCAGGTTCGTGTTCAACGCTCGCGGCCGGGCGGTGCTGGCAGCCGACGTCGGGGCCACCCACGCCACCGCCGCCATCGCCGACCTGACCGGTGAGCCGCTGGCCGTCGAGAGGCTCACCCTGGACATCGCCGACGGGCCCGACGCGGTGCTCAGCCTGCTCATCGACACCTGGCGACGGCTGTGCGCCAACCACGACCCCGCCGCCCCCATCGCCGGCGTCGGCATCGGGCTGCCCGGCCCGGTCGAGCACTCGACCGGCAAGCCGACCCACCCGCCGATCATGCCCGGCTGGAACGGATACGACGTGCCCGCGCGGATCGCAGTCGACTTCGCCGTGCCGGTCCTGGTGGACAACGAGGTCAACCTGATGGCGCTCGGGGAGCACGTCCGCTGCTTTCCGGACGAGGCGCACATGGTCTTCGTCAAGGTCGCGACCGGCATCGGCTCCGGCCTCATCAGCAACGGCCAACTGCACCGCGGCGACGTCGGCGCGGCCGGCGACCTCGGACACATCCTGGCCCCACACGCAGGCGACGTGCAATGCCGCTGCGGCAACAGCGGGTGCCTGGAGGCCGTGGCCAGCGGCCCCGCCATCGCCGCGAAGCTCCGCGCCGCCGGGCTCGACGCGACGAACAACGCCGACGTCGTAGCCCTCGTGCAGGCCGGCAGCCCGATCGCCGGCCAAGCCGTACGGCAGGCCGGCCGGGACATCGGCGAGGTGCTGGCCGCCGGCGTCAGCCTGTTCAACCCGTCGCTGATCGTGATCGGCGGGGCGGTCGCGCAGGCCGGCGAGATGCTGCTGGCGGGCGTCCGGGAGTCGATCTACCGCCGTTCGCTGCCGCTGGCCACCGAGCGCCTGCGCATCGTCACCTCACAGGCCGGCGCGAACGCGGGCGTGGTCGGCGCCGCCGCGATGGTCGTCCAACATGTCCTCTCCCCCACCGTGCTCGACCGCGAGCTGGCCTGATCCACACCGGGCGAGCCCTTACCGGGCCGTGCGGCTGCGCCGAGCCTGGCCGGGTCAGCCGCCGTTGGTCGGCCGGTAGGTACGCGGTCGGCGGGCGGGTGCGGCCGGATTGGTCACCCCACCGACCGCCGTCAGGAACTTCGGGCCCATCGCTGCCCGGGCCTGCACCGCCGGATGGGTGGCGCCGAAGTTGTCGGAATCCGCCTGCCCGTCGGCGAACAGCACGTAGGTCAGCACTGGGGCGCCGGCCGCGTCGAAGACGATCCCCGCCTCGTGGCGGGCGTCGGCGAACCAGCCCGCCTTCGTGGCCACCCGGGCCCGCTCCGCCGAGGACATGGTGCGCCGGATCCCGTCGGTGAAGGCGATCGGGGAACGCAGCAGGTTGATCAGGAAGGTGGTCGAGGCGGGCGAGAGCAGCGTGCCCGCGACCAGCGCCTGCAGCAGATCGTGCGTCTCACGAGCGGTGCTGGTGCCGAGGAAGAACCGGTTCGGGTTGGCGACCGGTTGAACCTGCGTGTGGGGGAACCCCTTGGCGACCAGGATCTGGTTGAGCTCGGCGGCCGGGCAGACCAGCCCACAGAGCCGCACAGCGGTGTCGTCCGAGACCGTCAGCAGCGCGGCGAGCGCATGACCCAGGGTCACCGAGCTGGGATATCCCGTGTCGAGGCCGAAGATGCCGTCACCGCCCGGCACCACGATCGCCGCCGTGACCTCCACCCGCTGGTCCAGGGTGAGCAGGCCCCGATCGACCTTGTCCAGCACCGCCACGGCCACCGCGACCTTGTTGACGCTGTAGGCCTCGACCACCGTGTCGGCGTTCTCCTGCACCGCGACCCGGGGCGCGCCGCCGGCACCGGCGACACTGAGGTAGGAGTACCAGTTTCCGCCGGCCCGGGTCCGCTCCCGCTGGTAGGCCGCCGCCACCTGGTTCACCGGGGATCCGCCTTCTCCGCCGTGCGAAGTGGACGCACCGCGCGACGCCCCCGCGGCCGGGCTCGCCAGCCCGAGTACCGCTCCGGCGGTGGCCACGGTGCCGACGCCCAGCGCGGTCCTACGATTCAACCTGCTCGCCACGCCTCTACTCCCGTCCAACGTGAACCGTCGGCGGCCACCGGCAGATGGCCGGCGCGGGACCGAAAAGTGATCACCGATCCCGCCCGACCACCCTAGGCGAACCTGAGGCGCCGCGCTGCCCTTGGCACCGCGTGCACCGGCCGGCACCGCCGGCGGTGACTACGCCTTGCCGGCGGCCGCCGTCGTGGTGCCGACCATGGCGCTCTTGACCAGCGGGGCGTATCCGCCCGACTGGCCGGTGCGGTTCGGGTGGTACGACTCCGAGATCGGGTTCGACAGGCCGTTGATCCACTCGACGGCGTCGCACACGGCGTGCCCGGTGAAGGCGGCTCGGGGGTCCACGAACGGGAACGAGTGCGCGACCGCCCGGGCCTTGATCGTCTGGTTCAGCAGATCGGCGGTGTCGTTCAGCGCCGCCTGCTCCCCCGGGCTGATCCGGGACAGCGACTGGCAGTCGGTCTCGTTGAACAGGCGCGGATACCCGACGATCACCACGCGGGCGGACGGTGCCTTTGAGCGGATCTTTGTGTAGAGCGCGTCCAGGGTGCCCGGCAGGGTGTTCCGAATGTAGTTGTTGGCGTTGTCGATGTCACCCCAGCAGGTGTACGGCCAAGGCTTGGCGCACTGTGTGATGACGGAGGAGAACCCGGCGTCGTTGCCGCCGACGGTCAGCGTGACGTAGCTGGTCGACGAGCTGAGGCTGCCGAGCTGGTTGTTGGACACGTCGGCGACCTTCGCGCCGGAGCAGGCGGCGAACGTGAGGCTGGCGCCGATCTGATTCGCGTCGAGGACCGGGTACGCGTACGGCGAGCGGGAGCAACTGGTGCCGTCGGAGTAGTACGAGCGGGTGCCGACGCCGGAGGCGTACGAGTCGCCGAGGGCGGTGTAGAGCGGCGCGGCCGCCTGCGCGGGCAACGCCCACAGCACGGCCGGCGCCAGGCCGGCCAGGACGGCGACCGCGAGTGTGACGAGGCGGCTTCTGTGGCGGGGGGCGACGGGTGCCATGCTTCCTCCTCAGCTGCCCACCGGGAGAGCGCATCGACGGATGTCGAAGGCTGGTGGTGATCCAGACTGTCGGCGGCAAGCACTGACACGCGCAAGAGATCGAGCGGAAGTTTCCTTCAATCGAACAAGTGGGCGATGACCACTTGGCACGGAGCCGGAGCCGTCCCTCCCCAACAACGCATCCGGCAAACGCCGGCGGCAGGTCCGGCGCCCCGACGGAAGAGCTAACCCCCGGCATGCTCACCGTTCACCCGGCCGTGCCCCTACCGTTTCGGCGGATCCTTACATTCGTCGATCACTGGTCCCGGGACAGCCGCCCCGGGGAGAAGGGATCACCATGGGTACCCGCCGAATCCGGCTTGCCACGGCCGTCGCAACGATGGCCGCGCTGACCACAGTCACCACCGGGGCGGTGGTGCCCGTGGCCGGCCCGGCAATGGCCGCCACCACCACCTTCACCTCCGTCGCCGACACCTATGTGGACAACAGCGCCACCTCGACCAACTACGGCACGAGGTCGCAGCTCGGCATCGACAACTCGCCGATCAAGCGGATGTTCCTGCGCTTCTCGGTCAACGGCCTGACCGCGCCGGCGAGCAGCGCCCGGCTCCGCATCCACACCGACGACGTGGCAGGTGCCGAGAGCCCCAGCGGCGGCACCTTCAAGGCGATGACCAACACCACCTGGTCGGAGACCGGGGTCACCTGGAACAACCAGCCCGCCATCGACGGGGTGACCCTCGGTTCCCTCGGCAGCGTCGCCCGGAACACGTGGTACGAGGTGGACGTGACCCGGCTGGTCACCGGCAACGGCACCATCAGCATCGGCGTGACCTCGTCGAACAGCGACGGCGCCGACTACGACTCCCGCGAGTCCGGCACCACGGCACCCCAGTTGGTCGTGACCACCGGCACGTCGAGCAGCGACCCGGTGCTGGTGGGCGCGGGCGACATCGCGGATTCCGGCTCGGGAGACACGGCCACCGCCGCCCTGCTGGACAACATCTCCGGAACCGTCTTCACCACCGGCGACAACGTCTACACCAACGGCACGGCAGCCGAGTTCAACACCTACTACGAGCCGACCTGGGGCCGGCACAAGGCCCGCACCCGTCCCTCGCCGGGCAACCACGACTACAACACCGCTGGCGCCACCGGCTACTACGGCTACTTCGACGCCAACGCCGGCCCGTCCGGGCGGGGCTACTACTCCTACGACGTGGGCAACTGGCACGTGGTGTCGCTGAACTCCAACGTCAGCATGTCCGCCGGCTCCGCACAGGAGCAATGGCTGCGGGCGGACCTGACGGCCAGCACGAAGCCGTGCACCCTCGCGTACTGGCACCACCCGCTGTTCACCTCGGGCGCCAACCACGGCCCGTCCACCTCGACCCGGCCGCTCTATCAGGCGCTGTACGACCACAACGCCGACGTCGTGGTGTGGGGTCACAACCACCAGTACGAGCGGTTCGCCCCGCAGAACCCCAGCAGCGGCTTGGACAACGCCCGCGGCATCCGGGCGTTCGTCGCCGGCATGGGCGGCGCCGGCCACTACGGCTTCGGCACCATTCAGCCGAACAGCGAGGCACGCAACAGCGACACGTACGGGGTGCTGAAGTTCACCCTGCACACCAACAGCTACGACTGGGAGTTCGTGCCGGAGGCCGGTAAGAGCTACGCCGACCGGGGCACCAACAACTGCCACTGACAGCCATCCGATCGGTCCGGCGAGGGCGGTCCGCGAAGCGGGGCCGCCCTCGCCGGGCGCCCGCTGCCAGCCCGCCGCGACACACCGGCGTGGGGGGCGCGCGCCGCGGGGGGGCGCCCCCCCCCCCCGCGGGGGGGGGCGCCCCCCCCCGCCCCCGGGGGGGGGGGGGGGGGCGGGGGGGCCCCCCCCGGGGGCCCCCCCGGGGGCCCCCGCGCCCCCCCCCCCCCCACCCCCGGGGGGGCGGGCCGCGCCCGGGGGCCCGCCACGCCAGCGACCGGCGGTTCAGGTCACCCCGGCAGGCGCCGGTAGACGGGGATCTCGTCGATCGGCACGCTCCGGTGCACCTCGACCGGGCCCACGTGCCGCTCGCCGGTGAAGAAGTCCTCCCACTCCCCCGTTGGCAGCCACACCGGCCAGGTCGTCACGCCCGGCTCGGTGACCGGTGACACCAGCAGATCGTCGCCGAGCTGCCACTGCTGCGGCCAGTTCCACACCCGCTCGTCGCCGGGGTGATCGAAGAACAGTGGCCGCATCAGCGGCTTGCCGGTCCGTACCGACCGTTCCGCCTGCTCCACCAGATACGGCACGAGGTCCTCGCGCAGCCGGGCGAAGCGTCGGAACACCTCCAGCACGCGCGGCTCGCCGGTCCGCTCGGCGATGTTCCACGGCGTGCGGTCCACCGACGGCTCGCGGTGGTGGTTGAACTCCGAGTGGTACTGCATCAGCGGGGCGAAACACGCGGCCGCGGCCGAGCGCAGGTAGAGCTCGGCGTCGGGAACCTCGCCGGAGAAGCCGGCCAGGTCCCAACCCCAGAAGTAGATGCCACCGACACCGGCGGTCAGCCCGGCGGTGATCGACGCCCGATAGGCCTCCCAGGTGGAGTCCTCGTCACCCGCCCAGTGCGCCGGTGCCGCGGCCGACCCGGTGAAGCCGGCCCGGCTGAAGGTCACCCCGTCGACCCCAGCCGAACGCATCAGCTCGTGGTAGGCGGCCGCATAGCGCACCGGGAACAGGTTGTTCGCCTCGTCGCCCCGCGACCCGTCGAAATATCGCAGGTCATGCCCCCAGGGGTGCTCGCCGCCGTCGGTTTTGAAGCCGTCGACGCCGAGATCCTCGACCAGGTAGCGACGCTTGTCCAGCCACCACTGCCGCGCCTGCGGGTTGGTCCAGTCGGGCAGCAGCGCGCCGGGGAACCACCAGCCGCGGTTGCGGTGCGGCGAGCCGTCGGCGTCGCGGACGGCGTACCCACGCTCCGCCAGGGTTGCCAGGTCGGCGGCGATCTGACCGTCGTCACCCCGATCGGTCGGGATCAGCGGGATCTGCCACAGCAGCACCTTCACCCCGGCCTCGTGCAGCTCGTCGATCATCGCCTTCGGGTCGGGCCAGGCGCCGTCGGACGGGAACTCGAAGTCCGCGAGGCGGTGCGGTGCGCCGTCCGGGTGCACGCGGTAGCGGGCGTCGCGGAAGGCGACGAAGGTCGCCTCGTCGCTCCATGCCTCGATGACGATCGCGCCGACGGGAATGTCCTCGGCGAGGCTGCGGCGTACCTCGGCCAGCACTCGGGCCTGGGTGTTCCACTCGTTACCGCTCATCCACGGCCGGAACACCCAGGACGGCGGCACGGTGGGCTGCCCGGTCTCGCCGAGGAACTGCCGGACCACCACCGCCGGCTCTCCCGTGTAGAACCGTAGTGGCAGCGCGGGGTCCGCGGGGTCGATCTCGGCCTCGACGATGATGCGGTCCGGCTGGCTGGCGCCGACGTCGTACCAGGTCCGCCGGCTGGTCACCACGTGGAAGCCCCAGCCGGTGTCCCCGCCGGTGACCACGGCGAACGGCATCGGCAGGTAGGTGCGGTGACCTTGCCGCTTGTACTGCTCGAAGACAGTCGCGTCGAGCACCTGGCCGCGCTGGTCGAGCGCGTGGTAGCGCTCGCCGAAGCCGACGACGTGCTCGGCCGCCGCGAGCCGCAGCGCGAAGCGCACGCGGTGGGGCCCGTCGCTGCCGGCCAGCCATTCGACGCTGTCGGGGTCGAGGGCGTCCACGGCGTCGGGGTCGCGCAGTTCGAGGCGTCCGCCGTCGCGCCGCCAGGCCAGCGGCCGTACCGGGAACGGGCCGGTCCGGACGTCGCCGCCCGCGCCGGTGTGGCCGACGACGGTGTACGTGTCGTCGGCGTCGGCCGTCACCCGGGCGATCCAGGCCGTGCGGCCGCCGGTGTCCGGGGCCGCGGTGGCCGCCGCCGCCAGGTGGCCGACGGAGCCGGCGGCGGGCGCGGCCGGTGCGCCGAAGTCGAGGGTCACGGTGGCGGGGTCGACCCGGTCGGCGCTCACCCGGTTGCCGTCGCCGAACTCGACGTCGACGGCGGTCACCTCCGGGGCGGCGAGTACCCGGATCTCGTACTCCTCGCCCCGCAGCGGGTGCAGCGGGACGCGCTGGTCGAGGTCGTGGCGGTAGGGGTGGCCGGTGCCCGCCGGACGGTGGCTGATCGGTGGAGCGGTCACAGTCCGACCTCCAGGGCGAGCGTGACGAACATGGCGTGCGACCACAGCAGGGGCGTGGCGACGGGGCCCCAGCGGTCGGTCCACTCGGCGATGTACTCGGGTCGTTGGGTGTTGCCGCTGACCTGCTCGGGCAGGTGCCCCTCGATGGTGGCCTGCGCGGCGATCCAGTCCAGCCGGCGCATTGCCTCCTCCGTACGGCCGGTGCGTGCCTCGTGCCAGCCCAGCCAGGCGGTGAGGATCAGCCATTCCCCGCCGCCGTAGAAGGTGTCACCGAGGTAGCGGTAGACGCCGCCGCGCAGCAGCTGCTGGCGTACCTGGTCATAGGTGTGCTCGGCGACCGGACCGCGCGGGTCGACCACCTCGAAGGGGGTGAGGCAGGCCAGCAGGCTGCCGTCGACGGCGGTGCCGCCGAGCCACTTGGTGAGGTGCCCGTCCGCGACTCCTTCGCTGGTGACGAGCGCCTCGAGCGCCGTGACGCGGTCGGCGGCGGCGCGGGCGCGGGCGGCGTCGAGCACCGGGTCGCCGTGCTCGTCACGAGCCTCGGCTGCGGCCCGCAGGCCGGCCAGTACCGCGCCGACGGTGGCGACGTGGCGGTGTGTGGCGTGCTCCTCCCACCAGTCGTAGCAGGGACGGTCCCCGAACGCGACCAGGTAGTCCACCGTGGACTCGATCGCCGGTCGGTACGCGGCGAGTGGGCGGGCGTGCCGCGTCGCGTGCGTCGCCAGGACCCACAGCCAGGTGCCGTAGCCGTCGAGTTGGAAGTTCCACCAGGGCTCGTCGCCGTCACCGCCGTCGAGGGTGTAGCGGGTCGGCAGCATCTCGTCGGCGGGGATCTGCTCGCCGCCGGTGGCCCGGGCGACCAGGTCGGCGATCCGGTCGGCCCGGGCGTCGATCACGGTGGCGCACCAGCGCAGGAACCGGTCGGCGCTGTCGGCCCGGCCGGCGCGGCTCATCGCGTCGGCGATGAACGCGCCGTCCCGCAGCCAGCTGTACCGGTAGACGGGGTAGTCGGGGCTGGCCGGGTACGCGCCGGATGGATGCTGGTGGGCTTCGATGAGGGTGAGGCTGGACTCGACCAGGGTACGCAGGTCGGACCGTGCGGCGGTCGGCACGGGAGGCTCCTTGAGGAAACGTCGGTATGGTACGTGCGGGGGTGCGGCCGAGCGCGGAACGGCCGCACCCCCGTTTACGGTCACCTACTTGATGAGGGCGCTGACGGCGGCTGCCGCCTCGTCGAGGGCCTGCTGCGGGGTGGCCTGCCCGGAGGCGGCCTTCTCCAGCGCCTTGGTGACCGTGTCCTGCATCTTCGCCTGCTGAGCGTCGAGGACCGGCGGCAGCGCGATGTTCTCGAGCGCGTCGAAAACGGCCTTACGGTTGGCCGGCGGAGTCTTGGTGAGGTAGCTGTCGAACGCGGCCTGGTCGTTGACCGCGGGCAGCTCCCAGTTGGACGCGAGCCGGGTCTCCACCGCCTTCTGCGAGGAGCCGAGGAACCTCGCCCACTTCCAGGCGGCGGTGCCCTTCTTCGTCTTGGCGGACACCGCGGTGGCGTTCATGAACACCGCGTTGGCCTTCCGGGCGTTACCCGGCTCGGTGACGATGTCGAAGTCCAGGCCGGCGGTGCCGGCGAGCCCGGAGATCTGCCAGATCCCGTTGTGCCACATGGCGAGCTTGCCCGACTTGAACAACGCGGTGTCGTAGTCGGCCTTGCCGCCGATCTCAGCGACCGTCGGCTGCACCGTACCGGGCTTGCTGAGCAGCCACTGGGCCGCCTCCAGGCCCTTGGCGTCGTTGAACGTCGCCTTCTTGCCGTCCTCCGACACGAAGGATCCGCCGTTCTGGGCGAGCGCCTTGTAGAACTCGTGGAAGGTGACCGGCTGGTAGTCGCCGTAGATTCCCTTGCTCTTGTCGGTCAGCTTCTGTGCCGCGGCCCGCTCGTCGACCCAGGTCCAGTCCGGCGTCGGGTAGGCGACGCCGGCCGCGTCAAAGAGCTTCTTGTTGTAGAACAGCACCACGTCGGAGAACGTCGACGGCACCGCGTAGAGCTTGCCCTTGAACTGGAACGCCTCAAGCGCCTTCGGGTAGAGCCGGTTCGCGTCGTAGTCCTTGTCGGCCTTGGCCCGCTCGTCGAGCGGCAGCAGCGCGCCCGCGCGGGCGTACGTCACGAAGTTCTCGTAGTTGAGTTCGAACGTGTCCGGCGCCGTGCCGCCGGCGATCGCCGTCTGCAGCTTCGTGAAGTAGTCGTCGTACGCGGCGGTCTGCACCTGGACGGTGATGCCGGGGTTCTGCTTCTCGAACTCGGCCTTGATCGCGTCGAGATCCTTCAGATGGTCGGGGGCGGCCGAGAAGGTGAAGTAGGTGACCGTGCCGGTGGCGCCGTCGTCGGCTCCACCGGACGCGTCCTGCCCGCAGGCGGCGAGCAGGGTCGCCGTGGCGAGGGCCCCGGCGGCAGCCGCCACAAGCCGTCTTCTCGTGGTCATCGGGTATCTCCTTCGGGGGGTGGGGGTGATGGCTAGGACTTGATTCCGGTGAAGGTGATGCCGCGTACGACGTAGCGCTGGGCGAAGACGTACAGGGCGAGGATCGGCAGGACGGACAGGCTGGAGCCGGCCATCACCACGTTCCACGCGGTGCTGTAGCGGCCCTGGAGCAACGACAGCCCGACCGGCAGGGTCATGTGCGCCTCGGTCTGCGCGATGACCAGCGGCCAGAGGAAGGCGTTCCAGCTGGACATGAAGGCGAAGACGGCGAACGTGGCCAGCGCCGGGGCCACCAACGGCAGCAGCACCTGGGCGAAGACCCGTAGGTGGCCGGCCCCGTCGACGTACGCCGCCTCGTCCAGTTCCTTGGGCAGCGCCAGGAATGCCTGCCGGAGCATGAACACGCCGAAGCTGGAGACCGCCGTGGGCAGCAGCAGTCCGGCGTAGCTGTCGACCAGCCCGAGGTGACGCATCTCGATGAACAGCGGGACGATGATCACCTGCATCGGGATCATCATGGTGGCCAGGTAGAGCGCGAACACCGCGTTGCTGCCCGGGAAGCGCAGCCGGCTGAACGCGTACCCGGCGGTGGCGCTGGTGACCAGTTGCAGCAGGGTGGACACGACGGCGACGCCGACGCTGTTGGCGGCGAAGCGCCAGAACGGGAAGGCGTCGCCCAGCCGGTGGTACGCCTCGACGGTGGGCGGATCGGGCAGCAGGGGCGCGTCGACCCGGGCGAGCTGCGGGTCACCGGTGAGCGAGGTGACCAGCATCCAGGCGAACGGCCCGAGCATCGCCACCGCGCCGAGGGTCAGCGCGAGGTAGCGCAGGATCTTCCTACTCATAGTGCACCCACCTGCGTTGCAGTCGGAGCTGGACCAGGGTGACCAGGAGGATCACCGCGAAGAGCACCATGCTCATCGCGGAGGCGTAGCCGACCCGCCCGTACGAGAACGCGTAGTTGACGATCTGCTCGACCACGACGCTGGACGCGCCACCCGGGCCGCCCTCCGTCATCACCCACACCTGGTCGAAGACCTGGAAGCCGTTGATGAGGCTGATCACGGTCACGAAGAACAGCGACGGGGAGAGCAGCGGCAGGGTGACGCTGCGCAGCCTGCGCCACCAGCCGGCACCGTCGAGGGCGGCGGCCTCCAGCAGGTCACGCGGGATGGCCTGCAGGCCGGCCAGCAGGATCACCGCGACGAAGCCGACGTCCTTCCAGACGGAGGCGAGCACCACGGACGGCATCGCCCAGTCCGGGTCGGTCCACCACCCGGGTCCGGCCACGCCGACCGCGCCGAGGATCCGGTTGACCAGCCCGTCGGCCGGGTTGAGCAACCACTTCCACAGCAGCGACACCGCCACCCAACTGCTGATCACGGGCAGGAAGAAGACGGCCCGGTAGAGGGTCATCGCGGGCAGCTTCGCGTCGAGCAGCAGCGCCACCGCGAGCCCGCAGACCAGCACCAGGGGCAGGTAGCCGGCCAGGTAGGCCAGGGTGTGACCGAGCGCGGCGTGGAACTCGGCGTCGCCCAGCAGTTCGGTGTAGTTGTCCAGGCCGACGAAAGTCGGTACGCCGATCAGGTTCCAGTCCTGCAGGCTCACCCAGGCGGTGCCGGCCATCGGGCCGATCCAGAACCCGAGCAGCAGCACCAGGCTGGGGGCGAGAAAGCCTGCCGCCGCGGCCATGTTCCGCACCCGGCGGCCGGTGGTGCGGCGGCGGTAGCGCCTCCCCGCGTCGCGGGGTGCCGGTCGGGTGGTCGCGGCGGCGGGCGGCGCGGTCATTGGGACACCTCGGCACCGGGGAACGCGGCGAGCCGGGCCCGGATCGCGTCGCCCTGCGCCTCGGCGTTCAGCGTGAACGGTGCCCGGAGCACCAACGCGGCCGCGCCCAGCGCCCACTTCGCGTCGTCCCACGGGTCGACGTGGACGCTGACCCCGTCGGCCATCGGCGGGAACATGCCCGCGCGCAGGGCGGTGAGGAATCCCTCGGCCAGGTGCGTCCAGGCCAGCGTCCCCTCACCGCTGACCAGCACCGCCTGCGGGTCGAGCACGGTGGCCAACCCGGCCGCGACGGCGCCGAGGCGCTCGCCCGCGGCGCGGTAGACGGCTCGGGCCGTCGGGTCGCCGCGGTCCGCCGCCGCCCGGAGGTCGGCCGATCCGGCGTCCGGGCCGACGGCACCCAGCTTCCGTGCCTCGGCGAGCAGGGCCGCGTCACACACGTACGTTTCCAGGCAGCCGCGCTTGCCGCAGTGGCAAGGCGGCCCGTCGGGGTCGATCGGCAGGTGCCCGAGCTCACCCGCGGCGCCGTGCCCACCCCGGCGCAGGTCGCCGCCCAGGACGACGGCCCCACCGACGCCCTGCCCGAGGGTGATGGTCAGAAAGTCCTCATACGGCCGGCCGAGCCCGTAGAGGTGCTCGTAGGCCGCCAGGGTGTTGACGTCGTTGTCGACCAGCACCGGCGCGTTGAGCAGCCGGCTGAGATAGTCGCGCAGGGGCATGTGCCGCCAGCCGAGCAGTGGCGCCTCGACCAGGCCGGTGCGGCTGTCGACGAAGCCGGGAACACCGAGCCCGACGCCGAGCAGCGGTGGATGACCGGCCGCGGCGACGTGCGGCGCGAGCAGCTCGGACAGGGCGTCGAAGGGGTTGACGGCGCTCTCGTCGAACGGTGCCGCGAAGGTGTCCAGGACAGTGCCGTCGAGGTCGGCGCGTACCCCGGTGAGCCGACCGGCGGCGACCTTGACGCCGATCGCGTGTGCGGCCGGGCCCACCACGGCGAGGAGCTCGCTCGGCCGTCCGCCGCGCGGCATGCCGTCGTCGACCTTGTGGATGACGCCCGCCTCGATCAGGGAGCGGGTGACCGCCGTGACGGTCGGTGGGCTGAGGCCCAGCCGCCGGGCGATGTCAGCACGCGAGATCGGCCCGTGTCGCCCGATCAGGGCCAGCACGGCGACCCGGTTGACGTCTCGCAGGCGGGGACCTGAGGTCGCAGCCGTCACGGCACACTTCCTTCCGAAGCCAAATTCGATGGCTGAAGAAAGTCTCGGAAGATAGGGCCGACGTGTCAATCCCCAACCGGGGCCAAAGTTGCGACACCACCCGCCGTCCGGCCGAACCGGTCCGAACGGATTCGACCGAAATGCCGGACACCCCTCAGGGGATGCCCCGACAAACGACTTGAATACCCCAAAAAGACCTGTCGCCCCGGGAGGTGGCGGTGATGGTCACGGCCACCGCCGCTGCCCGTAGCGACGCCTACAGTGCGCTGGCGTGGGGATCCAGACTGGCCAAACTCAGCGACGAGACCACCGCCACTCCGCCCTCGGTTCGCAGATCCAGTCCCCACCGGTCGGAGCCGCGGACTGTGGCGCTTCAGGCGCCGTCCGGCCACCCGCCGACGCGTTCGGCGACGGCTCCCCGAAGGTTGGCCTCGTCCCACCGCGCCCGGGCCGAGCGGCGGCATGCGAGGACCTTCAACTCCTGCCTGGCTCGGCCAAGGGGAAGGTGGTATGTCTGGTCCAGGTGCCGCTGTCATCGATCTGAGCCATGAGCGACACCTTCCGGGCAAGTCCCCGGAGTGGCAGATGCTGCTCGATAGCCCGTTCTGCAGCTTGCATGTCCGCCAGGTCGCAGCCATCAGCCACCGTCAGGTGCGGAACGACGTCGTCAAACTGCCCCTCGTACGGCGGGAAAGCCGGGAAGGCCGCATGCACGAGCTTGGTGAGCATCCGGAACGGCTGGGAATCCTCCGGCGCGAGCCACAGGACCTCGTCGCCAAACCATGCGGTGCGGGTCAACCGGAAGTCGAACGCGGCCGTGCCGGCGAAGATCCCTTGCAGCTCAGCTACGACCATCGCGTCGATCTGAGCTGGCGGCACAAACGGAAACAGCACGGTGATGTGCGCCGGGACTCCTAACCTGGCGCTGGCGTCGAGGACATCACGGTGGCACCCCACTGCCGCTTCGGCCTCCGGGACCTCGAGCACCAGGGCACTTCGACGCAACATCGCCCCCATGGCGCAATCCTAGATCTCGTCACGCGGATCCTGCGACCGTTGACCGGTGACGGCGGGAGGGGCGGATGGAGAGGTCAGGCAAGTCGCTCTCGGCGCTGCTCGTCGGGCCGGCCAGCCGTAGCCAGCAGGACCGAGCGATGGTCGTACGTGGCTTGCAGGTGCTCCCGGGCACGCACACACGGCGGACGCCCGGCGGGAACAGGGGACGACGAGATGGCCGCGGCGACGGGCGCGATCACGCGCCCGTCGGCGGCCGATCCGGGATCTCACCCGGAGATGTCGTCGTCACCTGCCACGTTCACTCCATTCTCCGGCGACCATCTCTCATCATCACGCGAACCTGCGGCCCACCGCGCCCGCACCCGAGCCGCTACGAGGTCGTACGGATCCCGTCGACCAGGCGGGGAAGGCCGAGCGGGTTGGCCTCACGTAGCTCCGGTGGGAGCAGCGGGTCCGGGGTGTTCTGGTAGCAGACCGGGCGCAGCCAGCGCTCGATCGCGGTGCTTCCCACCGAGGTCGAGCCGCTGGTGGAGGCGGGGTACGGACCGCCGTGCTGCATGGCGGGGGCGACCGTCACCCCGGTGGGCCAGCCGTCCACGACGACCCGCCCCGCGATCCCGCTCAGCCCGGCGACCAGTTCCGCCGCCGCGGCGTCCCGCTCGTCGGCGGCCAGGTGCACGGTCGCGGTGAGGTTGCCCGGCAGGGCGCCGAGCACCGCGTCCCGCTCGACCGTCGAGCCGTAGCGGACCAGCACGGTCACCGGCCCGAAGCACTCCTCCAGCAGTTCCCGGTACGGCCCGCCCTCGGCGAGCCGCGACGCCGCGACGGTCAGCAACCCCGGCCGGACCGCCAGAGGCGTCTCGTCGTCGCCGGCCTCCCCCGCCCCGAGCGGTTCCGCGACGCCGGGGAGCGCCGCGCGGGAGCGGACTCCGGCGAGGAACGCCGCGCGCATGCGCGGGTCGAGCAGCGGCCCGGACGGCACCACCGCCGCGACGACCGCCCGGATGACGGCGTCGCCCGCCAGTCCCGCCGGGAGCAGGACGAGGCCCGGCTTGACACAGAACTGGCCCAGACCCTGGGTGTACGAGGCGGCAAGCCCCGCTCCGATCTCGTCCGCTCTGGTCTCGGCCGCCCGCGTGGTCACCACGACCGGGTTGAGGCTGCCCAACTCGCCGTGGAACGGGATCGGCCGCGGCCGGGAGGACGCGATGTCGAACAACGCGCGGCCGCCGCGCACCGAGCCGGTGAACCCGACGGCCGCGGTCAGTGGGTGGCGGACGAGTTCCGGGCCCGCGTCGAAACCGTGGACCAGGCGGACAACGTCCTCGGGCAGCCCGACCTCGGCCGCCGCGGAGCGGAGGATCCGGGCACACAGGACGGAGGTGGCCGGATGGTCCGGGTGCGCCTTGACCACGACCGGGCATCCCGCAGCCAACGCACTCGCGGTGTCGCCGCCCGGCACGCTGAAGGCCAGCGGGAAGTTGCTCGCCGCGAAGACCGCGACCACGCCCAGCGGCACCTTGTAGCGCCGCAGGTCGGGACGGGGCGCGGGCGCGGCCTGCCGGTCGGCGTGGTCGATGATCACGTCCAGGTAGGTGCCCGCCTCGACCACGTCCCCGAACGCGCGGAGCTGGTAGCAGGTGCGGGCGAGCTCGCCGGTGAGCCGTACCCGGCCGAGCGCCGACTCCGCATCGGCGGCCGCGATGATCTCCTCACCGTTCTTCTCCAGGAGCGCGGCCGCCGTGCGTAGCAGGTCGGCCCGCGCGGCGCGGTCCCTGAGTGCCGGGGCGGCCGCGGCGGCGGCCCGCACCGCCTCGTCCACGTCCTCCGCCGTCGACTCGGTCGCCACGCGTCCCCGCGGGGCTCCGGTACGCGGGTCGATGCTCAGCACGTCACTCACCGTCTCGTCCTCTCTGTTCCGTCGGTTCTCCGGCCGCCTCGACGGGCGTCGTGTCTTCGGTAAGGGCGGCGAGCTCGCCCAGGGGCACCGGTACGGCGAGGCTGCGTTTGGCCAGGCTGCGCAGGTCCTCGGACGTGGTCTCGCGCCTGCTCAGGCAGGCCGCGATCCCGGCCGTGGCGAAGCCGCACACCCGCCCCTGGCACCAGCCCATCCCCGGCCGGGCGAGCATTTTCAAGGTGCGCGCATCCTCCGCGCCGAGGTCGTCGTGCGCCCGCCGCAGGTCACCGTACGAGACCTCCTCGCAGCGGCAGACCGGGGTCGTCTCCGACAGCCACTGCGGCCACGCGGGCGGCACCGGATAGGTCCGGTGCATGGCAACGGCGAAGCGGCGCCCGCGCCGGACGGCGCGGCCGAGTCGCCTCATCGCGGCCGGATCGGCCGGACGGCCCAGTGCGTCGGCGAGGGCCAACGCGCTCAACCGTCCTTCCTGGACAGCCAGGGCCGCTCCGCCCACGCCGGTCGCCTCGCCGGCGACGTACAGCCCATCGACGCTGCTGCGCTGGCGGTCGTCAACGGCCACGACGAGAGATCCGTCGACGTCCTTCGCCGTCTGCGCGCCGAGCATGAGCGGCAGCTCGAGCGACGGGGTGAAGCCCCAGCCGAGAGCCACGACGTCGGCGGGCATCTCTTCGTCCGGTCGGGTCGGGCGGCCGTCGCGGTCCACCCTGGCGAGCCGGACCGCCTCGACCCGGTCGCTTCCGAGGATCTCCCGGATCACCGTTCTGGTCTTGTACGGGATGCGGTGTCGGGCCATGAGCGCCGCGTACTGCAGTGCCTCGATGCCCTTGCCCGGCGCGGAGATCGCGCCGACCGGGTCGCGCAGCCAACGGAGCGTGGCGTTGGCCTCGACGACGGCCGCGACGGTCACCCCGGCCCGCGCGAGGCCGGTGGCCACGGGAAGCAGGAACGGGCCGGTGCCGGCGACGACGGCTCGCCGTCCCGCACTGGTGCGGTGCCCCTTGAGCAGGGCCTGTACCCCGCCCGCGGTCATCACGCCGGGCAGGTCCCAGCCGGGGAGTGGCAACTGCCGGTCGTATCCCCCGGGGCACAGGATCAGTGCCCGCGTGACGAGTGTGCGGTCCGTCCCGCCGGCCGTGGCGGTGGTGGCCGTCATCCGGAGGGTGAACGCGCCGCTGTCGTCGCGGGTGACGAGCCAGACCTGGTGGCCGGGGAGGTAACGGATCCGGCCGGCGGTTCGGAGGGCGTACATGCGGTCCCGCAGCCGGGTGAAGACCGGCCAGCCGTGATGGCCGGCGGAATCGTCGGGGCGGGCATGCTTCTCGTCGTAGTGCCGCCAGTACTGCCCGCCGGGCTGCCCGGCGGTGTCGATCAGGGCGACGCCGAGCCCGGCCTCGGCGGCCTCGACGGCGGCGGCGAGGCCTGCCGGACCCGCGCCGACCACGGCGACGTCAGGCACCTGCGGCATCGGCGTTCCTCCGGTCTCCGGCGTCCTCGCGGTCCGCGCCGGCCTCGGCGTCGTCGCCGAGGATCATGCCCTCGGCGGCGGCGACCAGGCAGGCGCGCTGGTCGGGGACGCCGTCGACGGTGATCAGGCAGTCGAAGCAGACGCCGATGCCGCAGAACAGTCCCCGGGGCCGGCCGCCCTTACGGGTGGTGCGCCAGTCGTGGATTCCGGCGGCGACCAGCGCGGCGGCGACGCTCTGGCCGGGCTCCGCCGCAACGGTGACGCCGCGGAAGGTCATCTGGTGAGTCATCGGGGTTCCTCCTCAGCGTCCGCGAATCGGTCCGGGGCGAACGGCGTGAGGTCCAGGTCCGGCCGCTCCCCCACGAGCGCCTGCGCGATCAGCCTGCCGGTGCCGGCGGACAGGCCGATCCCGGCGCCCTCGTGGCCGCAGGCGTGCCAGAGGCCGGGCGCGCGGGGGTCGGGGCCGATGACGGGCAGGTGATCGGGGCAGTAGGGGCGGAAGCCGAGGTAGGTGCGCATCGCGCGGACCTCGCGAAGCATCGGAAACAGCGCGATCGCCTTGGCCGCGAGCGTGCTGATCGCGGTGGTGGACATGGTGCGGTCGAACCCGACGCGCTCGCGCGACGCGCCGACGAGGATGGTGCCGCTGGCGGTCCCCTCGACGACGGGCGAGGTCTGCAGGGCCGCGTCGGAGCTGGCCACGTCGCCGACGTACTCGGCGGCGTAGACCTTGTGGCGGATCGTGCGGGGCGGCATCGGCTGGGTGACCAGGACGAAGCCGCGGCGGGGCAGCACCGGGACCCGCACCCCGGCGAGGCCGGCGACCCCGCCGGCCCACGTGCCGGCGGCGTTGAGCACCGCCCCGGCGGAGATGTCGCCCCCGGTGGTCCGCACGCCCGTCACCCGGGTGCCGTCGCGCAGGAAGCCCGTCACCTCGGTGCGGGTACGCACCTGTGCCCCTCGCTCGCGGGCCAGCCGCAGCAGCTGCGCCGCGACCAGCATGGGCTGAACCTGGGCGTCCTGCGGATAGAAGGCGCCGCCGGCGAGCTCCGGGGAAAGGTGCCGCTCGTAATCGCGCAACTCGGTCCGCGCGACGTCGCGGACCTCGACACCGCACCGGCGCTGCCGGACGGCGAGGTCGCGCAGCGATGCGACGCTCTGCTCCGACGCCGCGACGATCAGGCCGCCCTTGGCCTCGAACTCCCACAGGTCGGCGTGTTCCGCGAGCTCCTCGCGCCAGACCCGCTGCGAGTACAACGCCAGGTCGAGTTCGGGGCCGGCCTCCTTGTCGGACACCAGCACGTTGCCCTCGCCGGCGCTGGAGGTGCCCCCGGCGATCGCGCCGCGATCGACGACGACCACCCGCACCCCGGCCAGCGACGCGAAGTAGGCGCTGGCAGCGCCGACGACCCCCGCCCCGACCACCACAAGATCCGCGCTGGTCATGTGGCGTCCTTGGCGCCACCTGCCCACAGACCTCGCACGTGCCCGATGTGCCGGTGCATCAGCAACTCGGCCCCGGACGGGTCGCGGGCTTCGATGAAGTCCAGGATCTCGTGGTGCTCGGCGGCTGAGCGGCCCAGGCTGCCGCTCTCCAGCAGCGGGGTCAGGCCGAGCAGCCGGGTCTGCGAGCGCAGGTCGGCGACGACGTCCACCAGGAACCGGTTGCGGCTGTAACCGAGCAGGGTCAGGTGGAAGACGTGGTCGGCCTCGATGTAGCCGACCAGGTCGCCCCGCTCCGCCGCGTCGACGATGGCCTGCGCGAGCGTCCGGAGTTCGGGGATGTCCTCCTTCGGGATCACCGCCACCACGTCCCGCACGGTCGGCGGCTCGATGAGCAGCCGCACGGCGGCCAGGTTGTCGAGGTCCTCCTCGGACACCTCGGTGATCCGGAAGCCCTTGTTCGGGTGGGGGACGACCAGGCCGCCCTTCACCAGGTCGAGCATGGCCTCCCGTACCGGTGTGGGCGAGACGCCGAGCTGCGCGCCCAGCGCGGGCGCCGAGTAGACCACGCCGGGCTCGAGCTTGCCGGAGATGATCGCGGCGCGCAGGGCCTCCCTGATCCGGTCGCGGAGATTCTCCCTGCGGCCGACGCCGGGCAGATCCGGTACGGGCGCGGGGCTCACAGCAGGAACCCCGCCGGGAACGGGTCGGTGGGGTCGAGGTGGAACTGCGAGGTCGCGGTGATCCACGCCCGCCCGGTGATCGAGGGCAGCACGGCGGGCAGCGACCCGACCGTGGTCTCGCCGAGCAGCCGGCCGGTGAAGCGGGTGCCGATGAACGACTCGTTGACGAAGTCCTCACCGAGGCCCAGTTCGCCGCGCGCGTGCAGCTGGGCCATCCGGGCGCTCGTGCCCGTGCCGCAGGGGGAACGGTCGAACCAGCCGGGATGGATGGCCATGGCGTGCCGGGACAACGAGGCGGTGGAGCCGGGGGCCTTCAGATAGACGTGGTGACAGCCGCTGATGTCGTCGCGTTCGGGGTGGATCGGCGGGTCCTGCTCGTTCACCGCCTCCATAATCGCCAAGCCAGCGGCCAGCAGGTCACCGGCGCGGGACCGGTCGAAGGGCAGCCCCAGCTCCGCCAGCTCGACAATCGCGTAGAAGTTCCCGCCGAAGGCCATGTCGTACCCGACGTTCCCGAAGCCCGGCACCTGCACCTTCCGGTCCAGCGCGTACGAAAACGACGGGACGTTCTGGATGGTGACCGACTCGGCCGCGCCGTTGCGCACCGCCACGGACGCGACGACCAGCCCGGCGGGGGTGTCGAGCCGGATCGTGGTCACCGGTTCGACCACGGGCACCATCCCGGTCTCGACGAGCACCGTCGCCACCCCGATGGTGCCGTGGCCGCACATCGGCAGCAGCCCGGAGACCTCGATGAAGAGCACGCCGTAGTCGGCGTCGGGACGGGTCGGCGGCTGCAGGATCGCCCCGCTCATCGCGCTGTGGCCGCGCGGCTCGTACATCAGCAGGGTGCGGATGTCGTCGCTGTGCTCCATGAACCACAGCCTGCGCTCGGCCATGGTCGCCCCGGGGATCGTGCCCATGCCGCCGACGACGACTCGGGTGGGCATGCCCTCCGTGTGCGAGTCGACGGCATGGAACGTGCGGCGGGACCTCATCGGTAGCCCTTGCTCAGGACGGCTTCGGTGTCGGCGGTGATCCGGGCGGTCAGCTCGGAGGGAAGCGGCAGTCGCGGCGGACGGCAGACCCCGCCCTTGCGGCCGGCGATGTCCATCGACAGCTTGATCGACTGGACGAACTCGGTCTTGGAGTCCCAGCGCAGCAGCGGATGCAGGTCGCGGTAGATCGGCACCGCCTTGGCGATGTCGGCGGGGTCGCCCGAGGTGGCCAGCCGGTAGAGCTCCACGGTGCTCTCCGGGATCGCGTTCGGATAGCCGGCGATCCAGCCGACGGCTCCGGCGAGGCCCAACTCGAGCAGCACGTCGTCGGCACCGACCAGGAGGTCCAGGCCAGGTGCCAGCTCGGCGATCTCGTACGCCCTGCGGACGTCGCCGGTGAACTCCTTCACGCCGACGATCAGGCCCTCGTGGAACAGTTCGGCGAGCAGCGAGGGAGTGAGGTCGACCTTGGTGTCGATGGGGTTGTTGTAGGCGACGACCGGCAGCCCGACCCGGGCGACCTCGCGGTAGTGCTCGACGACGGCCGCCCGGTCGGCGCGGTAGGCGTTCGGCGGCAGCAGCAGGGCGGAGGTGGCCCCGGCCGCGGCGGCCTGCTCGGTCCAGCGGCGGGCCTCGAGCGCGCCGTAGGCGGCGACGCCGGGCATCACACCGAACCCGGCGGGGGCGGCCTGGACGGCCACCTCGACGACGCGGGCCCGTTCATCCGGGGTCAGCGTCTGGTATTCGCCGAGCGAGCCGTTGGGCGTCACCCCGTCGCAGCCGCCGGCGGCGAGGAACCGCACGTGCTCGGCGAACGAGTCGTAGTCGACGGAGAGGTCGTCATGGAAGGGCAGTGCCGTCGCGACGTTGACGCCGCGCCACGGCTTGGCAGGGGTGGTCATTGGGGTCTCCTTGATGATCGGATCGAGAAGTCTGACAGCGCGCTATCTCACATGATCTGAGCCGCCATCCACTTCTCCAGACCGTCGGCCTCCAGCGGCAACGCGCGGGACAGCACCTCCATGCCGTCCGGCGTGACGAGGAGGTCGTCCTCGATGCGCACGCCGATCCCGCGCAGCTCCGGAGGCACGGTCAGGTCGTGCGCATGGAAGTACAGCCCGGGCTCGACGGTGAGCACCATGCCGGGGGCCATGACGGCACCCTGATAGGCCTCCGCCGTGGCCCGGCCGCAGTCGTGCACGTCCAGCCCCAGGTGATGGCCGATGCCGCACACCAGGTAGCGCCGGTGGTGCTGGCCGGTGTCGGAGAGCGCCTCGTCCACGGAGACCGACAGCAGCCCCCAGTCCGCCAGCCCCCGCGCGATCACCTCCATCGCCGCATGGTGGAAATCGGTGAACCGGCGGCCGGGGCCGACCGCCGCCAGCCCGGCCCGGTGGGCCTGTTCCACCAGGTCGTGCACCTGGCGTTGCGCCGGAGAGAACTGGCCGGAGGCGGGGAACGTGCGGGTGACGTCGGCGGTGTAGAAGCTCCTGGCCTCGACGCCCATGTCGAGCAGGAGCGCCTCGTCGGGAAGCACCGGGCCGTCGCAGCGCACCCAGTGCAACGTGGGTGCGTGGCGGCCACTGCCGACGATCGTGGCATAGCCGGGGGCGTTGCCGTACGCCCTGGCGTACCGGTCGAAGGTGCCCTGCAGCCACCGCTCCCCGGGCCCGGCGATCGCGGTGGGGATCTCGCGGACGACCGCGGCGAAGCCCTCGACCGTGCGGTCCACGGCCTCGCGAAGCTGCCCGATCTCCCACTCGTCCTTGTACATGCGCAGTTCGGCGAGGGTCCGGCCCACCTCCTCGTCCCGGGTCACGTCCTCGGTGAGCTCCGCCAGCGGCCGGACCTCGACGCCCAGCGCTCGCGCCCAGTCGGCCTGGCCAGGAGCGGCCCCGACCCACAGCTCGCCGTAACGGGCGTCGGTCCAGAACCCGGAGTCGCCGGGAACAGCGGGCGGTGGCAGGTAGAGCGTGGCGTCGCCGTCGCGCAGCACCACCACGGCGTGCTCGATCCCGCAGCCGGTCACCCAGACGAAGTCGCTGTCCGGGCGGAAGTCGTACGTGGTGTCGTTGCTGCGCACGGGCGCCTCCCCGGCCGCCAGCACGATGGTCCGGCCGGGGAGCGCCTCGGCCAGCCGGGCCCGGTGGGCGGCGGCTGCATCGGCGGCGCCGGGGACGACCGACGGGGTGCGGTCCGGCACGCCCCATCCGGTGTTCATGTATTCCGCGAACGCCGCGATCTCGGACAGCTTCGGCGGCTTACCTTCACGCAACTGCGACTCCTCCCGTCTGGCCGACCGGCCGGCCCGGTCCTCCGTCGGCTCGGGTCACGGGTTCACCGGTGACTCCTCCGCCCAGTTCCCGGACCAACTCGGTCAGCCGGGTGAAGACCCGGTCGTCGCCGATGCCGTCGTGCTCGTACTCGTTGGTGACCCAGGTCTGGACGTTGCCGACCCGGGACGCGGTATCCAGTTGCAGGCCCGCGTCCACGTACATGTCGTCGTAGTAGACGGCGGCGGCCACCGGGATCTCGTTGCCGGCCAGCCGGTCGAGGTCGTAGAGCTGCGGCCACTCCGCTCTGGCGGCCAGCAGCTCGACGGCGCCGCGGAAGGGGCGCAGTTCGGCGATCTCCTCGAACATCCAGGGATAGATCATCTCGCCGGTGAACAGCAGCGGTCTGGCTTCCTCGGCGAACTGCGGGTGCCGCACCCGTTCGGCCTGCGCCGCCCAGGCGGTGGCGGCGGCGCCGTGGCCGTAGATGCTCTCCTGCAGGGCCGCGAACAGGGGGTTGTCGCTGTACGAGGTCCTGGCCAGCACCTGGTGCAGAAAGGTCGTCGACAGCTCGCTCCCGGAGAACGCCTCGTCGAGCAGCCAGTGCATGCGCTCGTATCCGGGCTTCATACCGAAGTCGATGCCGAGCGACTGCAACCGCCGGACCGTGAGCACGTCGCCGTCGGGCAGCAGCACATCGCCCTCGGCCAGCCGGTCGGCGATCCGGCTCACCTGTGCCGCCTGGTGCGGGTAGCGCCGGTAGAACGCCCGGTTCTTCGCCTCGACCCGGGGATAGGTGCGCCGGTAGACCTCGGCCGCCGACGGGTCGAGACCGGGCAGTCCGCCGGTGACGTAGCAGGCACTCAGGCCTTCCGGGGCCTGCGAGAGGTAGGTCAGCGTGAGGAAGCCGCCGTAGGACTGCCCGAGGGTGGACCAGCGCCGGCCGCCGAAGACGGTCTTCCGCAGGTGCTCGTGGTCGGCGACGATCGAGTCGGCCCGGAAGCACGCGAGAAAGCCGGCGGCCTCCTCGGCCGACGCGAACCCGCTCATCCGGCGACCGTCGACGCGGGTGCTGCGGCCGGTGCCGCGCTGATCCGCCAGGACGACGCGGTAGTCGCGCAGTGCGTGGCCGAGCCAGCCGGACCGGTCGAGCGGGCGCGGGCCCTTCCCGCCCGGTCCGCCCTGGAGGTAGACCAGGCACGGCAGATCCTCACCGGCCCGTACCGGATCGACGATCTCACGGGCGAAGAGCTGGATGGTGCCGCGTGCCGGGTCGGACCAGTCCAGCGGCACGTCGGTCACGTGATCGCGGACCCGCATGCCGGGGATCGTGTAACTCGCGGTAACGGTCATCGGGCCCACTTCTCCTGCCGGACGCGCTCGGGACTGCGCCGCCCAGATGCCATCAACGCCCCCCAGTAAGGTGTGCCATTGCACTGATCCTAGACGCAGCCGTGAACACTGCATAGAGGGGGCAACGGGGAACCGATCGCGGCCCGCCAATTGAAGGCGGACGGCCGCGAACCGACCGGCAATCGCCCGGGGCGAGGTGACATGAGGCCCAGGCTGGCCCCGCTCGCCGGAGCGCCTCGGCTCGGAAAGCGGATAGATAGCCATAAGAGGCACAGAAGAGCCTCCCCAGTAACATTGCACTCGGCTGGTCGATCCAGCGCAGGGCAACAACGGTAAGAGACTGGTGGGCCGGCGACTGCCGGCCCACCAGATGTTCCTGTTGCAGCAACGGCGCGCTACAGAGCCGCGCAGTCACCGCCCTTGGCACCGGTCACCGTGTTCGGCGCGCCGAAGTCCTTCACCGCCGCGCTGTTGCCGGTGCAGCTCAGCGGTCCGTTGACCCGGCTACCGACCAGGATCGGCCCGTAGGCGCCGGCCAGCCGGCTGAACCGGTCGTTGGCCGTCACCTGGACGTTGTCCGACAGGGTGAGCGAGCCGTTGAAGGTGCTGCCCGCGATGGTCACGTCCCGGGTGGCTCCGGTGATCCGGGCGAGGCCGTTCACCGTGCTGCCGAACAGCTGCACCGCCTGAGCGCCGGTCGCCGTCAACCCGCCGTCGATCGAGCTGTCACTGACCACCAGCGAAGCGCCCGGACGCACCGACACCCCACCGTTCACCTGGGCACCCTTGAGACAGGTCACCCCCTCGCTGACCACGACCCGCGGCTGCTGGCCGGTCAGGGTCCTCGTGCAGTCGGGCGACGAGCCCGGCAGCACCGTGGCCCGGTAGGCGCTCGGCTCGCCGACGTTGCCGGCCGCATCGATGGCCCGGTGCTCGACCAGGTGCGTGCCGAACCCCGGCACGAACCCGCCGCCCGGGTGGTCGTCGGGCAGGGTCTGCTCGAACGCCGCCTTCGACAGGCCGCCGGTACCGAGGTTGCCGTACGTCAGGGCCTTGATGTTCGTGCCCGAGTGACGGAATTGGAACGGCGACTCGGGCATCGGCTGCTCGGGGAACCCGAAGTAGTTGAACCAGCCGTCCTTGTTCAGCCGGAGCTGGCCAACGACGTAGCGGTCCTCGGCATAGCCGGTGTGGTCGTCCTGCGGGTCCAGCCACATGTCCCACCCGTTGAAGTACACCGGGTGCTCCATGCTGTCCGCGAGCCGGGTCAGCGGCTCCGACAGGGTACGCGGCGCGGACGGCATCGCGTTGTCGACGGTCCAGTCGATCCGGTCGGAGACGCCACCCGGATCGGCCGGGTCGGTCACCGTGGCGGCCAGCTGGTGGGTGCCCGGCGCCAGTTTCAGTGCGCCGAGGTCGAGGTTGCGGCTGTTGTGCGGGTTCGGCAGCGTCTTGCCGTCGAGCGACCAGGCCACGTCGAGGATCCGGTCGGCCGGGTGGTTCGTCCGCACGTAGACCACCTCGTCGCCGGCGACCGGCTGGGTGTTCGGCGTGGAGCCGGTGATGGTCGCGGCCGGCGACGACGGGGTCACCTTGGTGTCACCCACCGTCCACTGCCGGGTCTGCACGAACCGCGCTCCGTTGTAGCCCGAGTTCGTGGCCGTGTTGGCGGTCGACGGGTTGCGGACCCAGTCGATGCCGTCCGGCCCCACCGGGTCCCGCACCTCGACGTGCACCACGGTCCCGGCGGGCAGGTCCAACTCGCCGAGGTCGAGGCTGCTGCTGTTGTGCGTGTCGAGCACGGTGCCGTTCGGACCACCGACTCGCCAGGTCACCTTCAGCTCGTGGTAGCGCGGCTGCCCGGGCTCGACCCACAGCACGCTGTCGGACGGCACCGTGCCCAGCGGGGTGTGCCGGACGTTCATCTGCCCGGAGTTACGCATACCGGTCACCCGGGCGACCATGTGCTCGAGGCCGATCTGGTCGAAGTCGAACCCGATCCAGCGCATCATCGAATGCTCGCTCGGCCGGCGCTGACCGCACGGGTACATGCCGCCGCCCTCGTGCACCCCGATCGTGCCGCCGGACAGGCTCTCCTCACCGACCCAGCGCCACCACTTCTGCTGGTCCTCGACCATCTTCTGCGGGTCGCTGTAGACGGTGTGGTGGAAGCTGCTGGGCTCACCGCCGGTGTAGCAGGGTCGCACCACGTCACGGGACGAGTACGGGTACTCGTCGACCAGCGTGCCGAGCGAGTGACCGATCTCGTGCAACGAGATCAGCGGGCCCTGCGGGGAGCCGCCGGAGGTCGTCGCCTGGGTGCCGCCGATCCCGCCGTAGGTGAACGTATTGAAGATCGCCAGGGTCTGCAGGTTCTGCGCCGTGCGCGGGATACCCAGGACCGGCGCGACATAGTTGTCGATGATCCGGTTGTGCGCCTGGTTCCCGGTCTCACACGGGTTCACACCCGGTGGGTAGTAGGCGGCGAAGTTCTGACAGTTCACCGGCGCGCCGCCGTAGACGGTGCCGCGCGACAGCGGGTCATTACAGCCGTTCTGGTAGATCATTCGCAGCGCGGTGTTCTTGGCGTCGATCGGACCCTCACGCTGGCCGGTGTCCCGGATCGTGCCGTCCGGGTTGCGTACCCGGCCATCCGGGTCGCACCGGACGCCGTAGTCGATCGAGGCGATCTCCACCGCGTACACATTGATGTAGTCGCGGTAGGTCCGGAACGGCTCCGTGGCCCACATGATGGCCAGGTTGCGGTCCACGTCCTTCAGGAAAATCCCCTGCTGGTCCCACTGGTAGCCGTCACCGAGGATGATCAGATTCAACCGCTCGGCCGCCGGGCCGGTGACTTGAATCGGATGGACCTTCGGGTTGGGCAACGGCATCGGCGGGCCGTCCGCCGGAGCGCCGCTCGCCGGGCCGGCGCCGGTCAGCAAGCCGGCCACCAGGGCTAGCGCCGCGAGGGTCGCGACCTTCAGTCTCACTCGCTCTCCACCTCACCTTCATCCGCCGGCGTTCCCTCCGGCCACCGGAAGCTGCCTCCGGGCACCGAGCGAGAATCACCGGACACCTGACAGAACTTCCGTGGGCGCCGCCCGTCCAACGTCTACGTGCGGCGCCCACGGAAGGCTCCGTGCTACTTCGTCACTTGCCGATGCGCGACCGGGCGGCCGCCGACACGATGGACCCGCGCTGCCCCGAGGTGACCACCCCGGCCGCGACCAGCTGGTCCGCGACCTGGTTGACGTGGGTCACGAACTGGCCGTGGTTCGACCACTGCTCCCCGTCGAGGAGGTGGTCGTTGATCGTGCAGTTGCCGGCCAGCGGGTGGTTGGGCACACCGCTGTCGACGCCGCCGACCACCACCGTCGTCCGGGCGTCGGTGCTCGCGCAGACCGGCATCGCCAACGGGCCGCCGACCACGGGCAGCCGCAGGGCCGTTGCGGCCAGGTCGACGTTGAGCACGGTGCCCGGGGCCGGGTGCAGCGTGAACTCGTGGTCGGTGGAGAAGACCATCAGGCCGATCCGGTAGCCGGCCGGGATGACCTGGTCATCCGGCTGCAGCGGTACGGTCACGTCGACGAACTCGCCGGGCACGAGCGGCTCGCTCCGGGTGAGCGAGTGGCGGTTCTGCGGGTCCGCCCAGCCCCGGGTGATGATGCTCGTCGTAGTGCCCCGGGTACTCGACTCGCAACCCGATCCGCCGGTCCACGGCAGCCGCACCAGCGCCACCGACAGGTTGGCCGCCGGCTTGCTCGCGCTCATCCGGAGCGTCACCTGCGCCGTACCGGAGATGTGCACCGGCGCGGTGAGTTCCGGCGTCACGTAGAGCAGCCGATGGTCGGACACCGTGGTGGCCAGCGCGCCGGCATTGCACGCGGTGTTGCCGGCATCGACCAGCGACTCCACACCCTTGCCGGGCCGAGCCAACGAGGTCAGCTCGCCGGTGGCGTCACCGCCGGGCTTCAGCACCATGGTGACCGGCGCCGCGGCCGGGTTGGGGTAGTCCGCGTACGGGGTGAGCTGGCTGGCACCGGTCTCGTTGCGCACCACCCAGGCCCGGGCGTCGTTCTCGACCCCGTTCTGGACGCCGTACAGGTAGCGGGTGAACCACCGGTTGCGCATGTCCAGCGGCGGGGCACCGCCGTGCCCGCCCTGGTGGTAGTACGCCTGCACCGGCGTGCCCTGCGCCTTCAGCGCCTCGAGGATCCGCACGCTGTGCTCAGGCACCACGTTCCAGTCGTTGAACCCGTGCGCCATCAGAGTGGCGGCCTTGACGGTCCCGACCGCGTGGAGATAGTCCCGGCCGGCCCAGAAGTCGTTGTAGTCGCCGTTCGCCCGGTCCTGGTTGCGGTTCATCTCGCCGACCCGGATCGTGTCGATGCAGTACGCCCGGCGCTCCGGATAGCCGCTGTTGATGTAGTCGAACAGGTAGTCGATGTCCTCGCCGACCCAACCGCCGGGATTCCGGACCAGCCCGTTGGAGCGGTAGTAGTGGTAGTACGACGTGTTCGGCGCGATCGGGATGATCGCCTCGAGACCGTCGACTCCGGTGGTCGCGGCGGCGAGCGGCAGAGTGCCGTTGTACGACGTACCGGTCATGCCGACCTTGCCGGTCGCCCAACTGGTCGCCGAGACCTCCTGATCCCCGGTGACGCTGGTGTAGCCCTTCGCGCGGCCGTTCAACCAGTCGATCACCGCCTTCGGCGCCAGCGACTCGTTGGGTCCGCCGACCGTCGGGCAGCCCTGCGACAGCCCGGTACCCGGAGAATCGGAGTGGACCACGGCGAACCCGCGCGGCACCCAGGTGCTGACCTCGCTGGTGGACACCGAGGTCCGACCCGGCTGGTGCGCGATCAGTGGCGGTGAGAGCCGGGCCGGCGGTTGCTCACCGAGCTCGTGTCGGACGTTCCAGAAGTACTGCGACTGGCTGGACGCCGTACCGGCGTAGTAAGGGCTGCTCTCGTAGACAACCGGGACCTTCAACCCTTGCTCGGTCTGCGCCGGCCTGGTGACGTCCACGTGCATGCGGTCGAGCTTGCCGTCGCCGTCGGAGTCGAACTCGGTCTCCACCCACAACCGCTGCCGGATCCAGCTGCTGGAGTTCGCAAACTCCGGGACGATCTGAGCCTGCCCGTCGACAAAGACCGGCCCGACCTCGTCCGGGCTGGCCGCGGCCGGTCCCGCAACCCCTAGCGAAAGAGCCAGCGTCACCGCGGCGGACACGGCGGTGAGGCCGGCCGCCCGCGGGCGCAGCTTTCGTCGCGCCATCAAGAGTCCCTTCTATCGTCAGCCGGCGATCCCGAAGGGCCCGGGCCGCCCGCCACAGTCGGTAGTTCGACCCGGCTCGTGTCGACGTGAGCAGTGAGACGTGCTCGGTCTGATCCGGTTTCGTGCCATGGCTGAGGTTGCCAGCCGTCCGACCAACGCCGTCCCCCCTTGCCGGGGCATACCGCTCCCCAGGCATCGCCGGAACCCGTCGGTCGCCTGCCGGCAGGCGACCGCCTCCGCCGCCTTCATTCACCGATCTCTCTGCCGGCCACAAGACCGTAGCTGCCAGCTCGGAGTGGGATCACCAGACAGCTGACGAAACTTCTGTGGGGTTCCAGCCATCCAACGTCGCAACGGGGTGGGGCATCCCGGTTGCCGGATCTGGCTCAGCGATGCGGCCGGTACGTCGAGAGGGGCCGGGTCTCGACCGGGATTCCGGCCTGTCGACCGGCACGGATCCGCCACCGCCCGCAGTGGCAGGACTGGTAGTAGATGATCCCGTCGCTCGTCCGGTGCCGGGACCGGGTCCGCCAGACATGCCCGTCGCTGTCGCTCATGGTCACAGCCTGCTGTAATGGCATTATGCATCTCAACCCTTACGGCACCGACCCGGTACGGCTGGCCGTCGAACTGGCCAACGACCCGCCCCGATCGGTGCCGGAACTGGCCCGCCGATGCCGGACGGCCGGGGTGGTGATGGACATGCCGGTGCGGGACGTCGACCTCTCGGTCACCCTCCGGTTGGTCGAGGAGTGGTCCGAGATCGTCGACGCCGCCTCGGCGGACGAGCGGGCGGAGCTGCTCAACCGCATGCTGGCCAGTGCGTCGACGTACCCCCGGCTCACCAATCACGCGGACGGCCCCTGGCACCTGCACTACCGGGACGACGGCGTGCCGTTGTCGGCCGTGCTCCGCGCCCTGATCAGTGTCGGCACCGCCCTGCACCTGACCGGTCGCGGCATGGACCGGCTGGGCCGATGCGCCCGGGACGGATGCCGCACGATCTACGCCGACCTGTCCCGGACCGGCAAGCAGCGCTACTGCTCACCACGGTGCGCCAACCGTGACGCGGTACGCCGCCACCGGGCCCGGAGCGGTCCGGCGCGTTGAGCCGGCCGTCCCGCTCACTCGACCTCAATAGGGTGGCCCTGCGGCAGGAACGCGGCGATCCGTTCCCACATCGCGACCGGGTTGGCGCACATCGGCCAGTGCCCGCTGTGCGGGATCTCCGCGAGCTCCACCCGCCCGCGGCCAGTTTCGGCAGGTGCGACAGCGTGTCGTTCTCCTCGCCGCACATGAACATGCGGAAACGCCTCCGGGACCGGCGGGATCTGATCGCGCCGATCCGGCCTTGGTTCCACCGGGTACGCCTGGGCGTCGGGCCGCGTCGAAGCGTCAAACATTTTCGCACACGTGTTGACGTAACCGCACAGATACATTTACGTTCTTACATAGATCTGCATCGCACCAGCCGCCCCTCAGGAGCCGCCATGCGAACAGTTGCCACCACCGCCCTCGCTCTCGTCCTCGCCATGACCGTCACCGTCCCGGCGTCCGCCGCAACGTCGGTCCACGACGTGACCGCAGCGCCGGCGGCCGAACCGATCCTGGCGGCGACGCCACCGCTCGGTTGGAACAGCTGGAACACCTTCGCCTGCGACATCAACGAGAAGCTGATCCGCGACACCGCCGACGCGATGGTCTCGTCCGGGATGGCCGCGGCCGGCTACCAGTACGTCAACATCGACGACTGCTGGGCCGAGCAGGAGCGCGACCCGGCGTCCGGGAAGTACGTTCCCCACCACGAACGGTTCCCCAGCGGCATCAAGGCGCTGGCGGACTATGTCCATGCCAAGGGGCTCAAGCTCGGCATCTACACCAGCGCCGGCACCGAGACCTGCGCTCGCACGATGCCGGGCAGCCTCGGCCACGAGGAACTGGACGCCCAGACGTTCGCCGACTGGGGCGTCGACTACCTCAAGTACGACAACTGCAACAACCAGGGCGTCCCCGCGCAACAGCGGTACCAGGCGATGGGTGACGCGCTGAAGAAGACCGGCCGGCCGATCGTGTACAGCATCTGCGAGTGGGGCGCCAACCAGCCGTGGCTGTGGGGTGACTCCGTCGGTGGCGACCTGTGGCGGACCACCGGCGACATCACCGACTCCTGGCCGAGCGTGATGTCGATCCTCGACCAACAGGTCGGGCTGGAGGCGTACTCCGGTCCGGGCGCCTGGAACGACCCGGACATGCTCGAGGTGGGCAATCCTGGCCTGACGCAGGGCGAGAGCCGCGCCCACATGAGCCTCTGGGCGGTGCTGAACGCGCCGCTGATCGCGGGCAACGACATCCGCTCGATGCCGGCGTGGGCACGCAACCAGCTGACCGATCCGGACCTGCTCGCGGTCAACCAGGACTGGAGCGGGCGCCAGGGCGCGAAGCTGCGGGACTCCGGCGACACCGAGGTGTGGACCAAGAAGATGTCGGACGGCTCGGTCGCCGTCGTCCTGCTCAACCGGGCCTCCACGCCGGCCGTGCTCGGCACCACCGCGGCCGAGCTCGGGCTGCCGCCGGCCGACACCGGGTACGCGGTGCGGAACCTGTGGACCAACACCACGCCCGTCTCCGCTGGCACGATCCGCGCCCAGGTCCCGGGGCACGATGCGGTGATGCTGCGGGTCAGCCCCGGCGGGAAGGGCCTGCCGCCGATGGTCGTGGTCGAGGCCACGCCGGGGAAGCCGTACGTCGACGGCGCCGAGGCGAACACCGTCACGGTGAAGGTCCACAACGACGGCACGACCGCCGTCACGAGGGCCCGGCTGCTGCTGACCGCGCCGGAGGGGTGGGCCGCGACGGCGACCGGGCCGACCCAGGTCGGCTCGATCGGTCCCGGCACGACCGGTACGGCCACCTGGTCGCTCACCGCGGACCGACCCGACCTCGGTCCGGTGGACCTGACCGCAAGCGCCAGTTGGACCTGGCGCAACCAGGTGTACGGCGGCACGGCAGCCGGACGGTTCACCGTGGCGACCGCACCCCCGGCCGGCTCGTCGCAGCTGTCCGACCTGACCTGGCTGTACGCCGAGAACGGCTGGGGCCCGGTCGAGAAGGACCGGAGCAACGGCGAGACGGCCCCCGGGGACGGTAAGCCGTTGACGATCGCGGGCACCGTCTACCCGAAGGGCCTCGGCACCCACGCGCCGGGCAGGATCGGCTACTTCCTCGGCGCGCGCTGCAGCCGGTTCACCGTCACCGTCGGGATCGACGACGAGGTCGGTGACCGGGGCCGGGTCGGCTTCGAGGTGTGGGGAGACGGTGTCAAGCTCACCGGTGCCGAGGCCACCGGAGCGGGCGCCGGCGTACCGCTGGACCTCGCGGTCAGCGGGGTGGACGTCATCGAACTTCGGACGGACACGCTCGACGGCGCCAACTACGATCACGCCGACTGGGCGGCCCCGATGATCACCTGCACCCCTTGATCGGTCCGACGGCAGGCTCCGCACCCCGGGGAGCCTGCCGTCGGCACGTGCTTGCTCGGCCTGCGTCAGTTCTTGTCCAGCACCGGGTCCTCGGGCTTCGGCCGGTCGAACGTGGGTCGCGCCGCCTGCCAGTGGCCGCGGGTGAAGTCGGGCACCTTGACCGGATGCATCCGGCCGGTCTTCAACGACTCGTGGCTGAGCGGGATCACCGAGCACCACGCCGCCGAGTCGTAGACGTCGATGTCGGGGGTCATCCCGAGGCGCATCGTCTGGACGAGACGCCAGATGGCGATGAAGTCCCCGCCGCCGTGGCCGCCGTACTGGCCGGCCAGGCTCTCCAGCGTCGGCCACAACCAGTGGTCGTGCTGCCGCAGGATCGTGTTGTACTCGTTGCCGGTCCGCCAGCTGTGGTTGCTGTGCCCGAGCGACTCGAGGTAGACCCGGGCGTTGTCGAGCTCGATCGTCCCTCGGGTGCCGGTGAGCGTGGTCTCCCTGCTGTACGGGTGCGGGGAGTTCACGTCGTGCTCCACCCGGATGAACCGTCCGCTGGTCGTGGTGACGAAGCAGGTGTGCCGGTCGCCGGAGATGTAGGGCTCGTCATCCCAGGACGGGTGGTCGGGGCCGACCCGGGGGTCCTCGGCGCGGAAGAGCGCCAGCGCCTTAGGCAGGGACGCCACGGAGATCAGTTCCTCGAACCGGTCGCCGCGGTTGATGCCCAGGGTGGCCGACACCGGCCCCAGGCCGTGGGTGGGGTAGTGCGAGGCGTTCATCCTGGTCTGCCAGCGGCGCCGCCAATGCTCGGGGTAGTAGGCGCCGCCGAACGTGTACGGCCAGCGCAGGTCGTGGACGTATCCGCCGGAGGCGTGCTGCAGGTCGCCGAAGATCCCCTGCCGGGCCATGTTGAACATCGCCATCTCGGGGCGGAAGTAGTTGACGTTCTCCAGCAGCAGGCAGTGCTTCCTGGTCCGCTCCGAGGTGCGCACCAGATCCCAGATCTGATCGAGGTACGGCGCGATCGGCAACTCCACGGCGACGTGCTTGCCGTGCTCCATGGCGGCCTTGGCCATGGGGTAGTGCCACTCCCAGGGGGTGGCGATGTAGATGAGGTCGATGTCGTCGCGGCGGACCAGGTTGAGGTAGTCCTCCTCCCCCGCCGAGTAGCCGGCCGGCGGTGCGTCCTGGAAGCCTTGCTGCATGATCCGGCCGATGGTGCGGCTTACCCGCTCGGGCCGGATGTCGCAGACCGCGGTGACCGTGCCGACCGCGCCGAACCGCCGGTCCTGGTCGCCGCCGCGGTTGCCGAGGCCGATGAGCCCGATGCGGACTCGATCGAACCCTTCGAACGGGACGTTGGTCATGCTCTTCTCGTCGCTGCCGCGGCGCGGTTCGGTGCCGGTGGCGCCGTCGGCGGCTGCGGGGGCGCCCACCGCGCCGCTCAGGCCGGCGGCGGCACCCAGCACGACACCGGACCGGAGCAGGTCACGACGGGACGGATTGAAGTGAGCGGATGGGGCCACGTGATCACTCCTCTGTGACGGAGACTGATCGAACCTGCCAAGTTGCTCTTGATATCGAGCAGTGTCGTTCAAAAGCTCATCGATGACAAGGGCCTGCGCCGCAAGAGCCTCGGCCACCGTGGAATGCCGCGTGACGGATTGCCCAAGTGGCTGTCGTCGATTTACGCTCGGATCGCTGCCGAACCGCGCGGTTTCGCGCGCTCCGAGGAGTTCGTTGCGAGCAGCAGGTCGGAGTGTCATGACACACGTCGATGAGGAAATCGCCAGCCAGCCCGAGTGCTGGCAACGGGCCATCGCGCTCGCGGGCTCAAGCACCGAACAGCTGCCCCGGCGCGGCGAGCGGGTCGCCGTCGTCGGCTGCGGCACGTCCTGGTTCATGGCGATGGCGTACGCGGGACTGCGCGAACGGGCCGGCCTCGGCGAGACGGACGCGTTCGCGGCGTCGGAGTTCCCGCGGCAGCGCCGCTACGACCGGGTGGTGGTGATCAGCCGGTCCGGCACGACGAGCGAGGTGCTCGACGTCCTGCGCGCCATCGCAGCCGACACCCGCAGCACAGGCATCATCGGCGACCCGAGGTCCCCGGCCGTGGCCCTGGTGGACGACCCGGTCTGCCTGCCGTTCGCCGACGAGAAGTCCGTGGTGCAGACCCGGTTCGCCACGACCGCGCTGGCGGTGCTCCGCGCGCCTTTCGGTGAGAGCCTCGACCAGGCGGTCCACGACGCGGCGGAAGCCCTGACGGCACCGCTCCCGCTGGACCCCACCACGCTGGAACAGGTCACGTTCGTCGGTCGGGACTGGACGGTCGGCCTCGCCCACGAGGCAGGGCTCAAGTGCCGTGAAGCCGCCCGCTTCTGGGCGGAGGCGTACCCGGCCATGGACTACCGGCACGGCCCGATCGCCATTGCCGGCCCCGGCCGGGCGGTGTGGGCGTTCGGGGCCGTGCCGGCGGGGCTGCCGGAGGAGGTGGCCGGCACCGGCGCCGCTTTCGTCCACTCCGTACGCGATCCGATGGCCGAGCTGATCCTCGCGCAGCGGCTGGCCGTCGCCCTGGCCCGCCGCCGGGGCCTCGACCCGGACGCGCCACGCCACCTGACCCGCTCGGTGATCCTGACCGGAGGCCAGACCGCCGGTGCGGGGCTCGACGGATGATCCTCACCGTCACGCTGAACGCCGCGCTCGACGTGACGTACCGCATCCCCGCCCTCGTGCCGGGCAGCACCCACCGGGTCGCGGAGGTGGCCGAGCGGGCGGGCGGCAAGGGCGTCAACGTGGCCCGCGTCCTGCGTGCCCTCGGCGACCCGGTCGTCGCGACCGGGCTGGCGGGCGGCGCCTGCGGCGCGCGGATCCGGTCCCTGCTCGCCGACGAAGGGGTTAGGGAGGCGTTCGTGCCGATCGCGGCCGAGTCCCGGCGCACGGTGGTCGTGGCCGAACCGGACGCGGCGACCGGGCTGTGGGAACCCGGGCCGATGGTCAGCCCGGACGAGTGGGGCGCCTTCCTCAGCCGGTTCGCCGACCTGGTACGCGGCGCGGCGGTGGTCGTGCTCTCCGGCTCCCTGCCGCCAGGTGTACCAGCTGATGCGTACCGCGCGTTGATCGGGGCGGCCCGCGACGCCAACGCCCTGACGGTGCTGGACAGCAGCGGTGAGCCGTTGCGGCACGGCCTGAGCGCGCGCCCCGATCTGGTCAAGCCAAATGCCGAGGAGCTGGCCGGCCTCGTCGGGCAGGCACTCCCCCGGCCGGCTGCGGCCGTCACCGCGGTACGCGCGCTCGAAGCGCGTTCCGTCGTGGCCTCGTTCGGCCCGGCGGGACTGCTCGCCCGGACCGGACAGGGCAGCTGGCACGGGTTCCTGCCGCATCCGGTCGCCGGCAACCCGACCGGGGCGGGGGACGCCTGCGTCGCCGCCCTGGCTCACGGCATGATCCACCGTCGGCCCTGGCCGGAACGGCTCACCGATGCGGTGGCGCTGTCCGCGGCGGCGGTGCGGGCGCCGGTGGCGGGAAGCGTGGACCTGTCCGACTACCGGCGGCTGCGCCGGGCTGTGACCCTCAAGGAGCTGTGATGGCGCTGGTGCCGACCGGACAGATCGTCGCCGCCGGGCCGGTCTGCGCGTTCAACGTGATCAGCCTGGAGCACGCCGAGGCGATCGTCGCCGGCGCGGAGGCCGCGGCGCGACCGGTGATCCTGCAGATCAGCGAGAACGCCGTACGGTTCCACGACTCTCGGCTCGCCCCGATCGCCGCCGCGACCCGGGCCGTCGCGGCGTCGGCCACGGTCGACGTGGCGCTGCACCTCGACCATGTCGTCTCCCCCGACCTGTGGCGCCAGGCCGCGGAGCACGGCTTCGGCTCGATCATGGTCGACGCATCGAGGTTGCCGTACCGGGAGAACGTCGCGACGACCCGGGCGGTCGCCGAATTCGCCCACGCCCGGGGACTGTGGGTCGAGGCCGAGTTGGGCACGATCGGTGGTAAGGACGGCGAGCCGCCGGTGGACCCGCACGCCCCCGGTGCCCGCACCGATCCGGCCGAGGCGGCGTCGTACGTGGCGCGGACCGGTGTGGACGCCCTCGCTGTCGCGGTCGGGTCCACGCACGCCATGACCACCCGCAGCGCCGTGCTGGACCACACCCTGATCGGGCGGCTGCGGGCCGAGATAGCGGTGCCGCTGGTGCTGCACGGCTCGTCCGGCGTGCCCGATGAGGAACTGGGCCGGGCCGTGCGCGGTGGCATCGTCAAGGTGAACATCGGTACGGCGCTGAACGTGGCCTTCACCGGCGCCGTGCGCGGCGCCCTGGCCGCGCACCCCGAGCTGGTCGACCCGCGCCGGTATCTGGCGCCGGCCCGGGAGGCGATGGCCGAGAGGGTGACCCATTTCTGCCGACTCGTGTCCGGCGGGGCCAACCCGCAGGCATCGATGGCCGGACGAGCGCCGACCGTGACCGAATCGTGAGCGGTTGGTCTTGACGTCGATCGACCGGCGTCACAGAATCGCAAGAGCAGCGCGATCATGAATGATTAGCGCGTTAGTCGGTCAAGAACAATCAGCGACACCCGGATCTGATCACAGCTGTTCATGGTCCATCCATCATGGAGGCAGAGATGAAACGGTTCCTGCGCCTGTCGGCGGCAGTCGCGCTCGCCGCCCTGACCATGACCGCCTGCGGTTTCGGCGGCAAGGACGACGCGAGCGGCGACAGCAGGAAGCTGTCGCTGCTGGTCCCCAGCTACAGCAACGGCACCAAGGCCCTCTGGGAGGGCATCATCGCCGACTTCCAGGCGAAGCACTCGGACATCACCGTCAACCTCGAGATCCAGTCCTGGGACAACATCAACGACGTCATCCGCACCAAGGTGCAGGCGAAGGCGACGCCGGACATCCTCAACATCGACGCCTTCTCCGGCTTCGCCTCCGACGACCTGCTCTACCCCGCCGCCGACGTGGTCTCCCCCGACATCCTGGCCGACTTCCAGGATTCCTTCGCCAAGAACGCCTCGATCGACGGCACCATGTACGGCCTGCCGATGATCGCCTCGGCCCGCACCCTCTTCTACAACCAGGAGTTGCTCGACAAGGCGGGCGTGACCAAGCCCCCGGCAACCTGGCAGGAGCTGTACGACGCCGCACAGAAAATCAAGAACCTCAACGCGGGTGTCTACGGCTACGGCATGCCGCTGGGCAGCGAGGAGGCCCAGGCGGAGACCTCGCTCTGGATCTTCGGCAACGGCGGCTCCTGGAACGAGGGCGACAAGATCACCGTCGACAACCCGCGCAACGTCGAAGCGGTGCAGTTCATGAAGCGGATGATCGACGCCGGGCTCACCCAGCCCGACCCCGGAGCGAGCGACCGCACGCCCATGCTGGACGTGTTCATCCAGGGCAAGATCGCCATGGCTGTCGGCCTGCCTCCGACGGTGGGTCAGATCGCGCAGAAGAACCCGCAGCTCAAGTACGGGACCGCCCCGATTCCCACCAAGGACGGGCAGCCGATGACCCTCGGGGTGGCCGACCACCTCATGGCGTTCAAGAACGACGGCAGCAAGCAGGAGGCGATCAAGGCCTTCCTGGACTACTTCTTCAGCGCCGAGGTCTACCGGAAGTTCGTCGACACGGAGGGCTTCCTGCCCACCACGAAGTCCGGGGCGCAGGCGCTGAAGGACAAGAAGGAGATCGCCAGCTTCCTGGAGGTCCTGCCGGGCGCCAAGTTCTACCCGAGCACCAACCCCCGCTGGGCGGCCACTCAGGGCGCACTGCAGGGCCAGATCGGCCAGATCGGGCAGGGCAAGCAACCTCAGGCCGTGCTCGCCGGCATCCAGGCCAAGGCCGACGCTTAGCAGCGGCCGTCGCACTCATCCCATTGAGGACACGATGAGCGAGCAGAACACCCAGGTGCAGCTGCCGCCCGGCAGGCCCGCACCACCGGCGCGCCGGGAGTTGGTGCGGGCCCTGCCCTGGCTGATGCCCGCGCTGGCCTTGATCCTCACAATCGTCCTGTTCCCCGCCGCCTACATGGTGTGGACGTCCTCCCGGGACGTCTCGCAGGCCGGCGTCGACCGCGGCCCGGCAGGACTCGACAACTTCGTGGCACTGCTGAACTTCCCCGCGCTGGGCAGGGTGTTCACCAACACGATCATCTGGGTCGTCGGCGTGGTCCTCGTGACGCTGCTGATCTCCCTGGCTCTGGCGCAGTTGCTGAACCAGGCCTTCCCCGGCCGGCGCCTGGTCCGGCTGGCGGTGATCGTGCCATGGGCAGCCAGCGTCGTGATGACCTCGACCGTCTTCTACTACGCGCTCGACCCCTTCTACGGCGTGTTCAACCAGTTCCTGGTCGACCTCGGCATCCTCGACGCCGGGTTCGGCTTCACCCGCCGACCGGTGCCCGCGTTCGTGGTGTCCATGGTGGTGGCGGTGTTCGTGTCCCTTCCGTTCACCACCTACACCATCCTCGCGGGCCTGCAGACGGTGCCGGACGACATCGTCGAGGCGGCCCGGATGGACGGCGCCGGGCCCGGGCGCATCTATCGCAGAATCGTGCTGCCCATCCTGCGGCCCGCCATCGCCGTCGCGGTCCTGATCAACATCATCAACGTCTTCAACTCCCTGCCCATCCTGCGCACGATGACCGGCAGCATCCCCGGGTACGACGCCGACACCACGACCACGTTGATCTTCAAGTACGTACAGCAGGACCGGCAGGTCGATCTCGCCAGCGCGCTCAGCGTGGTGAACTTCCTGATCGTCCTCGCGGTGATCGGCATCTACCTGGCGGCTCTCCGACCGATGAGAGACGAGTAGCAGTGGTTACCACGACCCCGGAGACGACCGGCCGACGTGCGGGCGCGAGCGCGGCGGACGCGCACCGAGGCTCCCGACCGCGCCGCCGCCAGGGCCGGCGCTGGACGAAGACGGCCGCCGGCGTGGTGGTGGCGCTGGTGTTCCTGGCGCCGTACCTGGTGATGCTCATCGGGTCCTTCAAGAAGCACGCGGAGATCCTGGGCATACCGCCCACGTACCTGCCGACGGAGTGGATCCCGTCCAACTACCTCACCATGTGGTCCACGCCCGAGGCGCCCCTGCCGTACAACCTGGCCTCCACCCTGATCATCTCGCTCTGCGGGACCATGCTGGTGCTCGCGGTCGCCCTGCCCGCCGCCTACTACACGGCCAAGCACCCGTTTCCCGGCCGCGGGGTGTTCCTGCTGCTCGTGCTGGCCACCCAGATGCTCCAGCCGACCGTGCTGGCACCCGGACTGTTCCGGCAGTTCCTGGCGCTCGGCATCGACGACACCTGGCTGGCGATGATTCTCGTCAACGCCGCCTTCAACCTCAGCTTCGCCGTGTGGATCATGCACAGCTTCTTCGCCGGCCTGCCCAAGGAGATCGACGAGGCGGCACTGGTGGACGGCGCCAGCAAGCTCCAGACGCTACGCCACGTGACCCTGCCGCTGGTCTGGCCCGGCATCGTCACCGCCATCATCTTCACCTTCATCGCCTGCTGGAACGAGTTCGCGGCGAGCCTGGTCATCCTCACCACCGCGGAAAACCAGCCGCTGTCGGTGGCGATCACGAAGTTCGTCGGCCAGTACGACTCCGCGTGGCATTACGTGTTCGCCGTCTCGATAGTTAGCATCGTGCCCGTGGTCATCCTCTTCGCGCTGGTAGAGAAGCGCCTGGTTGCGGGTCTGACGGCGGGAGCCGTGAAATGACCTCGACCGAGACCGCGACGGGGGCCGCCGCGGGCGGCGGGCTGGCCGATCGCGCTCGCCGGCTACAGGCCCTGCTGGAGATCCTGGCCGAGCGGGGCGGGCGGCTCTCCGTCCTCGAGGCCGCCACCGCCTTGCAGGTTTCCGAAGCGACCGTCCGCCGTGATTTCACCGCCCTGGCCGAACAGCACCTGGTGACCCGCACCCACGGTGGCATCGTGGCCAGCTCGGTCGCCTACGATCTGCCGGTCCGCTACCGCCACCGCGGCGACCACAGCACCAAGGAACGCATCGCCGCCACCGCCGCCGGGCTCATCGAACCGGGCAGCGTGGTGGGGTTGAACGGAGGCACCACCACCTCGGCCACCGCCCGGCACATCGCGGCGCGACCCGACCTGGCGCAGGCCACCCACCGGCCGGCCCTGACGGTGGTGACGAACGCGCTGAACATCGCCACCGAGATGGTGCTGCGACCGTCCCTGCGCACGGTCATCCTCGGCGGGGTCGCCCTGCCCCAGTCGTACGAGCTGACCGGGCCGCTGACCAGCATGGTTATGCAGTCCCTGTGGCTGGACACCCTCATCCTCGGCGTCGATGGATTCTCCATCGAGGGGACCTCGTGCCACGACGAGAGCGAGGCGGGCATCGACGCGTTGATGGTCAGCCGGGCCCGCCAGGTAATCGTGGTGGCCGGCTCGGAGAAGCTCGGCCGCCACTCCTTCGCCAAGATCTGTGCCGCATCGGCCGTGCACACCCTGGTCACCGACGACGCCGCCGACGAGAAGGTTGTCGCCGATCTGCGGGCCGCCGGCGTAACGGTGCTCCTGACCTAGGCCCTTTCCACCGATCATGGCCGCGCGCCACGCCCGGCTATCCGGGCGTCATCGGTAGCAGCACGACGAACCGGGTGTCGCCGGGCTGCGACTGCACCCGGATGTCCCCGTGGTGTTTGTTGACGATGATCCGGTAGGAGATGTCCAAGCCGAGGCCGGTGCCTTCGCCGACCGGCTTCGTCGTGTAGAACGGTTCGAAGATGCGCGGCCGGATCTCCGGCGGGACACCGCTGCCGGTGTCGCGGATCTCGACGATCAGCCGGTCTTCCTTGCGGCCGGTCCTGACCGTCAGCGTGCCGGTTTCGCCCATCGCGCCGAGCGCGTTGTCGACCAGGTTGGTCCAGACCTGGTTCAGCTCGGCGGCGTACGCCGGGATGGCCGGCAGGTTCTCGTCGTACTCCTTCACCACCTGCACCCCGGACGGGATCTTGGCCTGGAGCATGACCAGGGTGGCGTCGAGCAGGTCGTGGACGTCGACGGTCTGGTAGGGCGCGCGGTCCAGCTGGGAGTACTGCTTCGCGGCTCCGACGAGCCCGGAGATCCGGCCGACGGCGTCGTCGATCTCGCCCATCAGCAGCTCGGTGTCGATGGTGTACGTGATCCAGTGGATCGCCGACTCCAGGTCGTCGGCGCCGACAGCGGCGTCGACCTGGCTCAGCCACCCCGCGTCGATGCCGCCGGCGACCAGCGTCGGGGCGACCTCCCAGGCTCCCCGGACGCCGTGGTCGTCGAGCCAGTCGGCGAGCTCGTCCTCGGCGTCGCTGGCCGCGAGGGGGGTCAGCGGCGGCGCGGTGGCGGCCCGCTTCACCGCCTCCTCCTGCAGGGCGACGAGGTCGTGCAGGCGCCGGCCGTCGAGCCGACCGTCGGCGATCAGCGCGAGCTTGTGACGCATCTTCGCGACCCGGCCGCGCAGCGCGGAGGTGGCCCGGACCGCGGCCGCCGCCGGATTGTTGAGCTCGTGGGTCAGCCCCGCCGAGAGGGCACCCAGCGCCAGCAGCCGCTCCCGTTCGCCGACGATGGTCTGCGTGTTGCGCATCCCGATGAACAGCCCCTCCAGGAGATGGGTGGCCATCGGGAACCAGGTACGCATCGCCTCGGCGATGATCTCGGCGGGCAGGGCGAACACCTCGCAGTCGGTCACCGCGAAGAGGCTGTTGGCGTACCGCTGCTCGGCCAGGTCACCGACGTACGCCTGCATCGCCCCGCCGTACACGCCGCGCTGGCTGGTCCGGCTGACCTCGACGTCGTCGCCCTGCACCCGGCGGCGCATCGCCACCGTGCCGTCGAGCAGCACGTAGAAGCAGCTCGCCGGCTCGCCCTCGACGTACACGGCCTCGCCGGCGGGGCGCTGTTCGATCCGGCCGTGTTCGGCCAGGTGCGTCAGCTGCTGTGGGGTGAGCGCCTCGAAGAGGAAGAGGCCACGAAGCTCGTCGGGGGTGAGCCGCCCGGGTTCGCTGGTCACTGTGCCTCCAGGTAGCGGTGCACGAGCGACACGGCCATCGCACCCTCGCCGACGGCCGAGGCGACCCGCTTCACCGATTCGGCCCGTACGTCGCCGGCGGCGAAGACCCCGGGCATGCTGGACTCCAGGTGGTACGGGTCGCGCGGCAGGCTCCAGCCTGACGGCCGGCGGCCACCCCTGGTCAGGTCGGGGCCGGTGAGGACGAACCCGCGCGGGTCACGGGCGACCGCGCCGTCGAGCCAGTCGGTGCGGGGCTCCGCTCCGATGAACACGAACAGCCACGAGGTGTCGACGCGGCGGACGTCGCCGCTGCGGATGTCGCGCAGGGTCACCTCCTCGAGGTGTTCCCGGCCGGCCCCGCCGACCACCTCCGTGTGCGGGTGGACTTCGATGTTGTCGATCTGTGCGATCTGCTCGATCAGGTAGCTGGACATCGACCGGGTCAGGTCGGCGCCACGGATCAGCAGGTGCACCCGTCGGGCGTACCGGGAGAAGTGCACGGCGGCCTGGCCGGCGGAGTTCGCTCCGCCCACGATGTAGACGTCCTGCCCGGAGCAGCTCGGCGCCTCGCTCGCCACGGAGCCGTAGAAGCAGCCGCGGCCGGTCAGCTCCGCCAGCCCGGGCGCGGGGAGCATCCGGTACGAGACACCGGTGGCGAGCACGACGGTGTGGGTGGCGATGCTGCTGCCGTCGGCGAACCGCAGCACGCGCGCCGCCCCGGCGTCCTCCAGGGCCACCACCTCGCGGGCGCTGAGCAGTTCGGCGCCGAACCGCAGCGCCTGCCGGCGGGCCCGGTCGGTCAGCTGGGCACCGGAGACGCCATCCGGGAAACCGAGGTAGTTCTCGATCCGGCTGCTCTGCCCGGCCTGCCCGCCGGTGGCCCGCCGCTCGACCAGCACGGTCCGCAGCCCCTCCGAGGCGCCGTAGACGGCGGCGCCGAGCCCGGCCGGGCCGGCCCCGACGACCACCAGGTCGTAGAAGTCCGCGGCCGGCGCCGTGGTCAGCCCCACGTGCGCGGCCAGGTCGGCCTCGCCTGGCTGCACCAGCGACTTGCCATCGGTCGTGACGATCAGGGGTACGTCGTTCGCGGTCACCCCCGCCGCCGCCAGCAACTCGGCGCCCTCGGGTTCGTCGGCGAGCACCCAGCGGAACGGCACCAGGTTGCGGGCCAGGAAATCGCGCGCCTTGAACGAGGGGGCCGACCAGCGGTGCCCGACCACCCGCAGGTCGGCGGTCGGCGCCGCCGCGGTGGCCTGCCACGCCTCGATCAGCGAGTCCAGCACCGGATAGAGCTTCTCCTCCGGCGGATGCCAGGGCTTGAGCAGGTAATGGTCGAGGTCGACCACGTTGATCGCGTTGATCGCCGCGTCGGTGTCGGCGTACGCGGTCAGCAGCACCCGACGCGCCGCCGGGAAGAGATCCATGGCGGCCTCGAGGAACTCGATGCCGGTCAGCTGGGGCATCCGGTAGTCGGCGATCAGCACGGCGACCTGCTCACCGCGCAGTTTCAGCTCGCGCAGCGCCTCCAGCGCCGTCTCCGCGGAGTCGGCTCGTACCACCCGGTAGCGGTCGCCGTAGCGGCGGCGGATGTCGCGGGCGACCGCCCGGGAGACGGCCGGGTCGTCGTCGACGGTGAGGATCGCGGGGTTGGGCATGGCGTCAACTAAAGCACTTCTCGCGAGGTAGGCCCGCGCGGGAAGCCCGGCGGCGATCTGCCCGCGCGCGCGACCGCCGCCCGACTCGGTCAATCGTCCGCGCGACAGCTTCCGGGTCAGAGATTTTGCCGCCGGCGAAAAAATAGACGAACGTGCAACAGCCTCGGCACCGAAAGCATCGACAGCCGACACAATCCGGGGATCCCCCAACCAAGATCATCAGTGCCATGATGTCGACGGGCTTCTCCTATTAAGGATCTACATCTGTCACATGAACAAGCTGATCACGAGGGCTGGCACGCCACGTCAACCGGCCGGCATGGACAGGTTCGCCCTACCCGACTACGAGCAACTGGTGGAACGGGCCGGCGCGTTGGCGGCGCTCCTCCGGCCGGTGCTGACGCAGAGAAGGCACACTCGATGACCGACGTCCTGAGGTCCCGGCAAGCGACGCCCGTCGCGCGGCCCCGGGTCGACTCCGAGCGCCCCGTTGGCCCCGTCGCGGCCTCGTACGCGCAACGCCAGATGTGGTATCTGAGCCGGCTCGACCCGGAGGCGGCCACCTACCTGGTGCCGCTGGCGTACCGGCTGCACGGACCGCTGGACTTGGCGGCTCTGTCGGCGGCGCTCGACGGGTTGGTGGCCCGACACGCCGCGCTGCGCACCACCCTCGCACCGGCGGCGGACGCCGCGGCCGGGTCGCCGGGTCCGGACGGTGCGGTGCAGCGCGTGCGCCAGGTGGTCCACGACCCGCGCCCGGGGCTGTTGCGGGTGCACGACCTGAGCGGGCTGCCCACCTGGCAACGCGACCAGGAGCTGCAGGCCCGGCTCGACGCCGAGGCGCGCACCCCGCTCGACCTGGAACACGGACCGGTACTGCGGGCCAGCCTGCTGCGCTGCGCGCCGGAGGAGCACGTGCTCCTGCTGACGCTGCACCACGTCGCCGTCGACGAGTGGTCGCTGAGCATCCTCCACGACGAGTGGGAACAGCTCTACACCGCACACCGCACGGGGCAGCCGGCGGACCTCGACCCGGTCGACGTCGACTACCGCGACCACGCGGCGTGGCAGCACGACTGGCTCAGCGGTGCGGAGGCGGCCGCCCAACGCGCATACTGGCGCGCGCAGCTCGCGGACGCGCCCGCCGTCCTCGAACTGCCCACCCGCGGGCCACGGCCCGCCGTGCCGTCCAGCGCGGGGTCCACCCTGTCGGTCCCGCTGGACGTGCCCACCGAGGCGCTGATGGCGCTGTGCCACCGGCTGGGCGTCTCCCCGTACATGGTCATGCTCGCCGTGGTGCAGGTGCTGCTGGCCCGCTGGACGGGACAGCGCGACATCGTGGTGGGCACGCCCACCGCCAACCGGCAGCGGCCCGAGGCGCAGAAACTCGTCGGGCTCCTGCTGAACACCGTCGCCATCCGCGCCCGGCTGGACGACAACCCGTCGTTCGAGACGCTGCTCGACCGGGTGCGTACCGCGGTCCTCGAGGGCCTGAGCAACGAGGAGCTTCCCTTCGAGGCGCTGCTCGAGTCGCTGCGCCCGGCCCGCCGGCCCGGCTTCACCCCGCTGTTCCAGGTGATGTTCGTGTACGGCCGCGAGGCCGCACCGCCGCGCCTCGACGGCCTTGAGGTCACCCCGCTCGAGGCGCCCGGCACCACGGCCAAGTTCGACCTCACCGTCTCGGTACGGGAGAACACCGACGGCGTGCGGACCGTGCTGGAGTACCGCACCGACCTGTTCGACGACGGCGCGATGGTCCGCCTCGCCGGACACTTTCAGACGCTGCTGCGGTCGCTGGTGGCCGACCCGGGCGCACCGGTCGGCGCGGCCGCGATGCTCACCCCGGGCGAGTACCGGCAGCTCATCGCGGAATGGAACCGCACCGCCACCCCCGCCGAGCCGGACGACCTGGTCCACGTGCTGATCGAGCAGCAGGCGCGCCGGACCCCCGACGGCGTGGCGGTGACCGACGGCGACGCCGCGCTGACCTATCACGAGCTGCACACGCGGGCCGAGGCGCTGGCGGAGACGTTGCGCCAGCGGGGCGTCGGCATCGGCGGCCTGGTGGGCGTGCTGCTGCCCCGCGCGGTCCCGTTCGCCGTGGCGGTCCTCGCCGTGCTGAAGACCGGCGCGGCCTACGTGCCCATGGATCCGGCCAACCCGCCCGCCCGACTGCGCTATCTGCTCGCCGACACGGCCGCCCCGGTCGTCCTCACCTGCGCCGAGCTGGCGCACCTGGTGCCCGACGACACGGCGCTGCTGATGCCGGCTCTGGACACCCCGGTCACGCAACCCGACCCCGATCGTGGCAACGGCAGTTCGGGCGGTGGGCCGAAGCGGCGGCCGCGGCGACGGCCGACGCCGTCGACGGAGGACCTCGCGTACGTCATCTACACCTCCGGGTCCACCGGCCGCCCCAAGGGCGTCATGGTCACCCACCGCGGCGTGTGCAACTACGTACGCTGGGCGGCCCAGGCCTACCGGCTGCAGCCCGGAGACACGGTGCCGCTGCACTCGTCGATCGGGTTCGACCTGACCGTCACGAGCCTGCTGGTCCCGCTGACCAGCGGCGCCACCGTCCTGATGATCGGCGAACACCTCGGCCCGGAGGCGCTGGGTGAGGCGCTGCGCCGGCAGCGGACGCCGTTCGGGCTGGTCAAGATCACCCCGGCGCAGCTCGACCTGGTCAACCACCAGCTCCGCCCCGCCGAGCTGGCCGGCCGCACCCGGTGCTTCGTCATCGGCGGGGAGAACCTGCGCGCCGACCAGGTGGCGCCCTGGCGGGCCCACGCCCCCGCCACCGCGCTGGTCAACGAGTACGGGCCGACGGAGACCGTGGTCGGCTGCGCCGCGTACGAAGTCGAGCCGGCCACCCCGGGCGACGGCTCGATCGCCATCGGCCGGCCGATCGCCAACACCGAGCTGTACGTGCTCGACACGTGGGGGAACCCGGTCCCGGCGGGCGTGGTCGGCGAGCTGTACGTCGGCGGAGCCGGCGTGGCGCGCGGCTACCTGCACCAGCCGAGGTTGACCGCCGAGCGGTTCGTCCCGGACCCGTTCTCGGCCGTCCCCGGCGCGCGGCTGTACCGTACCGGCGATCTGGTGCGCATGTGCCCGGACGGGAACCTCGAATACCTGGGCCGCACCGACAACCAGGTCAAGCTGCGTGGCTACCGCATCGAGTGCGGCGAGATCGAGGCGGCCGTCCGGCGGCACCTGCCGGACCGCGACGTGACGGTGCAGCTGCGCCGGGACGACCCCGACGACCCGCAGCTCGTCGCGTACGTGGCGGGCGTCGCGAACGCCGGCCACGACACCGGGATCCTCCGGACGGCCCTCGCCGCCGACCTGCCGTCATACATGGTTCCCGCCGCGTTCGTCTTCCTCGACGCGCTGCCGCTGACCGGCAACGGCAAGGTGGACACGGCCGCACTGCCCGCCCCCGGTCGCGCACCGGACCTGCCGCGGCAGCGCCTCGCGCCCCAGCAGGACCAGCCGGGCACGGCCGAACGATCTGGGCCCGCCGGCCCCGGGCCGGTCCAGTGGGACGCCACCCGGATTCACCTCGAACGGCTGGTCGTGGACGTGTGGCGCGACGTGCTCGGTGTCGACCGGGTCGGGGTGCGGGACAACTTCTTCGACCTCGGCGGCCACTCGATGCGCCTGCTGGCCGTCCTCGAGCGGCTGCGCGCACAGCTCGGCGACGTCGTCACGGTCACCGACCTGTTCCGGAACCCCACCGTCGAGTCGCTGGCGGTGTTCCTCACCAACGCCACCACCGGGACGGCGAGCGCCCCGGCCGCCCCACGCCCCGCGCCGGCCCGCGTCGCACACGCCGGCGCGAGCGACGACACCGGGCAGCCCAGCGGCCTGATCGCCGTCGTCGGCATGGCCTGCCGCTTCCCCGGCGCCCGGAGCCTCGACGAGTACTGGCACAACATCCGGACCGGCGTGGAGTCGGTCCAGGAGTTCACCGTCGAGGAGATGCTGGCCGACGGCGCGGACCCGACCCGGCTCGACGACCCGGCGTACGTCCGGGCCGGTACCTACCTGCCCGGCATCGACCAGTTCGACGCGGCCTTCTTCGGCATCACGCCCCGCGAGGCGCAGACCCTCGACCCGCAACACCGGCTCCTGCTGGAATGCGCCTGGCACGCGCTGGAGCACGCCGGCTACGACCCGTCCGGCCACCCCGGCCGGATCGGCCTGTTCGCCGGGTCGGGTCGCAGCAGCTACCTGCTCGACCATCTGAGCAGCCACCCCGAGCTGATGAGCGCCCTCGGCGAGCACCAGCTGTCCCTCGGCAACGACAAGGACTTCCTGCTCAGCCGGGTCGCCTACAAGCTCGACCTCACCGGTCCCGCCGTCACCGTCGCCACCGCCTGCTCGACCTCGCTGGTGGCCGTGCACCTCGGCCGGCAGAGCCTGCTGACCGGCGAATCCGACCTGGTCCTGGCCGGCGGCGTGAGCATCTTCCCCGCGCAGCGACGCGGCTACCTCTACCACGACGGTGGGATCTACTCCCCCGACGGGCACTGCCGCCCGTTCAGTGCGGACGCGCGCGGCAGCATCGAATCCAGCGGTGTCGGGATCGTCGTGCTCAAGCGACTCGAGGACGCCGTCGCGGACAACGACACCGTGTACGCGGTGATCCGCGGTTCCGCCATCAACAACGACGGGGCGCGCCGCACCGGGTACACGGCGCCGGGCGTCGACGGCCAGGTCGAGGTGATCAGCAGCGCCCTCGCGACGGCCGGGGTGGACCCCCGTTCGCTGAGCTACGTGGAGGCCCACGGAACGGGCACCAGCCTCGGCGACCCCATCGAGGTGACCGCGCTGACCGAGGCGTTCCGGGTCGGCACCGACGACCGCGGCTTCTGCGCCCTCGGCTCCGTCAAGGCCAACATCGGGCACACCGACGCCGCCGCCGGTGTCGCCGGCCTGATCAAGACGGTCATGGCGCTGTACCGCCGGACGCTCCCCCCGACGATCAACGTCAGCCGACCCAACCCGGCGATCGACTTCGAGGGCAGCCCGTTCTATCTCAACGACACCGCCCGCCCGTGGCCCGGCGACGGCCCTCGCCGGGCGGGGGTCAGCTCGTTCGGCATGGGCGGCACGAACGCCCACGTCGTGCTGGAGGAGCCGCCCGCCACGTCGCCCGACGGGCCGCCGGAGACGCCGGCCACGGGGCCGCAGCTGCTGGTCGTGTCGGCCCGTACGACGGAGTCGCTGGACCGGCAGACGGGGCAGGTCCGCGACTGGCTGGACGCGCACCCGGCGGTGAACCTCGCCGACGTGGCGGCCAACCTGGGCCGGCGGCAGTCGATGAGTCAACGTCGTTTCCTCGTCGCGGCGGACCGCGCCGACGCGCTGGCCGCGCTCGACTCGCCGCAACGGCAGTTCACCGGCGCCCACGCGGGCGGGCGGCGACCGCTGGTGTTCGCCTTTCCCGGCCACGGCGCCCAGCACGTGGCGATGGGCGCCGGCCTGTACCGCGCGGAACCGACCTACCGGGCCGTGGTGGACGAGTGCGCGGAGCTGCTCCGCGATGACCTGCGGGTGGACCTGCGTACCCTGCTCTGCCCGGCGCCCGACGCACCCGAGCAGGCCGAGCGGCTGCTCGCACAGCCCCGGCTCATCCAGCCCGCGCTGTTCGTCACCGAGTACGCCCTCGCCCGGACGCTGCTCGCCCGGGGCGTGACCCCGGACCTGATGGTGGGGCACAGCCTCGGCGAGTACGTCGCCGCGTGCCTCGCCGGCGTCTTCTCCCTGGCCGACGCGTTGCGCCTGGTGGCCGCCCGCGGTGAGCTGGTCGAGCGGACCCCGGCCGGGGCGATGCTCGCGGTGAGCCTGCCCGAGACGGCGGTGGCCGGCCTGCTCGACGACCGGGTGTCGCTCGCCGCCGTCAACGCCCCCGCGCTGTGCGTGCTCTCCGGCGACCCGGAGGCGATCGGGCAGCTTCGCCTGCGGCTGACGGCTGACGGCATCGACTGCCGGCCGCTGCGGGTCACCCGCGGCTACCACTCCGCCCTGCTCGACCCGGTGCTCGACGAGTTCGCCGACCACGCCCGCTGGGTCACCTACGCCGAACCCGAACGCCCCTACCTGGCCAACCTGACCGGCAGCCCGGTCACTCCCGGCCAGGTCACCGATCCCGGCTACTGGGTGCGGCACCTGCGGGAGCCGGTGCGGTTCGCCGAGTCGGCCGCGCTGCTCGCCGAGCAGGACGTGGTCCTCGCCGAGCTGGGCCCCGGGCACGCCCTGGGCGGCCTGGCCCGGTTGGCGGGCCTGAAGCCCGGTCAGGTGGTGGCGGCGATGCGGCATCCGCGCAGCGACGCCGACGACCTCATCACCATGCTCGACGCGGTCGGCCGGATGTGGCTGTCCGGCGTACCGGTCGACTGGAGCCGGTTCCACGGCCCGCGCCGGCGGCTGGCCCTGCCCGGCTACCCGTTCGAACGGCACCGGCACTGGGTGGACGCCGTGCCGCGCACGATCGCGGCGGACCCCGCACCTGCCCTGGTGGCCACCGCCCCGGCCACGCCGGACGCGCCCGAGCCCGTCGATGCCGGCAACCGGCCGGCGCTCAGCACGGCCTACGTCGCCCCGAACACGCCCATGCAGGAGCGCGTGGCGGAGATCTGGAGCGAGCTGCTCGGCATCCGGCCGGTCGGGGCGCTCGACAACTTCTTCGAGCTGGGCGGGCATTCGCTGCTCGCCACCCAACTCGTCGTACGGTTGCGGGCCCGGCTCGGCGTGGCGCTGCCGCTCGAGACGGTCTTCGCGCAGCCGACCGTCGCGCAGCTCGCGGCGGCGCTGCCGGCGACCGGCACCGCACCCGCCCGTCCCGTGGACGTTCCCGCCGAGCAGCCCGCCGCCGCGCCGGCCCCGCCGGCCATCCCCCGCACCGATCCCGGCACCGGTCCGGCGCCGCTGTCCTCCGGGCAGCACCGGCTGTGGTTCCTCGACCAGGCGTACCACCAGAACGCCTACACCGTCAGCACCACGCTGCTGCTGGACGGCACCCTCGACGTCGACGCGCTGCGCGGCGCCCTCGCGGAGCTGGTCCGGCGGCACGAGTCGCTGCGTACCGTCTTCCCGCTCGGCCCCGACGGCGACCCGGTTCAGGAGGTGCTGCCGCCCGGCCCGGTCGAGCTGGCGATCAGGTCCGCGCCGGCCGGTGCGGAGACGGACCCGCTCGGGGGTACCCGCAGCATCGTGGAGTCCGCGGTCGCCGACGCGGTGCCGCCGTGGGTGCACCAGGCCCTCGCCGCCGACGTCCGACGCCCGTTCGACCTGGCCCGCGGGCCGCTGTTCCGGGCCGTGCTGCTCCGCATCGCCGACGACCGGCACGTGCTGTCGCTGACCATGCACCACAACGTCTCCGACGGGTGGTCCCTCGGCATCATCGCCGGCGAACTGGCCACGCTCTACGACGTCGTCCTCGACGGCCGCCCCTCGCCGCTGCCCGAACTGGCCATCCAGTACGGCGACTACGCGCGCTGGCAGCGCAACCGGATGGCGGACGCCGACAGCGACGACATGCGGTACTGGCGCCGGCAACTCGACGGCGTGGCCAGCGTCCTGGAGGTGCCCGCCGACCGGCCGCGGCCGCCCGTGCAGACGTTCGACGGCGCGGTCAGCACCCTCGTCCTGCCTTCGCAGACGGCCGACGAACTGCGCCGCTTCAGTCAGGCCCGAGGCGCCACGCTGGCGATGACCGTGCTGGCCGCGCTGAAGGCCCTGCTCTGGCGCTACACCGGTCAGGCCGACATCTGTGTCGGCACCCCGGTCGCCGGACGGGTCCGCGCCGAGCTCGAACCGATGGTCGGCTTCTTCGTCAACATGCTGCCGTTGCGCACCGTCATCGACGGCGACTGGACCTTCGACGAGCTGCTCACGCGGGTGCGGCGCACGGCGCTGGGCGCGTACGACCACCAGGAGGTGCCGTTCGAGCGCCTCGTCGACCTCGTCGACGCGCCCCGCGACCTCAGCCGGAATCCCCTGTTCCAGGTGATGTTCAACATGCTGAACGTGCCCGAGCAGGACCTGCGGACCACCGGGCTGCGGATGGTCCAGTTCGCCGTCGAGCCGGGCATCGCCCAGCAGGACCTCGCCCTGTACGCGTACGAGGTGGCCGAGGGGCTGCGGTTCCGGCTGGAGTACAACACCGACCTGTTCGACGCGGCGACCGCCGAGCGGATGATGGGGCACCTGGCGACGCTGCTCGCCGCCGCCGTCGCCGACCCCGGCGTCCGGCTCGCGGAAATGGCCGTCCTCACCCCCGCCGAGCTGGCCCGCGTCGCCGAATGGAACGACACCGCCACCCCGCTCGGCTGGGGCACGCCGGGGCGCGACGGGAAGACACCGACCCTCGTCGAGCTGATCGAACACCAGGCCGCGGCGAACCCCGACCGGCCCGCCGTGACGTTCGGGGCGACCACGCTCACCTACGCCGAGCTCAACGCCCGGGCCAACCGGCTCGCCCACCGGCTCCGCCGCGCCGGCGTCGGCCCGGACATCACCGTCGCCGTCTGCCTCAATCGCACGCCCGAACTGCCGGTCACCCTGGTCGGCGTGCTCAAGGCCGGCGGCGCGTACGTCCCGGTAGACCCCGACTACCCGATCGAGCGGCAGCGGTACGTGCTGACGCACAGCGCCGCCCCGGTCCTGGTCACCGAGGCGGACCTCGCCGACCGGTTCGCCGGGTACGCCGGCGAGGTGCTGCACAGCGGCCCGGCGTCCCTGGCCACCGAGCCGGACACCGACCCCGAGCCCCTCGCCGGTCCGGACGACCTCGCGTACGTGATCTACACGTCCGGGTCGACGGGACGCCCCAAGGGCGTACGGGTGACGCACGGCGCCGTCGTCAACACGCTGGCCGCCATGCGCGAACGGCCGGGTCTGACCGCCGACGGCACCATGCTCGCGATGGCCAGCTTCGCCTTCGACATGTCCGTACCGGAGCTGTTCCTGCCCCTCGTGGTCGGCGCCCGGATGCTGATGGTGGGCCGCGATGTCGCCTACGACGCGAGCCGACTGGCCGAACTGCTCGCCACGGAAGGGGTCACCCTGGCTCAGGGCACCCCGGCCACCTGGCGGCTGCTGATCGAGTCCGGCTGGACCGGACTGCCCGGCCTGACGGCCGTGTGCGGTGGCGAGGCGGTGTCCGCGCCGCTGGCCCGGCAACTGGCCGAACGGGTCGGCGCGCTGTGGAACCTCTACGGTCCGACCGAGGCCGCCGTCTGGTCCACCATGGAACGCATCGAGCCCGGCTGCACGCATCTCACCATCGGCCGCCCGATCGGCAACATGCGGATCTACGTGCTCGACCCGCAGCTGTCCCCCGCCCCCGTGGGCGTCCTCGGTGAGCTGTACCTCGGCGGGGCGGGACTGGCCCGCGACTACCACGGCGACCCGGCGCTGACCGCGCAGCGGTTCGTGCCGGACCCGGACGGCGGCGGGCGGCTGTACCGCACCGGCGACCTCGGCCGCTACCTGGCCGACGGCCGCATCGAGTTCGTCGGCCGCAGCGACTCGCAGGTGAAGGTGCGCGGATTCCGTATCGAACTCGGCGAGATCGAGGCGGTGCTGCGCCGCCACCCGTCGGTACGCGACACCGCCGTCGTGGTCCGCGAGGACGAGGGTGAGAAGACGATCACGGCCTACCTGACCCTGACCACCGCAGCGGAACCCGACCCGGCCCCGGAGACGACGCCGCAGGTCACCGCCGACTTCGACGCCGACCCGGCGCCGTGGCGCGCCTTCGCCCGCACCTACCTGCCGGACTACATGGTGCCGTCCGCCTTCGTGGTGCTCGACCGCATGCCGCTCAACGCCAACCGCAAGGTCGACCGCGCGGCACTGCCCGCGCCCCGACGCGGCAGCGCCACCGTCGGCGCCACCCCACCGGACACCCCGCTGCGGAAGGCCCTGGCCGAACGGTGGGCGGCGGTGCTCGGCTACGACAGCGTCGGCATCGACGACGACTTCTTCGACCTCGGCGGCGACTCCTTCAAGGCCATCAAGGCGCTGGCGGGGAACGACCCGGCGATCAGCGTCCTCGATCTGTTCCGCTACCCGACGATCCGGTCGCTGACCGAGCACCTGGACGCGACCGGCGGCTCCGTCGGGCGGCTGCTGCACGAGCTGACCCCGTCCCGACCGGCGACGCCGACCCAGCTGACGCTGCTGTGCGTACCGTTCGGCGGCGGCAGTGCGATCACCTTCCAGCCCCTCGCCGACGCCCTCCCACCGGGGGTGTCCCTGTACGCGCTGGAACGGCCCGGTCACGACCTGAACCGCCCGGACGAACCCCTGCTGGGCCTGGACGAGCTGGTGGACCGCTGCGTGGCCGAGGTCCTCGACGGCATCAAGGGCCCGGTGGCGGTGTACGGACACTGCGTGGGCGGCGCCGAAGCGGTGGAGCTGGCCCGCCGGCTCGAAGCAGCCGGCGTCGACCTGACCGGGGTGGTCATCGGCGCCCACTTCCCCGCCCCGAGACTGCCCGGGCGGCTGTTCACCTGGCTGCGCCGGTGGTTCCCGTTGGAACGCTGGACGTCGAAGCGGCGGACCCTGGAAGCGCTGCGCGCGATGGGCTTCTTCACCGAGGTCTTCGACGAGAACGAGAAGGACTTCGTCATGCGCGTGGTCCTGGCCGACTCGGCGGCCGGCGAGGACTACTACACCGACGTCTACGCCAACGGCCTGCCCCGGAAACTGTCGGCCCCGATCGTCTGCGTCGTCGGCAGCGGCGACCGCGCCACCGAGCTGTACCAGGAGCGGTACCTGGAGTGGGAGTTCTTCTCCGACCGGGTGTCGCTGGAGGTCATCGACGGCGCCGGCCACTACTTCGCCAAGCACCAGCCGCGCGAGCTGGCGAGCATCATCCTGGCGAACTGCGGCGCGTCGACCACGGCATCCCCGCCGCGGGCCGACGCCCCGGAGACCGACCCCGCGCCCACGCCGCTACCCGAGCAGCCGGAGCACGTCGCTGCCGTCCCGGCCGCACCGGCCGCCCACCGGCCCGCCGCGCGCCGGGCGATGCCCAGCCTGACGGTGTTCTACCTGATCGCGATCGGTCAACTCGTCTCGCTCATCGGCAGTGGACTGACGGGCTTCGGCATGAGCCTGTGGGTCTACCAGCAGACCCGGTCGGTGTCGCTGTTCGCCACGGCCACCGTCCTGGCGCTGCTGCCCGCCGTGGTCCTCTCCCCCATCGCCGGCGCGCTGGCGGACCGGTGGGACCGACGGCGGATCATGGTCCTCGCGGACACTCTGGCCGCCACCGGCACCGTGAGCCTCGCCTTCCTGCTGTGGTTGGGGCAACTCCAGCTGTGGCACGTGTTCACCGCCATCACCGTCACCGCGGTGGCGACCGCCTTCCAGCAACCCGCCTACCTGGCGGCCGTCACCCAACTCGTACCGAAGCGGTACTACGGGCGCGCCAACGGCATCGTCTCCCTCGGCACGGCGACGAGCACCGTGCTGGCGCCGCTGGTCGGCGGCGCGCTGGTGATCGCCGTCGGGCTGCGCGGGATCGTCGTCATCGACCTGCTCACCTTCGCCGTCGCGGTCACCGTCACCCTGTCGGTCCGCTTCCCGGACACCCTCTTCGTCAGGCGCGAGGAGCCGTTCCTGCGGGAGATCCTCGGCGGCTGGCGGTTCATCATCCGCCGGCATGGCCTGGTGGCACTGGTCGTGCTGACCGCGTCGCTGAACTACTTCTTCTCGATGGTCGAGGTCCTGGTCACCCCGCTGACCCTGTCGTTCGGCGACCCGGCCGTACTGGGCCGGGTGCTCGCCGCGAGCGGGGTCGGCATGCTCGTCGGCTCGGTCCTCATGGGCGTCTGGGGCGGCACGGCTCGGCGTACCACCGGCATCCTGGCCAGCGTCGTGCTCCTCGGCGCGTCACTGCTCACCGTCGGCCTGCACCCGAGCCCGCTGTTCCCGACCCTCGGCCTGTTCGGCATGGGCCTGGCCACCGCGCTGGTCAACACGCACTGGCTGGCCATCGTGCAGGCCAAGGTGGGGCTGGAGCTGCAGGGACGGGTCCTGTCCATGGGCCAGATGCTGTCCTGGCTGATGGTGCCGGCCGGTTTCCTCACCGCCGGCCCGCTCGCGGAACACGTCTTCGCCCCGATGGTGTCGCCCGACGGTGCGCTGGCCGCCGTGGTCGGCAGCGGACCGGGCCGCGGCATGGCCGTCGCGGCGATCGTGGCGGGACTCTGTTCCCTCGCCCTCGCCGCCGCCGGCATCGCCTACCGACCGATCCGCAACGTCGAGGACGAACTGCCCGACAACGACCCCGGCGCCGTCATCCTCGCCGACAAGGACCGCCTGCAGGAGGCCGCCGACCGCCAGCTCGCGCTGCACAAGAGCGGAGGTCCACGCCGGTGAGCGCACCCACCCGACCCGCCGGCCCCACCCGCCGGGCCGCGGGCCGGCGCCCGAGCGGCGCCGCGCCTGCCGCGGACTGCCTGCACCGGATGGTGGCGGCGCAGGCCGCCCGCACCCCCGACGCGGAGGCGGTACGGCACACCGACCGCACCCTGTCCTACCGTGAGCTCGACGACGCCGCCAACCGGCTGGCCCGGGTGCTGCTGCAGCGCGGGGTGACCCAGGAGGAACGCGTCGGCGTCTGCCTGCCGCGCACGCCCGAGCTGGTGGTCGCCCTGCTCGCCGTGCTCAAGGCCGGCGCCTGCTACGTGCCCCTGGACCCGGCCTACCCGCCGGCCCGGGTGGCGTTCATGACCGCCGACTCCGGCGTGCGGCTGGTGCTGACCCACTCCGACCTCGCCGACCGGTTCCCCGACACCGCGATCCCGGTCGACCGGCTCGACCCGACCGAGGACAGCACCGACCCGGCGGCACCGGCCACGCCGGCGGACCTGGCGTACGTCATCTACACCTCCGGCTCCACCGGGCGACCCAAGGGCGTGGCCATCGAACACCGGTCAGCCTCGCTGCTCATGCACTGGGCCCGACAGACCTTCGACGACGCCGAACTGGGCGGCCTGCTCGCCGCCACCTCGGTCTGCTTCGACCTGTCCATCTTCGAGATCTTCGCCCCGCTCTGCTGGGGCGGCCGGGTGGTGCTCGTCGACAACGTGCTGGCCCTCGCCGCCCCCGGGGCGGACCGGCTGCCCGTCACCCTGGTCAACACCGTCCCCTCCGCGATGGGCGAACTGCTCACCGCCGGCGCCCTACCGCGGAGCGTGCGCACCGTCTGCCTGGCCGGCGAGCCGCTCACCGCCGCGCTGGCCGCCCGGGTGTGGTCCCGCCCGCACGTACGCCGGCTGTGCAACCTCTACGGCCCGTCCGAGGACACCACCTACTCCACCTGGGCGGAGGTGCCACCGGACAGCGGAGACCCGCCGATCGGCCGCCCGCTGCCGCAGACCCGCGCCTACGTCCTCGACCCGGACGGGCAGCCGGTCCAGCCGGGCGATCCGGGCGAGCTCTACCTGGCCGGGGCGGGCCTGGCCCGCGGCTACCTCGACCGGCCGGAGGAGACCCGGGCCCGGTTCCTGCCCGACCCGTTCCGGCCCGGCGAGCGGATGTACCGCACCGGCGACCGGGTCCGGCTGCGACCGGACGGGCAGCTGGCGTACCTGGGTCGGCTCGACGACCAGGTGAAGCTGCGGGGCTACCGGATCGAGCTGGGCGAGGTCTCCGCCCGCCTCGCCGCCCTGCCCGGGGTCCGCGAAGCGACCGCCGCCGTACGGGAAGGACCGAGCGGTGATCCGCTGCTCGTCGGCTACCTGGTCGGCGAGCGACGCGACGACGTACGCGCCCGGCTGGCCGAGGTGCTGCCCGCGCCCCTGGTCCCCGCGACCCTGGTCTGGCTGGACCGGCTGCCCACCCTGCCCAACGGCAAGGTGGACCGCGCCGCCCTGCCCGCCCCCACCCTCGGCGACGACACCGCACCCGACACCGGACCGCTGCCCGGGACGGCCGGCGCGGTGGCCGCCGTCTGGCGCGAGGTGCTCGGCGTACCCGTCACCGGCGCCGACAGCGACTTCCTCGCCCTCGGCGGCGACTCCCTGCTCGCGGTCCGCTGCGCCACCCGGCTCGCCGCCGCGACCGGCCGGCCGGTCCGACCCGCCGACCTCTTCACCCACCCGACCCTCGCCGCGCTGGCCGACCACCTCGACGGGCTGACCACCGACCCGCCGCCGGCCAGCGCGCCGGCCGCCCCGGCGCCGACCGGCCCCGCCCCGCTGTCCGCCGCGCAGACCCGGCTCTGGTTCCTGCACCAACTCAACCCGGACGACACCTCCTACCTGCTCGCCTTCGCGATCCGGTTCGCCACGCCGCTGGACCCGGACCGGCTGGCCCGGGCGCTGCGTCGAGTGGTCGACCGGCATCCGGCCCTGCGCACGACGTTCCCCTCCGGACCCGACGGGCCGGTGCAGCACCTCCACCCCACCCCGGAGGTGGCACCGGTCGTCGCGCCGCCCGACGCGGGCGCGCCGCTCGACGACCGCCTCACCCGGCTCGCCGCCGCAGCCACCCGGTCACCGATGGACCTGGCCGCCGGTCCACTGCTGCGCGCCCAGCTGGTGCCGGACGACACCGGCCACGCGGTGGCGCTGCTGCTGGTCGTCCACCACATCGTCTGCGACGACTGGTCCTTCGGGGTGATCGTGCGGGACCTGGCCCGCGCGTACGACGCCGAGGCGGACCCGGCCACGGCGGCGACCGAACCCATGGCAGTCGACCCAGCGGCGCTCGCCCTGATCGAGCGGGACTGGCTGGCCGGACCGGCCGGGCGGCAGGCGGTGGCCGACGTGCTGGATGAAGTACGCGATGCACCGGACCTGCTCGACCTTCCCTCGGCCCCGCCCCGCCTGGGCCGGCTCGACCGATCCGCCGTCCCGGCCCGGCCGGATCTGCCGCCGCCCGCCGCGCGACCCGGCGACGGCCCGCCGTCGGGTGCCGCGCTGCGGACCACCGTGGACACCGCCACCGCCCAAGCGGTGCGAAACCTGGCCCGGGCCGAGCGGGTCAGTCTGCACATGGTCGGGCTGGCCGCCTTCGCCGCCCTGCTCGGCACCGCCACCGGCCGACACGACCTGCTGGTCGGCGTCGCGTTCGCCGGCCGGACCAGCGTCGCCGCCGAGCAGAGCGTCGGCTGCTACGTCAACACCCTGCCGCTGCGGCTGCGGCCCGCCCCCGACCGCCACTTCGCCGACCTGCTCGACGAGGCCCGCCGGGTCACCCTGTTCGCCGCGGCCCACCAGGACGTCCCCTTCGACCTGCTGGTGGAGCGGCTGCGGCCCACCCGCCGGCCGCACCGCAACCCCCTCGTCCAGGTGGCCTTCGGCGTGCAGAACGCCCCGCCGGCCCGGCATCACGGCGCGGCCGGGGAGTTCACCGGCGTGGAACTGACCCCGGACACCGCCCGGCTCGACCTGACCCTCTGGCTCGACGAGCGGCGGGACGGGCTGGAGGCGCTCTGGACCTACCGCACCGACCTGTTCGACCACGACGGAGTGGTCGCGTGGCACCGGCGGTTCACCGCGCTGCTGCGTACCGCCGCCGCCGACCCCCGGCGCAGTCTGGCCGACTGCGCCGACACCTTTGGAGCGAAAGATGAGTGAGCAGACCCGGGTCGCGCGGACCATCCCCCGTCGCGGCCGCGACCGGAACCTGGTGGACGTGCGGCCCGACTGGCCCGGTGGCCCGCTGCCGGCACTGGTGCAGGCCAACGTGCCCGACATCGACCTGGCCGGCTGGCTAGCCGGCCACCGCGACGACGTCGACGAACTGGCCCGCCGGGCCGGAGCCGTGCTGTTCCGCGGCTTCGCCGTGGCCGGCCCGGACGACTTCCGCACCGTGATGGCCGCCGTCTCCGGCGACGTGCTCTCCTACGGCGAACGCTCCTCGCCGCGCAGCAAGGTCACCGAGGGGGTGTACACCTCCACCGAGCACCCCGCCGACCAGCCGATCGTGCTGCACAACGAGCAGTCGTACACGGTGAACTGGCCGCTGCGCATCGTGTTCCACTGCGAGGTGGCGCCGGCCGCCGGCGGGCGCACTCCGCTGGCCGACAGCCGCCGGGTGCTCGCCCGGCTCCGCCCAGAGACGGTCGCCGAGTTCGAACGGCGCGGGGTGCTCTACCGGCGCAACTACCTGCCCGGCATCAGCCTCTCCTGGCAGACCGCGTTCCAGACCGAGCGGCGCGAGGACGTCGAGGCGTACTGCGCCCGGGCGCTGATCGACGTGGAATGGGTCAGCGACCAGCAGCTGCGGACCCGGCAGGTCCGCCCGGCGGTACGCCGCCACCCGGTCACCGGAGAGCGGACCTGGTTCAACCACGCGCTGTTCTTCCACGTCACCTCCCTGCCCGAGGACGTCGGCGCCGGCCTGCGGGCCGCCCTCGACGAGGAGGACCTGCCCTACCAGACCGCGTACGGGGACGGCACGCCCATCCCCGACGAGGTGCTGGCCGAGCTGCGGGCGGCGTACGCCGCCGAGACCCGCTCCTTCGAGTGGCGGCGCGGCGACGTGCTGCTGGTGGAGAACATGCTCGCCGCGCACGCCCGGGAGCCGTTCACCCCGCCCCGACGGATCCTCACCGCGATGTCCGACCCGGTCGCCGCGCCCGAGCTGACCGAGGCGCTCCGCTCCGGCACGGCCACGACGGGAGACCGGCCGTGAGCGCGAGGAGTGAGCCGGGCCTGCGAGCCCCGCAGCCGCGAACGAAAGGTGGCGCCGTGAGCGCGAGGAGTGAGCCGGGTCTGCGAGCCCCGCAGCCGCGAACGAAAGGTGCTGCCGTGAGCGGGCCGGGGCCGCGTCGTCGCGGTATCAGCACGGTCGCCTCGCCGGTGTCCCGGCGGGTGCTCGTGGACGAGGAGTTCGTGCTGCTCGTCGAGGCCACCGTGCCCGACCTCGACCTGGCCGGCTGGCTCGCCGGCCGGCGCGAGGAGCTGCTGCCGGACCTGGACCGCTACGGGGCCGTGTTCTTCCGCGGCTTCGAGGTGGGCACCGCCGACGACTTCAGCCAGGCCGCCCGGGCGGTCAGCCCGGACCTGCTCGGCTATTTGGAGCGGGCCGCCCCCCGCCACGAGGTCGCCGACCGGGTGTTCACCTCCACCGAGTTCAACGCCGAGCAGTGGATCCCGCTACACCACGAGATGTCGTACTCGCACAACTGGCCCACCTACCTCTACTTCTGGTGCGCGCAGCCGGCCACCGGCGACGGCGGGGCCACCCCGCTGGCCAGCGAGCGGGTCATCACCCCGTTGATCCCCGCCGACGTGCGGGAGCGGTTCCTGCGCTCCGGCGTCTGCTACGTGCGCAACTACGGCCCGCACCTGGACCTGCCCTGGCAGGAGGCGTTCCAGACCACCGACCGGGCGGAGGTGGAGGCGTACTGCACCGCCTCGGCGACGGAGTTCACCTGGCTGGGTGGGGACGGGCTGCGCACCCGGGCCCGGCGGCAGGCGGTCGCCACACACCCGCGTACCGGAGAGATGGTCTGGTTCAACCACGCCCACCTGTTCCACGTGTCCAACATGCCGGCGGAGGTGTCGGGCGCGCTGCTGCGCGAGTACGGCCCGGACGGGCTGCCCCGCAACGCGTACTACGGCGACGGCGAGCCGATCCCCGACGAGGTGGTCACCGGCATCCGCGAGCTGTACCGGCAGCACGCCGTCTCGGTGCCCTGGCAGCGCGGCGACGTGCTGGTCGTGGACAACTTCCTGGCCACCCACGGCCGGGAACCCTTCAGCGGCGACCGGGAGATCCTCGTCGCCATGTCCGACCTCTATGTCAACCGGAGCGAATTGTGAACGGATACCGTCTGTCGCCGATCCAGCGCCTGGCCTGGTCCGGGAAGCAGGACCTGATCCGGGCCCGGGTCCGGCTGCACCGGCCGCTGGACCGGGCGCGGTTGCAGGCCGCCGTCGACACGGTGGTGGCCCGGCACGAGGCGCTACGGCTGACCCTGGTGCACCACCCCGGCCTGCGGGTGCCGTTGCAGGACGTGGACGACAACCGCGCCGTGGTGATCGGCGCCCAGGGCGACCTGTCCGTCACCCTCACCGACGACGTCCTGGAGTTGACCGCTACCCCGCTGATCGCCGACCCGGCCAGCCTTCGGCTGGTCCTCGCCGACCTGGCCCGGGCCTACGCCGGCGAGGCGCTGCCGGACGCCCCGGAGGCCCTGCAGTTCCTCGACGTCGCCGAGTGGCAACTCGAGGAACGGGAGCAGAACCCGGCCGCCGCGCCCACCACCCCGGCCGCGCGGCTGGTCACCCCGCACGGCGACGACCCGACGGCGGTGGTCACCGCGACGGTGCCCGCCGCTGCCCTGGCCGATGCCGCCCGGTCCGCGAATGTCGAGCCGGCCACCGTGCTCCTCGCCGCCTGGGCCCTCGCGGTCTCCCGCCGTGCCGAGGCGCCGGACGGGGCCGATGAGGCGGACCTGGTGCTGGCCCGGTGGAGCGACGGCCGCCAGGCCGCCGGCACCGCCGAGGTGGTCGGACCACTGGGTGGCTACGGCCCGCTCCGGCTGGCCCTGCCGCTGCCCGCCGCCCCCGCCGACCTGCTGGCCTGCGTCCACGCCGCCGAGACCGCCGCCGACGACACGTTCCACCTGGTCGAACCGGTGGACGAGCAGTCCGAGGCGGTCGCCGGGTTCGCGGTGCTGCCCACCGTGGACCCGGCCACCGTGGCCGGCCTCGACGGCGCCGCCGTGGCGGTGGCCGACCCGCCGCCGGCCGACGGCCCGCAGCTCACCGCCCTGACCGCCGGCGACCAGGTCACCCTGCGGGTGGTCGGCGGGCAGTGGCTGCTCGACGCACTGCTGGCGATCCTGCGGACCCTGCCCGCCGCGCTCACCGCCGCCGCCCCACTGGCTGTACTCGGCGACGGGGCGGCCCGCTGGCTGGCCGACGCGGCCGGGAGCACCACCGAGACGCCGGGGCGAACCCTCGTCGACCTGCTCGACGCGGGCCTGGCTGGCATGGACCCCGACGCCGCGGCGGTGGTCGCCACGGACGGCGCGTACACCGTCGGTGAGCTGCACGAACGGGCCACGCGGGTGGCCGGCGCGCTGGCCGCGCGGGGACTGTCCGGCACCCCGGTCGGGGTGCTGGCCGCCCGGTCGCGGGACACCGTCGTGGCGTTCCTCGGCGTGCTGCGGGCCGGGGCGGTGTTCGTCCCGCTGGACCCGGACGCCCCGGCGCAGCGCCTCGCCGCCCAGGTCCGCGCGGTCGGCGCACAGGTCGTCGTCGGCGTCGGCGGCCCGGCGACCGTGCCGGTCGACGAGCTCGCCGCGGCCGGCGGCCAGCCGCCCGCCGCCGTGCTGGCCCCGGCCGACCCGGCGTACGTGATCTTCACCTCCGGCTCCACCGGCACGCCCCGCCCGGTGCAGGTCTCGCACGGCGCCGCCGCGCACCTGGCCGATGCCCTGGAGCGGACGGTGTACGCGGGCAGCCGGCCCGGGCTGCGGGTGGCGGTGAACGCTCCGCTCACCTTCGACGCCTCGATCAAGCAGCTCGTGCAGCTCGGCCACGGCCGCAGCCTCTACCTGGTCCCCGAGGACGTCCGGCGGGACGGGGCCGCGCTGGCCGCCGCGCTCGCCGACCACGACGTCGACGTGCTCGACCTGACCCCCGCCCAGCTGCGCATCCTGCTCGCCGGGGCGGGCGACACCCGACTGCCCGGCCTGCTGCTGCTCGGTGGCGAGGCCATCGCGCCGGACCTGTGGGAGACGGTGGCGGCGCTGCCCGACGTCCGCGCGGTCAACCTCTACGGCCCGACTGAGTGCACGGTGGACACCAGCGCGGCTCAGATACGCGCCGGGGACGCCCCGACCATCGGCCGGCCGCTGCCCGGCGTCGCGGTCTGGGTGCTCGACGGGCAGCTGCGGCCGGTGCCGCCGGGCGCGGCCGGGGAACTCTGCGTCAGCGGGCCGCAGCTCGCCGACGGGTACCTCGGCGACCCGGACGCCACCGCACGGCGGTTCGTGCCGGTGGCGCTGCCGTCCGGCCGGACCGAACGGGTGTACCGCACCGGCGACCGGGTCCGCTTCGACGCCGACCGGCGGCTGCGCTACCTGGGCCGCCTGGACGACCAGGTGAAGATCCACGGTTTCCGGGTGGAGCCGGGCGAGGTCGCCACCGTCCTGCGCGAGCACCCGGAGGTCGCCGACGCCGCCGTGGTGGCCCGCGACGACGACGGGCACGGCGACCGGCTCGTCGCCTACGTCCGGCCGGGCCGCCCAACCGGGACCGCAGCCGTCGACGTCGAGCGGATCGCCGGGATCAACCTGCACGAGACCCGCTACCTGTACGACGAGATCTTCGTCCAGCAGGTCTACCTGCGCGACGGTATCGTGCTGCGGCCCGGGGCGACCGTGCTTGACGTGGGCGCGAACATCGGCATGTTCTCGCTGTTCGTCCACACCGTCTGCCCGGACGCGGCGATCCACGCGTTCGAACCGGTGCCGTCGGTCGCCGACGTGCTACGGCGCAACGTCGCCGAGTTCGGCATACCGGCCACGGTGCACGGGTTCGGGCTGTCCCGGACGGCCGGGGAGGTGTCCTTCACCTACTACCCCGGCTACTCGATGATGTCCGGCCACGCCGCGTACGCCAACCCGGCCGCCGAGGTGTCGGTGATCAAGCGGTACCTCGCCAACGAGCGGGACGCCGGCGCCGACGAGCGCGACGTCCTCCTCGGCCGGGTCGACGAACTGCTGGCGGAACGCTTCGCCGGCCAGGAGCTCACGGTGCCGGTCCGGCCGCTGTCGGCCGTGCTCGACGAGATCGGCCCGCAGCGGATCGACCTGCTGAAGATCGACGTGCAGCGCGCCGAGGCGGACGTGCTCGCCGGGCTGGCGGACCGGCACTGGCCGCGGATCGCGCAGGTCGCCATGGAGGTCCACGACGCGGCCGGCACCGACACCGAAGGCCGGCTGGCCGAGCTGGTCGCGTTCTTCGAGGGCCACGGCTTCGACGTGCTCACCCGGCAGGACGACCTGCTCGTCGGCACCGACCGGCACACCCTGCACGCCGTGCGCCCGGAGTACGCCGCCGATCCGCGCCCGCCGGTGGTCGTCCCGGCCGGGCCGGCGGCCGGCCCGCTGGCGGAGCGCCTGGCCGGCTGGCTGGCCGACCGGCTGCCGGCCCACCTACTCCCGGCCGCCGTGGTGTTCCTCGACGAGCTGCCGCTGACCCGCAACGGCAAGCTCGACCGGGCGGCGCTGCCCGCACCCCGCCTCGACCGGCCTCGCGACAGCGCGGCGGTGACGCCCGCCAACCGGGCCGAGGAGATCCTGGTCGAGGCGTGGCGCGAGGTCCTCGGGGTGGCGAACTTCGGCGTGACCGACAGTTTCTTCGCTCTCGGCGGCGACTCCATCCGCAGCATCCAGATGCAGGTCGCGGCGAACAAGCGGGGGCTCTCCTTCCGGCTCGGCGACATCTTCACCTACCAGTCGATCAGGGAGCTCGTCACGCACGGGCAGATCACCCTCGACGGGGCCTCCGCCGAGCCCACGGCTTCCGGCGCGGCCGAGGAAGCGGAGCGCTTCGCACTGGTCGCCGCCGCCGACCGGGAGCTGCTGCCCGCCGGGCTCACCGACGCGTACCCGATGACCGCCCTGCAGCAGGGCATGGTCTACCACTGCGAGCTGACCGGCGACCCGGCGATGTACCACAACGTCACCGCGCACCGGATCGCGGCGCCGCTGGACGCGGCGGCACTGCGCCGCGCGCTGGCCGGCCTGGTGGCCGCCCACCCGGTGCTGCGGACCGGGTTCGCGCTGGGCGCGTACTCGGAGCCGTTGCAGCTCGTGCACGCGGACGTGCCGGTCGAGGTGCCGGTGACGGACCTGGCCGACGCCGACCCGCAGGCCCGCCGCGAGCGGGTTGACGAGCTGGTGGCGGAAGAGCGGGTACGCCCCTTCGACTGGGCCCGCCCGCCGCTGCTGCGGCTGCACGCCGTCCGCGAGGACGCCGACGGGTTCACCCTGATCGTCGCCGAGTACCACGCCATCCTCGACGGCTGGAGCCTGCACCTGTTCCTTACCGACCTGCTCGCCGCGTACGACCGGGAGCGGGCCGGCAGCGCCCGCCCGGCCCGCCCCGGCCTGCCGTTCCGGGAGTACGTGGCGGCCGAGCGGGATGCCCTGGCGGACCCGGTCACCCGCCGGTTCTGGCTGGACGGCCCCGGCGCGGTGCCGCCGCTGCTGCTCGGCGGCCCGGGCCCGCGGACCACCACCACCCGGCGCGTGCCGCTCAGGGTCGGCACGACCGACGTGGTCACCGAGGCCTCGCAGGCGGCCGGCGTGCCGGTGAAGTCCTGGCTGCTCGCCATCCACCTGCGCCTGATCGGCGAGCTGGCCGGCCGCAACGACGTGGTCAGCGGCCTGGTGGTCGGCGGCCGGCCGGAGGGGGACGGCAGCGATGCCACCCTCGGCCTGTTCCTCAACACCCTGCCGGTGAGCGTGCAGCTGGGCGCCCGGTCCCTGGCCGACCTGGCCGCCGAGGTGTGGCGGGCCGAGCGGGAGCTGATGGCGCACCACCGCTTCCCGCTCGCCGAGATAGTCCGCGCCGGCGGGGCCGGCCCCCGCTTCGACCACTTCTTCAACTGGACCCACTTCCCGAACGGGCCGGCCGATGGCGGCAGTCGCATCGTGGACAGTCGGGGCAGCACGGTGGACGTGGCGTTCAGCCTCGCCGTCGACGCCGCACTGGACGCCGACACCGGCCGCCTCGCCCTCACCGTCCAGTACGACCACCGGCACGTCCCGGCAGACCGCGTCGACACCTTCGCCGACGGCTTCCGCCGCCTGCTGGCCGCCGACCCGGCCGCACCGCTACCCGCCGTCGCACCAGCGCTCGACGACGACGCGCGGACCAGGTGGGCGGCCCGGGTGGCGGCGGCCTGGCAGGAGGTGCTCGGCATCGCGCCGAGCGACCCGGGGACCGACTTCCTGGCCGCCGGCGGGGACTCGCTGCGCGCCCTGCGGCTGGTCACCGTGCTGCGACAGCGCCACGGCAGCGACCTCACCCTGCCCGAGTTCGTGACGCTGGGCAGCTACGGTGCGCTGGTGGACCGGGTGGCCCGTTCCGCCTGACCCCTGATCAGCGGCCGACCGGGCCGGCCCGGGCCGGCCCGGTCGGCCGTTCCCGGCTATCGAGAGGAGCACCGTTGACCGGCCTCAGCACCACTGCCGTGCACGGCGACGACGGCCTGAACCCCGGTGGGGCGGTGGCGCCGCCGATTGTGCAGAGCGCGACCTTCAGTGCCGAGTCCGACGAGCGGTTCACCGCGATCGCCACCGAGACCCGGGGCAGCACCTTCTACACCCGGTACGGCAACCCCAACCACGCGCAGGTGGCCGCCGTGGTCGCCGAACTGGAAGGCGCGGAGACGGGTCTGGTCACCGCCTCGGGAATGGGCGCGATCAGCACCGTCGCGCTGGCCCTGCTCTCCGCCGGCGACCACGTGGTGGTGCAGCGCAGCACATACGGCGGCACCACCTCACTCACCACCGGACTGCTGCCCCGCTTCGGGGTCTCCTGCACCCAGGTCGACCAGACCGACCTCGGGGCGTTCGAACGAGCCATGCGCCCGCAGACCCGGCTGGTGCTGGTCGAGACGCCCAGCAATCCGCTGCTGGAGCTGACCGACCTGAGGGCCGTCGTGGAGTTGGCCCATGCGGCGGGCGCGCTCGTGGTGGTCGACAACACCTTCGCCACCCCGGTGAACCAGCGTCCGATGAGCGCCGGAGCGGACCTGGTCTGGCACAGCGGCACCAAGTTCCTCGGCGGCCACTCCGACGTTTCGGCGGGAGTGGTCGTCGGCGCCGCCGAACTGATCGAGCGGGTGTGGCAGACCGCGATCGTCACGGGCAGCACCCTCGGCCCGGTCGACGCCTGGCTCCTGCTACGCGGCATCCGTACGCTGCCGCTGCGGGTCGAGCGGCACAACAGCAACGCCGCCACCCTGGCCCGGGTCTTGGAGGGTCACCCGGCGGTGGCGCGGGTCCGCTACCCGGGACTGCCGTCGCATCCCCAGCACGCGCTGGCCCGCCGGCAGATGACCGGCTTCGGCGGGGTGCTCAGCATCGACCTGAAGGCTGGCCGGGCGGGCGCCGCCGCGCTGCTGGCCGGGCTGGGGCTGGCCAAGCGCGCGGCCAGCCTGGGCAGCGTCAGCACCCTGGTGGTGCACCCGAGGTCGATGTGGGCGGGAATCGTGGACGCCGAGCAGCTGGCCGCCAGCGGTATCGGGGACGGGCTGGTCCGCGTCTCCACCGGCATCGAGGACACCGCCGACCTGGTGGACGACTTCCTGGCGGCGTTGGACAAGGCGGCCGAGCTTTAGCCGGACCGGATCAACGTGCCCGCCGGCTCGCGCGCAGGGCACCGAGTATCACGCCGGGTGTGGCCAGCGACCGTGGGTGTGCCCGCATGGAAACGACCTCGTTGAACCGCCGCGCGGTCGTCACGTCCGTGACGGTCGCCGTGACGATCTGCCGGCTCACCCAGCTGGAGAACCGGTACCCACGCGGGTAGGGCCCGTTGACGTGCGGCAGCGCCAGGTCGGCGGAGGTCGACGTCGACCAGGCGGCGTCGACCACCACCTTCTGCAGGGCGAAGAACCGGCGCGCGGGCGCGCCCAGATCCGGGCTCGACCGCAGGTACGCCGACAGGCAGGCAGCGTGCAGGGCGGCCGCGGTCATCCCCTGCCCGTACACGGGGTTGAACGACGCGACCGCATCACCGACGCTGACGACCCCGGCCGGAAACCGCTTCAGCGCATGAAAATCCCGTCGCCGGCTGTCCGCATGACGGTAGGTCTGGACGTCGCCGAGCAGTTCGCCCCCGGCGACCTCGCCGAACTCCGGTGGGAACTGCTCCCGCAGCCGGCGTACGAAGTCGTCCGCGGTCCGCCCCGGGCGATTCTCGCCGTAACCGGCCATCATGGCCATCCACCGGCCATCCTCGACCGCGAAGAACGCCGCGCCGGCCACGTCCGACGACATCCCCGGACTGTGCAGGGCCAGGACGACCGCGAGTTCCGGGTTCGCCTCACGGCGTCGGAACAGGGCGGTGGCGTAGTTCAGGTGCACGGGCATCCGCCGCGCGACGGGCCGTTCCCAGCCGGCCTGCTCCAGCCACTCGGACAGCCTGCTCGACCGCCCCATCGCGTCCACCACGAGATCACCGGACTCGACGCCCGGCATTCCGCCGACGTCACAGCGGACCCCGGTGGTCACGGCGCCGTCGCAGACGAGACCCGTGGCGCGGGCGTTGACTGCCTTGACGTTGGGCAGCCGCAGCACCTGCTGACGGATCAGCCCTTCCAGCAGCGGCCGGCTCCCCGCCAAGCTGTCGGCGTCATCGGGTACGACAACCTTCCGGCGGCCGTCGAGGTAGTTGCGCCTGGCCGCCGGTGGAGCCTCGATCGCGCCTTGGGCCAGTGCCTGTTCGCGGAATCCCGGGAACAGCCGCTCGAGCTGGAGGAAGCCGCCGGGCAGCAGCGCGTGCAGTTGGGTCCCCTGCGGCACACCGGGCCGCTCGCCGGACGCCTGCAGGTCGTCCCGGTCGATGATGACGACGCTCTCCGCGTGGTCGGACAACACCCGGGCGGCCAGCAACCCGGCGACGCTGCCACCGAGCACGAGCGCCTTGCCCATGATCGGGACCGCCTGATCGGGTGGTCGCACCGCGTTCAGCGCGGCGAACACCCGAGCCGGGGAGCGGAACATCAAGCTCTCCAAGGGATACGAGGTGTGGCACCTTCCCGTGCCAGCGCAAGGCCGTACGTGGGCCAACCGGCCGGACGGCAGGTCGGCATGACGCCCGACGATCGTTGCACAAGCGCCGAGGCAGCGGCCATCGCGTCCATTGCGGCAGCAGACCGCAGGCACCCGGGAGCCATCCGGGCAAGGCAGGCCCCTGTGGACGTAGCCGGTCGCCCGCTGGTCGCCCCAGAGGGCGCCTCCGTCGCGAGGATCCAACCATTCACCGCAATGACATTGCGACGCATAAATGTCCGCTGCTAGTCATGGGGCACGTCGTTCCGGCGGCGCGAACTACGACCTTGCTGGAGGTACGAGTCATGCCCCGTCCACACTTCTCCCCCGGGCTCCGCGATGCGGCGCCACGACTGCGCGGCGTCGCCCTCGTTGCGGCCGGCCTACTGCTGCTGTCCTCGATCGCGGTGGTGTCCGGACCGGCGGCCGCCGCCAGTCCGACGCTCGCTGTCGACCGGGCGGTCGACGACACGGCCTGCTCCGCGAACGTCGACGGCACGGCCGATTTCACCCCTGTCCTCTCGATCGACCTGCCGACCCGGGCGAGTTGGCTCAACCAGACCCCGCCGTACACCTTCGACCGCACCGACGCGGTGGCGGCCGGCTTCGACCGGGTCGGCTACTGCCTCGAGCTGGACGGCGTGACGGGCCCGCAGTGGGTCTGGACGGCCATGGAGCCCTTCACCGCGGACGCGCACCGCCTCGGCCTGCCGACCCGCACCGGGGAGATCACCCGTCAGCGGGTGAACGACCTGGACGTGGCCTCCAACGTTCCCGGCGTCACCACGGGCACCGGCCTGGCCGGCTATCTGGAGATGTGGCCCAACACCTACAGCACGGGCTCGTCCCGGCAGATCTCCGGTGCCTCGTCCACCAGCTACGATGCCGACGACACCGTCAACGCCTCCGGCGGGTACGGGTCGTTCCAGGTGCACCAGGTCGGCGCCAGCCGCCCCTCGCCGGACGCGCCGCGCACGGTACTGGCGGTCAACACCTTCACGTCCACCGGCGCGGCGCTCTCGCTCGGCATCGGCTCTGCGCCAATCGGTCACCCGGACTGGACGTTCGCCGGCAACGCCGGCACGTTCACCCAACGGCGGCTGACCGTCTACGCCCGGTCCTCCGTGCTGACCTTGAACCAGCACCCGCAGGACCGCCAGTTGTATCCCCGGGACGCCGCGAACGGCGCCACCGTGCCGGTGGCCGGAGCAGTCACCGACCCGCGGGTCAAGGCAGTTCAGCTCACGGTCACCAGCGGCGACGACGAGTGGACCTACACGGCCCCGGTCACCGACCGGCGCGACTTCTCGTTCCGCCCCCGCATCGACGCCACCTTGCGCGACTACCGGTTCGCGCTACGCGCGCTGGGCGCCCAGGTGACCCGCCGGGTGGCCGGATGGGAAGGCATCCTGGCCGGCGACGTCTACGTCATCCAGGGTCAGTCCAACGCCGTGGCGGCGACCTACCAGGGCTCCTCCGCCGGCGAGGAGTCGCCGTTCATTCGCAGCTACGGGTCTCCCACGGCCGATCCGGTCCTGTCGGCGGCGGACCGCCGCTGGAACTACGCCGGCAGCGAGGTCACCAACCAGCCCGGCTCGATCGGGCAGTGGGGCATCCGCATGGCCCGGCGCATCGTGGACACCTATCAGGTCCCGGTGGCCATCCTCAACGGCGCCCACGGCGGCCAGCCGATCTCGTTCTTCCAGCGCAATGACGCGGACCCGGACGACATCCGCACCAACTACGGCCGGCTGCGGCAACGCCTGGTAGGCGCCGGGGTGCTGGGCGACGTCCGCGGGCTGCTCTGGTATCAGGGCGAATCCGACAACGACCAAGCGGCCGTACACGTCACCGGTTTCACCGCGCTGCTCGACGACTGGCGAGCTGAGCTGGGAGCCGACGTCGCCGAGGGGACCCGGTACTTCGTCTATCAGGTGCGCACCTCGCCATGCAGCAACAGCACCACCGGCGCACTGCGGGAGGCGCAGCGGCAGATGGGCGACACGCTCGGCGTGACCTTGCTGTCGACCAACGGCCTCTCGGGCCACGACGGCTGCCACTACGCCTGGGAGCAGGGCTACCGGGAGATGGGCGACCACACGTTCGCGGTGGTGGCGCGCGACCTCTACCACGGACCTGCTGAGGGGGTCGCCCCGCCGAACCCGAGCACCGCGGCGTTCTCGAACCCCGAGCGCACGGAGATCACCATCCAGTTGCGCCGCGACGACCCGCTGACGGTCGAGCCGGGTTCGGCGGCGGACTTCCGGGTCAACGGGACCGCGGTCACCGTGACCGATGTCGAGTACGTCGCCGGCGGCCAGCTGAAGCTGACCCTCTCCGCGCCCGCCGACGGCGCGACGGGAGTGAGCTACCTCAGCCATCTGCGGGCCGGACCCTGGATCGTCAACGCGACCGGCAGCGGTCTGCTGACCTTCCACAACCTGCCGATCACCTGACCGGCCCCCAGGCAGGCGGGACGTGGTCGCCGGCGACCGCGTCCTGCCTGCCTACCACGATGGAACCATGGGCGCCGGCCGAGCTGACCTCCTCGATGCGTGCCGCTACCGCTGTCCGGGGTTCGCGGCTTCCAGATCGTCGAGGCTGCCGGCCATGATCGTGCGGAGGTGCTCGGTGATGTGCTCGATCGGCCAGTCCCACCAGGCCAGCGCCAGCAGGCGGGCGACGTCCTCCTCGGCATAGCGGCGACGGATGAGCCTGGCCGGGTTGCCGCCGACGATGCCGTAGTCGGGCACGTCCTCCACCACCACCGAACCGGAGGCGATGATCGCTCCGTTGCCGATACGGACGCCGGGCATCACCGTGGCGCGGTAGCCGAACCACACGTCGTTGCCCACCACGGTGTCGCCCCGTCCGGGCAGGCCGGTGATCAGGTCGAAGTGCTCGGCCCAGGAACCAGCCATGATGGGGAAAGGAAAGGTCGACGGACCGTCCATCCGGTGGTTGGCGCCGTTCATGATGAACCGCACGCCCGTGCCCAGCGCACAGAACTTCCCGATGACCAGCTTCTCCGGCCCGTAGTGATACAGCACGTTACGGGTCTCGAAGGCGGTCGGGTCTTCCGGGTCGTCGTAGTAGGAGAACTCTCCGACCTCGATCAGCGGAGACGTCACCAACGGCTTCAGCAGCACCACACGCGGCTGCTCGGGGATCGGATGGACAACGCTCGGATCGGGAAAGATGCTGTCAGCCACGGTTCGCTTCCTCATCGGCTACGGCCTTTGCGGATCGGTCACAGGGGCTTGGCCAGCCGCGCGACGAGGCGTTTGAGTTCTTCGCCGTACCCGGCGAGAAACTCGGGAGAGTCGACGGGCAGTCCGGTGAAGTCCTCGGCGAAGTGGGCCAGCAGGGTCGGCGCGAGCGCCGCGCCGAAGAGGGCCAGTTGCAGGTAGGCCGGATCGAGGTCCTCGGCGATCTCACCGGCGGCCTGACGTCGGCGCAGGTCGTCGACCATGGACCGGCGATACTGCTCCGCGCCCTCTTCGCGGTCGCCTTCCAGGGCCTGCCAGATCAGCAGCCGGACCCAGTGCCGCTGCGCCGTTCCGGCCTGAAGGAACGCGGCGACCACCTCGTCCAGCGGAGCGTCCGGGCGGTTCAGCTCACCGCTCAACGCACGCCAGCGTTCGATGAGGGCGCGATACAGCCCTTCCTTGCCGTCGAAGTAGTACGAGATCAACTGCTGGTTGACGCCGGCCCGGCGGGCGATGGCGCTGACCCGAGCGCCGGCGTAACCGTGCTCACCGAACTCCACCAGCGCGGCATCGAGAATCCGCTCCCGGGTGCGCTCAGCATCCCGTTTCCGCTCCAGACCGGACGGGGAACGACGAGGTCTCGACTCCTCAGGCATGCTCCTGATCCTATCAATCAAACAGATGGTTGACAGAGTCAGATGCAAGGGTGATTCTGGGAGACATGACGAGCTTTTCTGTGATGATCATCGGCGGCGGGATCGGCGGACTGGCCCTGGCCCACGGGCTGCGCCGAGCCGGCATCGAGGTCAACGTCTACGAGCGCACCCTCGAACGCACGGACTGGCTGCAGGGCTACCGGATCCACATCAACCCGGCCGGCGCGCACGCCCTGCACAACTGCCTTCCCCCGGACGCGTGGCTGTCGTTCCTGGCCACCGTCTCGACCGGTGACAGCGGCTTCGGCTTTCTCACCGACCAGTGCACGGAGCTACTCGGGTTGACCGAGGCCGAGATCAACCCGTCCACCGACCCCACCAGCCGCCACTACGGCGTCAGCCGGATCCGGCTCCGCGAGATCCTGCTCGACGAGCTCGACGACGTCGTACACCTGGGCAGGAACTTCCACCGCTATGAGCTCGACGGCGAGCGGGTCACCGCCCACTTCGCCGACGGCACCACCGCGACCGCCGACCTCCTGATCGGCGCGGACGGCGCCAATTCCCGCGTACGCGGCCAGCTCCTCCCGCATGCGCAGCGCCTTGACACCGGCGTGCTCGCGGTGGCCGGCAAGTATCCGTTGGCCCCCGAACGGGCGTCCGACCTGCCGCCCGCCCTGCGGACCCGGGCCAACATCGTCGTCCCCCGTGGCCGTGGCTCACTCTTCACCGCGGTCTGGCAGCACGATCGCGTCGACCGGCCGGCCGCCGGGCGCTCCGGTACGCCGCCGTACGACGACACCGACTACGCGTTCTGGGGTTTCGCCGACGCTACCGACGGGTTCCCGCCGGACTTGGAACATCAGGACGGCGCATCGCTGCAGCAGGTCGTCACGGAGCGCATCCGTGGCTGGTCGCCCGCGTTCCACCGGCTCATCGCCGGAAGCGATCCGGCCACCCTCCACGCGATCCGGGTGAAGAGCGCCGCCCCGGTCACACCCTGGCCGACCGGCCGCGTCACGCTGCTCGGCGACGCCATCCACAACATGACCCCGATGGCCGGCGTCGGCGCGAACACCGCGCTGCGCGACGCCGACCTGCTCCGACGCACGCTGATCGCCGCCCACGCCGGCGAGGTCCCACTCCCGGCCGCGATCTCCGGGTACGAGCGCGAGATGCTGCGCTACGGCTTCGCTGCCGTGAAGCAGTCCCTGCGCAACGCCCAGAACGCCGCGAACTCGACCCTGCTCGGCCGGGCAACCTTCCGCACGGTCCTGCGTCTGACCGCGGCGATCCCACCCATGCGCCGCCGCATGGTCGCCAGCCTGGGCCGCTGACCTCGTCGCGTTCCCACCAGCGGCGAATACCCGTGGTCGCCGCACGCGTCGTAGCGTGGGCAGCCGACGGCCGCACCGCTCCATGTATGCGGCCCGGTGATGCATCGCCTGGTAGGAGTGGAGGGCCGCGGCGGACGCGTCTTTCCGCCCGGACGGCTCGTCGATCCTTCCCCGACGAGTCGTCCGGTCTCGGCGGCGACTTACGCGGAGGCAGCATGGCGTCCCGATCGCAGAATCCACCACCGAAATGGCCGGTGCTGAACTCTCCCTCGGTGCCCAGACGAGCGCGGGAAGGGAGCCTCCCCCGCCGCCCATCCGTCGAGCCGCGCCGCGCCGATCGGCGGTGGGCCTACCTGCTGGTCGGCGGGTTCACCCTGCTCACCGGCTGCCTCGCCGTGCTGGTCGTCACGGTCGGCGGCAAGCCTGCGCATACCGCGTCCACCACAGCGGTGCATGGCGCCCCGCACAGATCGTCCGGGTGAGCCGCAACCGGGGTACGGCCCCGTGATGCTGCGGCCGGTGACCCAGCCGTTTGATACAGCGTTTGATGTACTATCGGTGGCGTGGAGACGCTGACCCACGGGCAGGTGCTGGCGCGGTTCGGCCACGCCCTGTCCGATCCGACCCGGGCACGGCTGCTGCTGGCCCTGCGCGACGGCCCCGGCTACCCGGCCCAGCTCGCCGACCTGCTCGGCACGACCCGGCAGAATCTGTCCAACCACCTGGCCTGCCTGCGCGGCTGCGGCCTGGTCGTGGCCGCTCCCGAGGGCCGGCGCACCCGCTACGACCTTGCCGACGCCCGGCTCGCGCACGCCCTCGGCGACCTCCTCGGTCTGGTGCTCGCCGTCGATCCGGCCGCCTGCCCCGACGCCGACGCGAAGAGCTGCTGCTGATGACCCTGCCGCTGATCCAGACCCCGGCCGGCCCCTCGCCGGCCCGGCGGATGGTCCTGGCCCGCCGCGTGCGACTGCTCGTCGCCGCCACCATCACCTACAACGTGGTCGAGGCGGTCGTGGCGATCAGCGCCGGCACGATCGCCTCCTCGACCGCGCTGATCGGCTTCGGCCTCGACTCGGTCATCGAGGTCTCCTCCGCCGCGGCAGTGGCCTGGCAGTTCGCCGGCCGCGACCCCGAGGCCCGGGAGAAGACCGCCCTGCGCATCATCGCGGTGTCGTTCTTCGCCCTCGCCGCGTACGTCACCGTCGAGTCGGTCCGCGCCCTGCTCGGCGGCGCCGACGCCGACCACTCCCCCGTCGGCCTCGTGCTGGCCGCGCTGTCCCTGGCCGTCATGCCCGGCCTGTCGTACGCCCAGCGCCGCGCCGGCCGGGAACTCGGCTCCCGCACCGCGGTCGCCGACTCCAAACAGACGCTGCTGTGCACCTACCTGTCCGCGGTCCTGCTCGTCGGACTCGCCCTCAACAGCCTGCTCGGCTGGTCCTGGGCCGACCCGATCGCCGCACTCGTCATCGCCGCCGTCGCCGTCAAGGAAGGCCGCGAAGCCTGGCGCGGGGACACCTGCTGCGCCGTCCCGGGGGCCGCCGCGTCCGCCGCTGCCGTGCCTTCCGAGGATGGCGATGCCTGCGGCTGCCGGCCCGGCTACTCCTGCTGCTCCGGCGGCGACCGGTGAGGCGGACAATGCCGGCGGCCGTCCGGGCCGCCTTCGACGCCGAACTGGCCACGGCCCGCACCGCCACCGACCGGGCGGTCGCGTGGCGGGCGGCGGAACGGGCGCACATCCTCTCCCAGCCCTGGCCCTGGCCGCACACGGTCGTGCACGCCGCCATGCTGCGCCGCGCGCTGCGCGAGCGCGACGTGGTCGAGGCGGTCGGTCAGGTCGTCCGGCTCGCCGTCGCCGGCCCCGGGTCCGCCACCGGCCGTTACCCGGAGGGCAACACGGGCCGCGCCCGGGTACCGCTGACCCAGCCCATGCCGGTGCCCGACGACCTGGCCGCGCTGCTCGCCAGGTGAGCACGCGATCCAGGGGGACTCGGTTGATGTAGCGGCTGTTACACTCGCCTACGTGGCGAGCGATTCTCTTGGCTGGCTGGTCGCCGTGATCCGGCTGCCGGCCGGCCCGTCCCGACACCGGGTAGCGGTCTGGCGAGAGCTGCGCCGGGTCGGCGCCGTCCCGGTCAGCGGCGGCGTCTGGGCAGCACCGGCGGCTCCCGTGTTCGCGACCGGCCTGGACCGCGTCGCCGAGTTGGTCCGCCGGGCGGACGGCCGGATGCTCATGCTCGACGCCACCCCGCACGACGACAACAGCCGGAGCAGCCTGCTCGACGAGTTCAACACCGCGCGGGCCGACGAGTGGACCGAGTTCACCTCCGAGTGCGACAAGTACGAAGCCGAGATCGCCAAGGAGCGACGCATCGGCAAGCTCACCGTCGCCGAACTCGACGAGGAAGAGCAAAGCCTGGACCGGCTACGCCGCTGGTTCCGCGAACTCAAGGCCCGCGACATCTTCGGCGTCGCCGCCGGCGTCCAAGCCGAAGACGGCCTAAAGCGCTGCGCCGAGGCGCTCGACAGCTACGCCACCGCCGTCTACCAAGCCGTGCACGCCCCGCTCGGACAGGAATCCCCCCATGCATGACTGGCTACTCGCCCTGGCCACCGCGATCGCGCTGCTGCTCGCCTCGTGGGCGCTGCTGATCCTGCTGGCCCGCCGGCTCCCACCGGGCACCCTGCGCGACCTCGCGGCCTTCATCCCCGACTGCGTCACCACCGTCCGACGACTCCGCAAGGACCCGCGGGTCCCCCGCCGGGCGAAGATCGCCGTGCTGATCGCCGGGCTCTGGGTGGCCAGCCCCATCGACCTCATTCCCGAGTTCCTGCCCGTCATCGGCCCCCTCGACGACATCGTCGTGGTCGCCCTGGCCCTGCGCTACGCCGGCCGGCAAGTCCCCCGTGACGTGCTCCTGGCCGCCTGGCCCGGTGAACCACGACTCATCGAACGACTTCTCGGCCAGCCGTCAGCCTGACCCCGAACACCGGGGAAGCCGACCAACGACGTGCTGTTACGCCGGCCGCACCGGTCGAGTGAGCTACCCGGCACACCCACGCGCGACAGCATCGTGGACGGTGTGCAACGCGCTGAAGCCTCGGATTCGGGGCCGTCAGCCCTCAGCCGCCGACTGCCAGCGGAGCCGACGACGCGCTGGCGAGTGCCTCGTCGACACGATCGGCGGCGAGGGCGTGCCGGATCACCATCGTCGCCGCGCCGATGACGCCGGCCTGGATGCCGGTCGTCGCCGGCACGATCTGCAGGTGGCCGGTGGCGAGCGGGAGCGAGCGGCCGTAGACGACCTCGCGCACCCCGGCGATGAGGCTCTCGCCGGCCTGGACGAGTGAACCTCCGATGACGACCAGATCGGGGTTGAGCAGACTCACGCACGTCGCGAGGACCTCGCCGATCGTGCGTCCGGCCTGACGGACCGCCTGTGCGGCAGCAATGTTGCCGCCGCTGACCAGGCCGACGACGTCGCTGTTCGTCATCGCCGGGACCCCGGCTGCGGCAAGCTCCCTGATGATCGCGCGGCCACTCGCGACGGCCTCCAGACACCCGGTGTTGCCGCATGTGCAGAGGACGTCGACGGCGTGCGGGGTCGCCACGTGACCGAGGTCGCCGGCCGCCCCGACCGCGCCGCGGTGCAGGCGCCGACCACTGATGATTCCGGCGCCGATCCCGGTGGCGACCTTGACGAACAGGAGGTGCTCGACCTCCGGGTGGGCCATCGCGTGCTCGCCGAGGGCCATGATGTTGACGTCGTTGTCGACGAGGACTGGCACGTCCCAGTGGCGCCGCACGTGTCCGGGCACGTCGTAGCCGTCCCAGCCCGGCATGATCGGTGGGCGCATCGGCCGGCCGCTCGAGTGCTCGACCGGGCCCGGCAGGCCGATCCCGATGCCGACGAGGTCGTCGAGCTGCCGACCCGCCTCGTCGAGGAGCCGTCGGGTCGTCTCGACGACCCAGTCGAGGACCGTGACCGGCCCTGCCGAGATGTCGACGCGCTCGGCGACCTCGGACAGCGGTTGACCGGTGAGATCGGTGAGCGCGATGTTGCCGTGCGTCGCCCCGAGGTCGGCGCCGACGGCGACGCGAGCCTGCGGGTTGAAGGCGAACCGGGCCGGCGGGCGACCGCCTGTCGAGGCCGCCTCGCCGGAGGGTGCGAGCAGACCGCTCGCGAGCAGGGCGTCGATGCGGGCGCTCACTGTGGACCGGGTCAGCCCGGCGAGTTTGGCCAGCTCAGCGCGGGTCCGGGGCTGCCCGTCACGAAGGAGTTGGAGCAGTTCGCCGGCGCCGGGGACGCCCGAGCCAGGTCCGGTGTACGCGCCGGCGGCGACCGCGCCACGGTGGACGGACGCAGGTGGCGCGGCTGCGGGCGGGGGCACGGTCGAAGTGAAGCACACGACGGGCCGAGGCGCGACTTGTGCGTCCCGGACGCCAGGCTTTGGCTTGGTCGGCCACCGACTTTTGTATTGGCCTCGCCAGACTTCTGCCTACCTCTTGTTAAAAGTTTTCCCGTCGCCTTATCGTCCGAGGCGGCGCGCGTCTGGCGCTGCCCGAACCCATGAGTCGCCGGGTCGATGCTCATCGACCACGGCCCTGAGCGATCGCGCTCGGTCGAGGAGGCCTGAGCCGCGCGGAAGGAGTGATGTGTGATGGGAGAGTCATCGATGTGGAGTCGCCGGGCGCTGTTCGGAGCTGGGGCGGGTGCGGCGGCGACGGCGGCGCTGGCGGCGGTCGCAGGTCCGGCGTCGGCCGCCGGCGATGACGCTACGGCGAGCATCGGTAACGGCGGACCGCATGTCATCCCCAAGGACCGAATCGGGCTGCAGGTCTTCACCGTTCGGACGCTCGTACCGACCAGCCTCGAGATCGGAGGCACGTTGAAGGTCGTGGCGGAGGCGGGTGTGAAGGAGATCGAGCTCGCCGGCACGTACTACGACAAGACGACCGTGGAGATCCGCTCGATCGCGGAGTCGCTGGGCATCCGCGTCGCGAGCAACCACTTCGGCCCGCGAAGCCTCGACGCGCCGAACCCATGGGCGACGGCGCAGGGCCGGCGCCCAACTGTTCCAGGAAGCGCACTCGCTCGGTCTGCCCATCGTGGGGACCGGAAGCACGATCGGGATCGTCAACGAGTTCACTGAGGACTCGTTCCGGGCCATGGCGGACCTGTTCAACGAGTGGGGAGAGGACGCCGTAAGGAACGGCTTTGACGGGTTCTTCTTCCACAACCACGACCGGGAATTCGCGATCGTCAACGGGCGGCCCCTGTTCGACATCCTCCTCGAGGAAACCGATCCCCGCTACGTCAAGTTCGAGGTCGACCTCGGGTGGGTCTCTGTTGCCGGGGAAGACCCCTATGAGTACCTGCGCAGGCACCAGAGCAGGTTCCCGATGTTCCACATCAAGGACATCAGGTGGGACCCCAACGGTCCCCGCGTCGCGGCCGCCGGAACGGCCAACGCGGGCAGGCGGTTCGGTTTCGCGGACCTCGGCAAGGGTGACGTCGACTGGGTCCGGACCCTGTCGGCGCTCAAGGACCTCCGCGCGCACCGGTACTTCATCGAGCACGACGACGCGGGCAATCTCAGCCTCAATCCGGCTGGCGCCCCCAACACCGTGTGGCGTGGCGCCAAGCATCTGTCCCAGCTGACAACCCGGCCAGGGCGCCGCTGACGTTTCAGGCAGTCGAGGCACCCGGCCACCTTGACGGCATCGACGACACGCTCGGCATCGATCACCCTCAACCGGATGTCTCCACGCCGGCCGGAGCAACCGGTGGCCGTGACGTGGTCGCCTCCGTCGAAAATTTTCGATCGAGAGTGAACCGAGCGCGGCCGGGGCGCGTGCCTTCCGGTGGGACCCGAGGTCCTGGCCTTTCTCCGGCGACCTGTCGGTGAGTGCCGACCTCGGGCCCGGCCGGGCGTCCAGTGGTCGCGAAGCCCGGCCGTCACCAGCGGGTTCGTCCGGACGTAACGGCCCGCCTGCGCCGCCGTTGGACAAAGGGGGTCACTGCACCGAACGACACCATGCGGCGGCAGTCGGGCTTCGCGACCGGTCGACGTCGTCCGCGGAACACTCTTCACCACTCGGGCAGGAAGGGAACCTGGCATGCACGCACGACCTCGCCGCACCGTCGTCCCACGCCGCCAGACCATGGAAGCACCGAATGGATCACCTGGCGGGAGCGTGGCACCGACGCGCGCCCGCCGCCAACCGCGAACGATCATCGCCATGCTGACCCTGGCGGCATCCGGACTGTCCATGACCGCGGGTGCCCCAGCGAACGCCGAGCCGGGCGGACCGACGATGCTCGACCGGAAGCTGGCGGTGCACACGGCCGCCACCGGGTTGGTCAGCCCCACCGGCCTGGCTTTCATCGGCGACGACGACATGTTCGTGCTCGAGAAGACGACCGGACGGGTCCAGCGCGTCGTCAACGGAGCCATCGCCAGCACACCGCTGGACCTCGCCGTCAATGCCGGCTCCGAGCGAGGCCTGCTCGGGATCGCCCTGCACCCGGACTTCCCGACGAATCCTGGGGTCTACCTGTACTGGACGGAGAGCACGACCGGCAGCGACACCACCGTCCTCAGCGAAACCCCCCTGCTCGGCAACCGGGTCGACCGGTTCGTGTGGAACGGCAGCACACTCACCTTCGACCGCAACCTGATCCGGATCCGCGCCCGTCAAGAGGACGCCGGCCAGCCCGCACGCGCCAACCACAACGGCGGGGTGATCAGCTTCGGCCGTGACGGAAAGCTGTACACCTTCACGGGCGACCTTGGTCGGCGTGGCCAGCTGCAAAACCTCACCTGCGGCCCGACCGCCGCCTGCCCGGGGCCGACCGTGCCCGACGACCAGTTCGGCGGACCGGCACCAGACGACGCCCACCTCAGCGGCGTCGTCCTGCGCCTCAACGACGACGGCACGACGCCGACCGACAACCCCTTCTTCGGGCCCGGCGCGGCCATGGGCGGCGAGGTCGGCGCCACCGTGCAGAAGATCTTCTCGTACGGCCACCGCAACGGATTCGGCATGGCCGTCGACCCCGCCACCGGCGATGTGTGGATCCAGGAGAACGGCGACGACAGCTTCAGCGAGATCAACCGGCTCGAGCCGGGCATGAACGGCGGCTGGGTCCAAATCGCCGGGCCGGTGCAGCGGGTCGCCCAGTTCAAGGAGATCGAGACGACGTTCGGCGGGCGGAACCTCCAGCAACTACGCTGGCCGCCCAGCAACATCGCGGACAGCCCGCAGGAGGCGCTCGGCAGGCTGTTCATGCTTCCCGGGGCGCACTACAGCGATCCCGAGTTCAGCTGGAGGTGGGAGGTCGCCCCTGGCGGAATGGGCTTCCTCAACAGCCGTGCGCTCGGGCCAGAGTTCCAGGGTGATCTGTTCATGGGTGCCGCGACGGCCGCCCTCAACGGGGGCTACCTCTTCCACTTCAACCTGACCGGCAACCGTCAGAAGATCGCCGTCGACGACCCTCGGCTGGCAGACCGGGTGGCGGACAACCTCGCCAAGCACGAGATCACGGAAAGCGAAAGCCTCCTGATCGGCCGGGACTTCGGCGTCGTCACGGACATCGAGACCAGCCCGGACGGCAATCTGGCCGTCCTTTCGCTGACCAACGGCGCGGTCTACACGATCTACCGGCGCTGACGATCAGCAAACCCGAGGGGTGACCCGCCTGTCCGCCGTGCCGGACGGGCGGGTCATCCGCTCGTTGCCGAGGCCTTCGAGCTGGCCAAGAACGCGATCAAGGAAGTCGAGGCGCGGAAGCCATTCGGCGCGGTTCGCTCATGCCCGCAACCGCCCCACCGCTAGCTTGAGCAGGACCGGCAGTGCGGCATCGCGGCCCCTGGCGGCCGGGAGCAGGGCCACCTGCACGGTGCTGCCGTCGACGCGGGCGGCCGCCGCTGGCCCGCGGGTGAACGCGGCGTCGCCGACGCCGGGCAGTGGCGTTCCCTGGCTCGCCGTCCGCCACGCCATCGAGCCGAGCACACCGTGCGCCGTGACCAGCATGAGGATCGGGCCCTCCGGAGCGGAGAACTCGATGATCCCGCCCGGCCCCATCATCGCCCTGGCGGTGACCGGCGACGGCCACTGCAGGGCGCCGGCGACCTCCTCGGCTTGCAGCAGCGAGCCGTTGCGGGTCAAGGCCGGGACCGCGCCGCCGCCCTGGCCGGGCCGGTCGAGCGCGGCGAGCACCAGGTTGTCGGTCGGTACCTCCGGCTGAGGACCGTGTCCACTCCCCCGCTCAACGACGCCTATCGCCGTGACGCGCCGGGACCAGGGCCGGACGGTCAGCTGGATCGTGTCGCCGGTCGCGCAACTGTTCGCCAGCGCCAGCGGCAACCCCCACGCCACGGTGCGGTCGCTGGTGCCGTCATCGACCGCGAGGTAGTACAGAATCGGCTGTGGGCTGCTGTTGTCGCTGCTGGAGTTCTGCGTCCGCCACAGGTCGGTCCAGAGGACCTGACCGGTGATCGTCTTCGGCGTGGCGAGGTCGATGATCGTACGCACGACGGTATAGCAGCCGTTGACCACCAGCAGCGCACCGGTGACGGTGATCAGGGCCGAGGTGAGGCCGGCGAACGAGGCGAAGGCGCTGGCCGACACCGCGTCGATCTGCATCGCGATGTCCACGACGACGTGACCATAGCGGGCGATGGCGTAGCCGATGACGGCCAGCAGGACGCCGCGGAACAGCAGCCTCGGTGCGGTCTCCCCGTATCGTCCACTGCGCGGATACCGCACCCGTACCCGGTGCCACGAGCCGCCGAAGGTGGACCAGACCCGGGTGCGGTCGCCCATGCCCATGTCGATGACGGTGCTCGCCGTGCGGGTCGCCCCGAGCGCGGCGCCATAGGCGAGGTAGCGATCCCAGAGGCCAACGGCGGCCGGGGGCAGATCGGCGAACGCCTCGTGCCCGCGCAGCCAGTCACGCACGCCCATCCATCGGCTCGCGGCCTGCCGTCCCGCGGCGGTGTCCCGCTCCCCGTTGTAGCGTCCGGCGAACGTCGCCAGCAACGCGAAGCTGATCACGTACGCCCCGATGGTCGCCCCGATGTCGTTGCCGCGCTTGTCCGGCGTACGCATGGCGAAATGACCGAAGCCGTAGGTGATCCCGGCTGCGGCGACAGCGGCCACGATCACCAGGAGGACGACGATCGCCGGACCGAATCGGCGGCGCGACAGGCCGCGCACCCGACTGTCGGCGACGACCTCCCTGTGCAGCGCCTTCCACCAGGACTTCGCCGCCTTCTCGTCGCGGAACGTCATCGCGGTCAGGGGCACCACGCCGTCCACGGCCAGCTTCACGACCCGCTCGTAGACCCGCTTCTCGTAAGCGATCAGCCCGGTCGGGACGGTGCCCGTCAGGTGGACCGTCGTGTGGTGCGGGTCGTTGTCGGGCTGGCGGAATTCGAGGTAGCCGCGGGCGCCCAGATCCAGCAGCGTCGCCTCGGCGGCATCCTCGGTGACCTGCCAGCCGGTGCCGAGCAGGCTCGCCACGGCGGGCGGTTCCTCGGGCAGATCCGGCGAGGGCGGCGCGGCGTGGATGCCACGCGGCCTGGTGATCGACAGCATCAACGCGTACGCGCCGAAGAAGAGCGCGAGGGACGCACCGACGGCACCCAGCTCGAGGACGGCGGGGCTCATGGCTTAGAACCGCACCTGCACCGGGCCGCGCTCACCCTCGGCCGTCTCGAAGAACTCCCGCGCCCGGAACCCGGCGAGGCCGGCGATCAGCATGGTCGGGAAGGTCTGCCCGGCGTTGTTGTGCGTCTGGACGGCCGAGTTGTAGAACTGCCGCGCGTACGCGATCTTGTTCTCGGTCGTGGCGAGCTCGGCCTGCAGGGCCGCGAAGTTCTGGCTGGCTTTGAGGTCCGGGTACGCCTCCGCGACGGCGAAGAGCCGGCCGAGGCTCTGGGTGAGCGCGTTCTCCGCCTGGGCCCGCGCGGCCGGTTCGGCACCCGCCGCCGCGACCACCCCGGTACGCGCCGCGGTCACCGCCGCGAGCGTGGCGCTCTCGTGCGCGGCATAGCCCTTGACGGTCTCCACCAGGTTCGGGATCAGGTCCGAACGCCGATTGAGCTGCACATCGATCTGCGCCCACGAAGCGGCGACCTGATTGCGCAGTCGCACGAGGCGGTTGTAGGTCATGATCAGCCACGCGAGTACGCCGACGACCAGCAGGCACACCAGCCCGCCCATGATCGCGATGAGTCCGCCCGTCTCCGCCACGAGGGCTCCCTTCCACGAAGGTCCATGGGGCATCGCCGGGAGTCTGTCATCCTCGCGCAACCGCGGCATCGAACGTTCGGTGTGGTCGCCGTCGCGGACCGGGCGGATCTCGGCGCTGACGAGGCCGCCGCCGTCGCCGGTCGCAGGCCCCTGGACAGCAAGTACCGCAGGAGGAACACGCCGGGCCGCCGCGGAGATGGCGGCGGCCCGGCTGGCCATCAGGCGCTGAGCGCAGCCACGGCTACCGCAACCGGTACGCCTTGATGACGGTGTAGTCGACGGTGGCACCGTCCGCGTACGCCGCGCTGGCGCGCAGCGACACGTACCCCTGCTCCGGCTGGTGAAGCAGAGCCAGGAAGCCGTCCTTGCCGGTCTTCTGCAGAGACACCCGCTGCCAGGTCGCGCCCTCGTCGTACGATACCTCGACGTTGACCGTCTTCAGGTCGGAGGCGGCCGCGCCCGGCTGGCGTTCGATGCTGAGCGGGACCGGGAACACGCGTCCGCCGCGCGCGCTGTTGTCGACGTCCAGCTCCGGCCGGAACGCGACCGAAGCGAGCGGCAGGGCGGTCGGCTGTTCGCCGGACGTCTCGGCGGAGCGGAACGTCCACTTGCCGCTGATCGACGTGCTGTTGTCCATCGAACCGTTCGCGCCGCGGGTCACCGCGTACTCCAGCCGGTAGGTGCTTTCCGCCGCGGGAACCGAGCCGCTCGCGTCGTAGAAGTACGTGGGCATGTTGGCGAGCAGCTGGTCATCCTTATAGAGCGCCATCCGGCCGGTGTCCAGCCACGAGTACCCGGTGTGCCCGGCCTGGTCCCCGAACACCGGCACGTTGAGGGCCATGTAGTTGCCCTGCCGGGTGAAGAACACCCGGTCCCCGTTGAAGATGGGCGCGGACGGCCCCTTCTGCCAGTCCACCACGTACCGCCGGCCCGGCTCGTACGTCAGGTCACCCGTCCAGAACTGCGCCCCGTACGGCCCCTGCGGTTCCCATCTGTTCCGCCACATCACGCCGTCGGCCGAGTAGTAGGTGGTGCGCTCGCCGGGGATGGTGAACGGGATGGGCGCGGAGATCGCGCTGCCGCCGTCCGCCGGGAAGCCCCAGTTGTGCATGTACCCGGTCCGGTCGACCGGGCCGACCGAGTGGAACCGGTTGACCACGGTGGCCAGCTCACCCTGCCGAACGGTGTGTCGGAAGTTGGTGAACAGGTCGCCGCGCCGGAACCAGACGAGGTCGTACTCGTAGGGCGAGTTGGTGAAGCTACCGTCGGCGTTCGGTTGCGCCCAGACCGTACGCACCTCGCCGGTGAGCGTGCCCGCGTCCGCCGGGACCGGGCCGCCCAGGTTCGCCGCGTAGAGCTTGGCGAAGCTGGTCCCGCTGACCCGGTTGTCCACCACGTACCCGGACGGCAGCGTCCGGAAGAAGCCGAGGTGGGCGCTGCGGCTGGCGGCCCCCTCATGCGGCACGGTGACCGAGGCCGAGGTGCCCTTGCGGGCGTCCAGCACCATTTCGGCGTCGCCGCCGGAGGTGACCGTGTACACCGGCTGGGTCAGCAGCGTCGAGCTGGCACCGTCGGGCTCGTCCGTGAGGATCGTCGCCTGTACGACGTACCGGCCGACCCGAACCGAGGTCGTGACGGTGCCAGAGGCGTGGTAAGGCACCTTGTAGACGGCGAAGTCGACGCCCACGACGCTGAGCGAGTAGTCGCTGGCCGGCGCGCCGTTGCGGTCGATGAGCTTGACGGTGAGCTTGCGCGACTCGTGTTCCTTGGTGATGGCCACCGGCACCCGGGCGGACACCGTACCGTCCGGGGAACTGGCCACCACAGCGCCGCTGAACAGGCCGGTCGCGCTCTTCACCCGGGTGTTGGCGGTCAGCGTGGCCTCGGCGGTGCCGCCGGCCGGGATGGTCAGCTGGCTCGGGCGCACCGTGAACATGCCGGCCGGCGCCGCCGAGCTGTCCGGCCCGGTCGCCGGTGCGACCAGGTTCAGGGTCACCGCGGCCGGGCCGTCATTGCGGTAGCTCACGGTCCGCTCCACCGGGACGTCGTCGTCAGCTGGGTACGCCTGGGTGCCCAGTGCAAGACTGGTCGGGCTGGGCAGCACCGCCTGCTTGATGGCGCGGCCCACATCCACCCGGCCGGCGCCCTGCTGGAACGCGTTCAGCGCGGGGTTCGGCTTGGCCGACGCGATCAGCTGCGCCTTCAGCGCGCCGGCGGTCCAACCCGGGTGCTGCTCGGCCAGCAACGCGGCGGCCCCGGCCACGTGTGGGGTGGCCATCGAAGTGCCGTTCAGCTGGGTGTACCCGGGGGCGTACTCCGGATAGTCGCTGTCCTTGGACAGCGCCGCGACGATGCCGACGCCGGGCGCAGTGATCTCCGGCTTGATGGCACCGTCGGAGCGCGGTCCCCGGTTGGAGAAGGACGCCAGATTCTCCTGCTTGTCCACCGCACCGACGGCGAGCGCCGCGTCGGCGGTGGCCGGCGAGGAGACCCCTCCGTCACGGCCGTCGTTGCCGGCCGCGACGACGAACAAGGCCCCGGTCTGGGCGGTCAGCGTGTTCACCGCCGCCTTCAACGGGTCGTCGCCCTCGTCCGGCCCGCCGAGACTCATGTTGATGACCTTCGCGCGTGGCGCCGCCCACTCCATGCCGGCGAGAATCGCCGACTCGGCGCAGTTCCTGGTCTCGCAGACCTTGCCGATCAGCAGCGAGGCGCCGGGCGCGACACCACGAAACTTGCCGTTGGAGCCCGCCCCGGTGCTCGCGATGGTGGCCGCCACGTGGGTACCGTGTCCGACCGGGTCGCCGGCGTCGGCGGCAGTGGTGAAATTCTGCTTCTCCGCGATCCGGCCGACCAGGTCCGGGTGGGTGTCGTCGACCCCGGTGTCCAGGACCGCGACGGTGACCCCGGTTCCGTCGTACCCCGCCGACCATGCCTGCGGCGCGCCGATCTGCGGCACGCTCTGATCGAGGCTGACCGTGCGCTTGGCGTCCAGCCAGAGCTTGCCTATCCCCGAGCCCTCGCCGGTGACGTCGGCCCAGAAGGTCGCGGCCCGCTGCTTGTTCACCCGTACCGCCGAGCCGCGAACGCTGGGCAGCGTCCGAGTCACCCGGGATGCGCCGTCCGCGCGCAGCCGCGCCCGGCCGGCGGCCCCGGCGGTGTACGCGACGATGGTCGGCACCTCGCTCACCTGCCCGTCGTCGTAGCCCGCCGCGACCAGGCCGGTGATGTCGAACAGCCGGCGGTCCACCTGCCCGGCGGAGACCAGCCGCAGGGCATCATTCGGCACAACGTACTGGTGGCCGTCCTCAGTGAACTGACTGAAGCCGATGTGCTCCCGCCCGGCACCCGGAGTCATCGCGACCCGCTTGTCGGCCAGGTACACACGGTCGCCGGTCACCAGCGTGACCCAGTGCCCATCATCGGGACGGGCGGAAACGCCCACCGTCCAGTCGGACCCGCCGGACGTGCCGGATGGCACCGGCGCGGCGGCCGCCGGCAGCGCCGAGACGGCACCCGCGGCCAGCACCGCCGACATCAATGTTGCCAGCTTGTAGAACCGTCTCTCCCGCACCTGCGCCTCCTGCCGAACACTGCTGATCAGGCCCGGGTTACTGTCCCGACCGGCATGAACTACCGGGAAATCCCAGCCGGTCATAGCATCGGGTTATGGACCTGGAGATCCGTCATCTGCGCATGGTGACGGCGATCGCCGAGGCCGGCAGCATCAGCCGGGCCGCCGCCGCTCTCGGGTACACCCAACCGGCGCTCACCGCGCAGCTCCAACGGATCGAACGCGCCCTGGGCGGCCCGCTGTTCGACCGCGGTCGCCGCGGCACCCGGCCCACGACGCTCGGCAGCATCGTCCTGAACCACTCCACCGGTGTCCTGACCCTCTACGACGACCTGCTTCGCGACGTACGCCAGCGCGGGCCCGGCGACACCGACCTCGACGCGCTGCGACTCGGCTCGATACCCGGTCCGCTCACTGCGCTGCTGATGACCGCCGCCCGGGCGCTGTTCCCCCGTGCCGACACCTCCCTGCACGTGGCCGACACCGAGGAGGAACTCCTCGACCTGCTGACCGGCGGGCGCCTGGAATTCGGGCTGGCTTGGACTATCCCGGATACGAGCTCGCGTTGCCGCCCGAGCTCGACGACGCCGTACTCGCGGTGGAGCCCATCTTCGTCCTGCTCTCCGCGGGACACCCGTTGGCCGGGCAGCCAGAGGTGGCGCTCGCCGACCTCGCCACCGAGCAATGGCTCGCCGGCGAGGGCAAGGACGTGCGGATGCGCAGTCTGTTCCGGGCCGCCTGCCGGCGTGCCGGCTTCACCCCGCGTCGGGTGCAGCGGATGAACGCCGCCGTCATCTTCCCGCTCATCGGCCAGGGCCACGGGGTAGCGCTCACCCACGCGTTGACCCCGGCCCGCCCAGGCGTCCTGATCCGACCGCTGGCCGGCGATCCGATGTGGGCACGCCAACGACTCATCTGGCCCTCCCACGGGCCGCTCGCACCGCACGCGCACCCGCTAAGGGACGCGCTCACCGAGGCGTACTGGGCGGAAGCGCGGAGATCCCCGGTTTACCGCGACTGGCTCGATCGCCGCACCCCGACGCCGGGCGAGCCTGCCGTCCGGGCACGGCCGCGAGCGTAGCCCGATCGGCAGCCGGACAAGGCGGCTGAGGGGCGCCGACAGTGGCCGATGTACGAAATCATCCTCGATGACGACGCTCGTGGGCGCGGACAACTCGAAGCGTGGGATCCGCGCACTCCGGCGTGCGCAACCCGTCGGTCAGCAGGAAATCGGGCAAGGCGAACGTGGCCGCATGCTCGTGCTCGGACAGCACGAACGTGCCGCCCCGCCGCTCGGGCTGCCACCCGTGCTCCAGGGCGTAGCTGACGACGGCTCGGACGTCGGCCGATGTCGGATAGGCGCCGTCGGTCGCGCAGGCGCCCCACGGTGCCGGCCAGGCGACCGACAGCAGATCCGCCTGGAGTGCCTGGCTCGTCTTGCCGGCGCCCGGGGCCGTTCTGGCGGAGTGGTCACTGCCGGCGCCGGTGGTCATTACTGATGCCGGCGGCGGCTACGGGGTCAGTAGCGATGGCCGGGTGATCTTCCTCAGTGGTCGGCGCATGGTCATGACCTTTCATCCGGTGAACGGTGTGCAGGTGCTGCGGCAACACGAGCGTGATCTCCGCCCACAAGCGGCGATCCTCCACGGCGATACGCTGTGGCTCGTCGAGGACGCGGGCATTGCGGTCATCGACCTGAGCCAAGGTGTTGTCACCGCGATACGGCCCCTACCGCACGGCGCCGTCCGCGCCGCGGCCCTGGTTTCCGGCGGTGTGCTGTTCGCCTTTGCGGACGGATCGCTGGTCACCATCGACCGCGCTGGCAACGCCGGCGCTCACCTCCGGCTGGCGGCGCGGATTGACCGGCTGGTCCCCGGCGCCAACAATTTGACGCACGCGATCGGCGAAGGCCACCTCGTCACGCTCGATACCCCGCCGGCAAGCGGATGGCTCAGTGAGACCGGTGCAACTCGATGATCGAGCGTGAACCGGCCGGCCGGACCGAGCTGACCTGGAGGCCGGCTGACCTGGCCAGCTCACCCAACTGGTCGAGGGTGCGTTCCCGGCCGCGGACGTAGCAGAGCATGCGCAGGTCTCCCTCGGTGTCCGAGGTGTCGCCCTGGGCATCGCCGATGTGGTCGACGACGAATACCTTTCCTGTCTCGGGGGCTGCGTCGGCGCACCGTTGCAGGATGCGGGCGGCGTCCTCGTCATCCCAGTCGTGCAGGACACCCGAGAGCAGGTAGCCGCCCGCACCGGCGGGGAGGGCATCGAAGAAGCTGCCGACCTGAGTGCCGGCCCGGGGGTCCAGGCCGGCTGAGGCGATGGCTTGTGCGGCGCGAGCCACCGGGCCGGCCAGGTCGATCACCGTCCCGCGCAGGTCGGGATGGGCGCGAAGGATGGCGATCAGCAAGCTGGCGTTGCCGCCACCCACGTCGACGACGTGACCAAGTGCGCTCCACGGGTAGGCAGCAGCTACCGCGGGCGCGTCCGCCACCAGCCGGGCTCCCATCAGCGCGTCAAACGATGCTCCCAGCCGGGGGTCGGCTGACAGGTCGTCCCAGAACGAGCGGCCGAACTGACGCGGAAACGCGGGCTCGCCGGTACGCACGGTGTGCAAGAGCTGGACAAAGCACAGATCGGCGCGCCCGACGGCGCCCTCCAGGTCGAGCCAGGGTCGCATTCCTTCTGGATCATCGTCACGGAGGTGCTCACCCAGTGCCGTCAGGCGGTAGGTGCCGGTCCCCGCATGAGACAGCACACCGGCGGTCACCAGATGGCGCAACAGTCGCCCCAGCGCGTCCCGGTCAACGTCCACCGCTGCGGCCAGCGCATCGGTCGTCCGCGTGCCAGCGGCGATGTGGTCGGCCAACCGCAAGGTCGCCGCCACCCGGATGGCCATCGGGGTGACCAAGTCGGCAGCCGCCCACAGTCCCCCGCCCCACCCGGTCGCCTCCTCCGCCATGGCGCCTCCTTGCTCGTCGGTTGCCTGGCTCGCTCGGTCGGACAACATCGCCCCCGGACGCTATCTCCGGCGCCCGGGCTGGGTCACTCTTGAACCGCCGGCGCCGGCGGGACCTCGCCGCTCGCTCCACAGGGCTGGCCGCCTGCCGGCTCAGTGCCAGTCGCTGACCTGTACGTCCCGCGGCGCCGGTGCACCCTCGCCGGTCTCCACCAGCGACTTCAGGCTCATCAGGAACGAGCCCCACTTGGTGCTGCAGTGGTGCATGAACTCCACCGGCTCCTGCCAGCCCTGGTGCTTGAACAGCACGATCGTGTAGTCGCCGTCCTGGCGGAGGTCCCAGTTGATCGTGGTCCCGATCCACTCCTCGGGGCCGTCGACCACCCGCCAGGCCACCCGCTCGGACGGCCGTAGCTCGACGACCTCCATGTCGAAGCCACCGACGGGGAACCGGAACTCGAGGACACCGCCGAGGTCGCCGCTGCCCTTCGTGTCGTCGGTCCACCAGCCGGCGAGGCCCTCGACGGTCGTCAGCGCGTCGTACACCTTTTCCGGCGTCGGGGTCTTGACCCCGACCCGGTGCAGAATGTCCACCATCTCGGCTCTCCTTGATCTCGTCAGTCTCGTTGTCAGTCCTGTCGGGTGCGCTGGATCGCCTCGGCGATCCGCTTGATCCGCTGCAGCCGGGCGTCCCACGCCGAGCCGACGGATGCGAGTTGGGCCACCGCGCGGGCGAGTTGGACGTCGTCCACCCGGTACCGCTTCTCCCGGCCCGCCGGCGTCGCCCGGACCAGGCCGACCCGGTCGAGGATGCCGAGGTGCTTGGCCACCGCCTGACGGGTGACCGGCAGCTGCTGGCTCAGCGTGGTCGCGGTGCCGTCGCCCTCGATGAGCAGCAGGTCGAGCATCCGGCGCCGGGTCGGGTCCCCGATCGCGGACCAGAGGTCGTCGTCGACCTTCTCCGCCACCGCGGCGCTCATGGCCGCACCCGCAGCGTCGCGACGTACGGCGCCAGCCGCGGCAGATAGAAGTCCCAGCCGGTGACGTGCTCCTGGTACTGCTGCTCGAGGACGGCGATCTCCCAGCCCATCTCGCGGAAGCCGGTCTCGGTCATCTTGAGCAGCGTCCCGCCGCCTGACGGGGTCAGCTCGAAGGTGACCAGCAGCGAGTTGCCCTCTGCCGCGACCTGGTCGGCCGGGTGCGTCCAGCGGAACGAGAACGTCCGCGGCGGTCGCGCGTCGACGACGGTGAACGGCACCACTGCCCCGCCGGCGTCGGGGTCGCCGAAGACGATCTCGCCCGTCGACCCGGGCGTCGGCTCGTACCGGGCATCGTCCGGCCACCACTCCTTGAGGTGGTCGGGACTGCTCACCACCTCGAAGACGATCTCGGGCGTCGCCTCGACGTAGATCTCCCGCTCGATGGTTCCGAACTCCATGACCCCTCCCGCAACGTTTGGTTGCACATCAGGCTAGCCGACAGGTCGCCCTTGCGCAACCATCGGTTGCGCCTTTGACGGGAGGTGAAGGCTCCGCCGGTGGCAACCGGGGAGCGCTGCGTCGACCTACTGATCGGCTCTGCTCAGATCCGGGCTCACGAGCCGGTGCCGTCGAGGTCACCGACGAGCGAGTCCGGGGCACGCATGCGCCACGCGTCGGTGACGAGTTCCTTCAGGCGATCGACGCTCACCTGCGTCAGCCGCAACATGACCAGGGGCATCCCGTCATATGCGGGCGTGGTGAAGAAAACCCCGGGCTCGCCGAGGAGTAACGCCTGCTTCTCCGCCTCGTCGCCGACGTACAGCACCGCGATGTCGGTCCGGATGAGGCGCGACGTACCAGGTCTGCGCTCCGGGTAGGACCAGACGAATCCCTTGCCGGCGACCCGGAAATCGAAGCCTTCACTGTCGATCTCGACCACGTGCGGCAGCACCAGCGCCAGCTGACGGACATCGTCGGCGTCAGCCATCGAGGTCGCTCCAGCAGACCGCCCTCCACATCCGTACAGCTTAACCACCCCGCAGCTCCGCCTCGCCTGCGAGACGGCCCGCTGGTGGCGACAGCGGCACCTGCCACTGTGGTCCTACCAGGCCGGGCGGGCCTGGCGACGGTCAGGCCTCGGCGAGGTCGGTGCAGTGTGCGATCGTCGCGTCGTCCGCCACCACCGCGTGGCGCGCCTCCGCCTGGCGGACGCGATGGATGATTTCGGCGGGTCCGCTCGATGCCAGGACGACCATGACCCCTGGCCAGTCGGTGAGCCGGAACCGGTCCACGACGCGGCTGGCCCCATTGCTGAGCAGGACGGCACCGGCCAGCTCGGAGGTCGGACAACTTCCGGTGATCGCCTCGCCCGCCGCCCGCGGGTCGTCCTTGGCCACCCAGAAGCCGCCCGGCCGGTTCCGGTTGGCGCGCAGGTCTCGGAGGAGCCTGTGGTACTCCTCGCTACCGTCGGCGACGGCCGCGAGCGCGGACTGGTACGACCGGCTGATGACCACCTCCCTGGGATCGGAGACGACGAGCGGCGCACCGTCTGCTCGGTCGAGCACGAGGACCGAGTCACCGAGCACCAGGTGCTCGATGAGGCCCTCGGACCGGCGCAGGATGGCTACGGTCGCCGACGGACTGATGGGATCGGCCACGTCGCAGGTGTGCCGGTGATCATCCGTCACCTGCTCGATGGCCTCGGCGAGCAGCGCCGAGAGGCTGCGGTCCGGCACGAGTGACAAGAGGCTGAGGAGTCTGCCGCCCAGGCGGCTGGCGTACCAGGCCACGCCGTGCCGGCAGATCGATTCGCTGCCGGAGAAGCCGCCGGCTCCGTCGATCAGCACCACTGCCGTCGGTACGGCGCCGACGAAGTCCTCGTTTGCCTGGCCGGTCCCTGCCGCGGCGCTCGTCATCGTCACCCGCATGCCGTGCCGCAGCCCTCCCGCCGATCGAGGCGTCGACTTTAACAACCGCCGATGCCCTTGGGGCGCACACCTCTGCCGCAGCGTGCGTCGCTGACCCGGATGGGCGGCACGCCCGCTCACCCACCATTGGCCTCGTCACCGCCGGCGTCAGTGTCAACGCCCTGGTCGACGACGCGTGGCGTCGGTTCGGCACCTGAGCCCACGCTGGGCGGATCTCCTCTTCAAGCCGTACGGCGCGAAATTTTCTTGGGGGATGTCGAACTGGCGCCGCCAGGATCGACCCCTGGGTGAAGGACAGGCCCGGTTACGGGCAGGCTGGCGGAGACCAAGGAGCGGATCGATGACGAAGGTTACGACCGGGGCGACCATGTCGTTGGACGGCTACATCGCCGACGCGTCGCACGGTGGGTTCGAGTACCTCTTCCAGTGGTACAACAACGGCGACGTCGAGACGCCGACGGCCATGCCCGGCTTGTCGATGCGCACCTCGGCGGCGAGCGCCAAGCACCTGCGCGACCTGACCGAAAGGACGGGAGCGCTGGTGGTCGGCCGACGGCTGTTCGACATGACCCGAGGCTGGGGCGGCCGGCACCCGATGGACGTACCCGTGGTCGTCGTCACGCACACCATGCCCGACGGGTGGGAGCGCGAGAACGACTCGTTCGTGTTCGTCATCGACGGCATCGAAAGCGCGATCGACAGGGCCAAGGCCATCGCCGGCAGCAAGGAGGTCGGAGTGAACGGCGGCACCATCGCGGCGCAGGTCCTCGAGGCCGGCCTGCTCGACGAGGTCCATGTCGACCTCGTCCCGGTCCTGCTCGGCGAGGGCATCCCCTTCTTCGCCGGCCTGAAGATCACCCCGGTCCAGTTGGACGGGCCTACGAGTGTCGTCGAGGGCTACGGTGTCACCCATCTTGCCTACCGCGTGCGCCAGGCAGGCTGACCCTCCGGCTGCGATCAGTGCCGGTGCTCCGGGTGTGACGGCGACCTGGGGCACCGGCATTCACATCATTCGTGTCGGCGGATCGCACCGGCCAGCGGCCGGCAGCTCGCGCGGCAGTGGTCGCATGCGACAACGGACCCCGCGGCTGACCACCACAGCAGATACGCCAGACTCGCCGGGTGGACTGGCCCGCACACCCACTGCCGACATACCACTTCGCCAGCGACGCCGACGGCATGCGTCACCTGATCATCGATGACAGCGACGCCGACTGCACCGGCTGGCAGGTCGAGGTACGACAGCGAGAGCAAGTAGACCAGCGCCCATTCCAGAGATCGGTCGTGTTCGGCACCGGCTCCCAGGTCAACCTTCGCGGTCACGGAACGGCACGACGGGCGTGGACGGCCGCCATCGGCTGGGCCGCCAACTCCGCACACATCCTCCTCCCCGACGGCTCCCGGCACCCCGTCCAAGGATTCGCCCTCTGAGCGCAGGCCGCTGGGCGGTCACCACCGTCCCTGATCCGGCTGGCCGTGGTCTCGCCCGCCCGTCATTCCGCCCACCATGTCGGTGGCGGGTCGTAGGCTGGCGCCTGTGGTGGCTTCGATTGATCGCCTCCAAGTGCTTGGGTTTCGGGTGCGCGCCCAGCAGTTGGACCGCCCAGCCGGCGCGTTGGCCGACACCGCCGTGCTCGACATCGGTGTGCAAGACACCGGGCCGGACGGCGGATTGTGGGCCCTGCGCAACCGCGGCCTTGACGGCTCGGCGCTCCGCGAGCGCGACCTGGCCACGCTCTGGACTGTGCGCGGCGCCCCACACCTGTACCGTCGCGAGGACGTGCCGCAGGTCGCCGCCGCCGTCGAACCGTTCTCCGATGCGGACGCCGGCAAGCGCATCTACGACGCGGCCAAGCCGTTGAAGGCGGCCGGCATCGGCAACCTCGCCGCGCTGGACGCCATCGCGGCCATCATGCGGTCAGTGGTGACCACGCCGCTGGTCAAGGGCGAGGTTTCCGCCGTGGTGGCCGGCCAGATGGACTCCCCCTACCTGCGGTTCTGCCGACCGTGCAACGCCACGCACCTCTACGAGATGCCGTTCCGGCTCGCGGCGCTGCGCGCCGGCCTGGAACTGCAGGCCGGCACCTCCCCGCCGGTGCTGCAACCCATCCCCGGCCACCGGCCGGCGCATCACGTTCCACCGAGGTTTGACCTGATCCGCGCCTACCTGCGGCTGCTCGGCCCGGCCACCCCGAAGCACGTCGCCGACTACCTTGACGCACCGGTCAAGGACGTCAAGGCCCACTGGCCGTCCGACAGCGTCGAGGTGTCCGTCGCCGGCGAGACCCGGTGGGTGCTCTCCAGCGACGCCGACCGGTTCGATGCGCCGCGTCCGCGGCTCGTCCGGCTGCTCGGGCCGTTCGACCTGTTCCTGCAGGCAAAGGACCGTCCGCTGCTGGTCGAAGCCCCGGCCCAGGCCAAGGCCCTCTGGCCGGTGCTCGGCCGGCCCGGTGCGGTGGTTGCGGACGGCGAGGTCGCTGGCACCTGGCGCCCGCGCCAGTCCGGGAAGAAACTGACCGTGCAGGTGCAACTGTGGTCGAGCGTGCCGACCCGCACCCGGGCGGCGATAGCGGAGCAGGCCGACCGGTTGGCGGCGCACCGGCAGGTCCACCTGACCAAGGTCGACTTCATCGAGTGATCATCGAACTGGGCAGTGCTGGGGTCACCCGGACTGGATGCGGTAGCAGTACCAGTCGTACGCGTCGCTGGTCGAGTTCTGCGCGTACGCGTCCGCGCCGTACCGGTCGCGGCAGGCGGTGTCCATGTTGACGATCCGGGGTGACGCCAGAAACCGGCGGCATTCCCACCGGCCGTCTGACCGGGCACTGGCTGAGCCGGACCCTGAGACGTGCCGGTCGCAATAGCGTTGCACCATGATCGCCAGTTCGCCGTCGTTGCCAGGGCCGAGCAGCTCCGGCCGGGCGGTCGCTCCAGGCGTCGGCGACCGGCTGGGCGGCGACGATGCGGTGGGAGTGGGGGTAGGTGTCGGGGAGAGGGTCGGTGTGGGCGTCGGAGACGGTGATGCCGACGCCTCGGGTTCGTCCGTTCGAGGCGCTGCCGTCGGAGTCGGTCGCTGTTCGGTCAATTCGATCGGGAAGGTCTCCTGTGGCAGGCCGATCGCCGGGCCCGGGACGATGGCCTGCTGGCTCGGGTCGGTGCCGGACGAGCCGGGCAGGAAGGCGAACAGCAGGCCGCCGCTGAGGACGCCGATCAACACCAGCCAAAAGTAGGTGGGCAAACGCCTGCGGTGCCGGCCGGACGGGGCTGAACTCTGAGACCGGTGGCGGCCGCGTTCGGGCGCACGCCTGGCCGCACCCGCGACGGTTTGTTCCATTAGCCACACTCTATTTGATTTCTGGGACTGTCGGGCGCCGGCATCGGCCTACCTGCCGGTAGGTGGCCCACCGTCGGCGGCGCTGCACATCTCCAGCCCTGGCCTGGCGGCCGCGCATCTGGGCCGGCAACCCGCGCAGATCCACTCCGGGTACCGCACGAGGCGGTATCCGGCACCCGCGACACCCCGACATACCGCACACGGAGTCGATCACCGCCCCTGCGGTGGCCGACCTTGCAGGCGGCCGCCAAGCCGCGAACCAGTCGGGCCTGCCAGTAGCTGTCCGGGCCGCCGGGACACGCCGCAGTGCTCCCTGACGATAAGAAAGGTAACAGGGATCTTGGCGCGACACCATCGGGCACACGACCGAATGCGCAGGTCAGGGGCCATGGCTATGGTCGTCCGATGCCTACTGGAGAGATCACCGCGGCTGCGGCCGGTACGTGGACGCTCGGCGACTTGACCGTCAACCGGATCGGCTTCGGCGCGATGCGACTGACGGGCAGCGCTGCCTTCAACCTCGGCACGCCAAGCGACCGCGACCGGGTCATCGGTGTGCTGCGCCGGGCGGCCGAGTTAGGGGTGAACCACATCGACACCGCGGCGTTCTACTTCTCCTCGCTGCGCTCGGCCAATGAGCTGATCAACCGGGCGCTGGCGCCGTACCCCGACGATCTGGTCATCACCACGAAGGTCGGCCCCGGCCGGGATCCGTCGGGCGATTGGCTGCCCCTGGCCCGGCCGGATCAGCTACGTGGGCAGGTCGAGGAGAACCTGCGCCAGCTCGGCCGCGACCACCTGGACGTGGTGAACCTGCGCCAGCACGGCCTCGACTCGATCGCCGAGCATTTCGGTGCGCTTGCCGAGCTGCGCGACGCCGGCCTGATCCGGCACCTGGGCATCTCCAATGTTCGCCCGCAGCATCTCGCTCAGGCCCAGGCGATCGCCCCCGTCGTGTGTGTGCAGAACGCGTACGGCATCGACAATCGCACCAGCGACGAGACCCTCCGCGCGTGTGGCGAGCAGGGCATCGCGTTCGTGCCGTTCTACGCGGTCGCCGGGGACGGACGGGAGGCCGGCGGTGTCGCCGACAACGGCTCGGTCCTCGCCATCGCACGTGCACACGGCGCCACGCCCGCCCAGGTCCGGATCGCCTGGACGCTGAGTCGCGGGCCGCACGTGTTGGCCATCCCGGGAACGGGCAACCCGGATCACCTGGTCGAGAACGTGGCCGCCGGGGCGCTTCGCCTGTCCGCGGACGAACTGGCCAGCCTCGAATAGCGCCACGCCGGTCGATCTCGCCGAGGTCGCCGAACTGGTCGAGCAGTGTGCGAAGCGGATGAAACCAGCAGGACCAGATACCGGTATATCAGACCGGCAGGCTGGCCGATTAACCGAAGGCCATAGGCGTTTCACCTGGCCACGACCACCATCCAGCCGAGTGTGTGCTGAGAATTGTTCGCCATATCATCACTCAACCCAAGATCGGGTGACCCCCTCACCCTCTTTTCGGAAGGCCCGGAATGAATTCCAGGTTGGGCAGACATGCCCTCATCGTCAGCACAGCGACCAGCGTCCTTGCGGCGCTCGGTGCGGTCCTCGCGCCGAGCGCGGCGGCAGCCGAAGGTCCCAACCTCAGCTATGTCGTCAACGCCGTCGGCAAGGCGCAGACGACGGATGCCGCCGCAGCGGTCACCGAGGCCGGCGGCCAGGTGATGGTCTCGTACGCGCAGATCGGCGTGGTCATCGCCCGCTCCACCGATCCTGCGTTCGCCCAGAAGGTGAAGGCGGTCGCGCACGGCGGCGCCGTCCTCTCCGCGGGCGCCACCCGGACCGCCGCCCTGCCCGCCATGGCGGAGGACACGGAGGACGTCGACGCCTACGTGCCGGACGCCCTGGAGAACGCGACCCGGCAGAGCGACATGGTCCTTATCGGTGCACGTGCGGCCCACGAGGTCAACCTCGGCAGCTCGACCGTCACCGTCGGCGTTCTCGACGACGGGATCGACGCCAACCACCAGGACCTCGCCCCGGTGGTGGATCAGTCGAAGTCGGTGAACTGCGTCGGCACCGGCGCCCCGGACACCACCCCCGGCGCGTGGCGGCCCACCAGCCTCACCGCCGACTACCACGGAACGCACGTGGCCGGAACGATCGCCTCGGCGAAGAACAACGTCGGTATCGTCGGCGTCGCGCCCGGCGTGAAGCTGGCCGCCATCAAGGTCGTCAACTCCTCCGGCTTCATCTACCCGGAGTACGCGATCTGCGGCTTCATCTGGGCGGCCGAGCACGACATCCAGGTCACGAACAACAGCTACTACATCGACCCGTGGCTGTATTGGTGTGAGAGCCAGGCCGACCAGGCTCCGGTCGTCGAGGCGGTCCGCCGTGCCGTGAACTACACCACCGACCGCGGCATCCTCAACGTCGCCGCGGCAGGCAACGAGAACCAGGACCTCGCCAACAAGACGGTCGACACCACCAGCCCGGACGACACCACCCCGATCCGCCGCACCCTCGACCCGAGCTGCCTCGACCTGCCGGCGGAGCTGCCCAACGTGGTGTCGGTGTCGTCGACCACCCAGCCCACCGCCCCGGCGAACGCGGTCGGGCCCTGGTACCCCGGCCTGACCACGCAGCCGGCGCGCTCGTCGTTCTCCAGCTTCGGGCTCGGGGTCGTGGACGTGGCCGCGCCCGGGTCGAGCATCTACTCCACCTCACCCTCGACCGGGGTGGCCAGCTACCGCACGCTGTCCGGCACCTCGATGGCCTCGCCGCACGTGGCCGGCGTCGCTGCGCTGTTGGTCTCCAAGCACCCCGGTGCCACTCCCGACTACATCGCCGAGTTGCTGCGCAAGCAGGCCATTCCGCTCGCCTGCCCCAACTCCGGCACCGACTACACGCAGGGCCGCTGCAAGGTCGACCCGAACAACCCGAAGGTCAACGGCTTCTTCGGGTACGGCCTGGTCAACGCCTACAAGGCGGTCACCGAGGACGAGGACGTCACGCCGCCCACCGTCACGGTCACCGGGGTCAGCCAGGGTGAGCAGATCACTCTCGGCACCACGGTCACTCCGGCCTGCTCGACCACCGACAGCGACAGCGGGGTCGCTGCGCCCGCCGCCCTGTCCATCACCGGCGGACCGAGCGTCGGGTACTTCACCGCGACCTGCTCCGGCGGTCGGGACCGGGCCGGCAACAAGGCCGCCCCGGTCAGCGTCACCTACCAGGTCGTCTACGACTGGCAGCCCTTCGGTTCGCCGGTCAACGCCGACAAGGTCAACGTCGTGAAGGCCGGCAGCGCCGTCCCGGTCAAGTTCGGTCTCGGTGGCGATCAGGGTCTCGCCGTTCTCGCGTCGGGCTTCCCCGAGCTGCACGCCACGACGTGCAACATCTCGGCCGCGCAGGAGGTGGTCCAGCAGACCGTCACGGCGGGCGCGAGCACGCTGACCTACGACCCGGTCACCAAGCAGTACCAGTACGTCTGGAAGACCGACAAGTCGCTGGCGAAGACGTGTGGACGCCTTGAGGTCACGCTGATCGACGGCACCACCCACTCGGCGAACTTCCAGTTCAACTAGCACTCGCCGTAGGCGGTGGCGGTCCGCGGCTCCGGCCCCGGACCGCCACTGCTTGGACGGGTTGCCCGGCCACCGCCCGGCGACGGGGGTACGGCGGTCAGCGGTCCACGTGGTTGCGCCATGAGTGCTGAGGCTCGTAGCCCAGCACCCGCCGTGCCTTGTCGATGCCGAGCAGGGTCTCATGCTCGCCGAGGTCCTTGCGGACCTCCACACCCGGGTAGACCTCGGCCATCAGGCTGGCACTGGATCTGCTCATGACCGTGTCGGCGTTGGCGATGATGAAGACGTCGGCGCCGGGCTGGTCGTGGGCGAGGGCCCGCTCGACCGCCTGGGCACCGTCACGGGCGTCGATGTAGCCCCACAGGTTCCACCGGCGCAGACGGGGGTCGGCGTCGAAGGACGGGAACTGCGCGTAGTCCTCGACGTCCATTACGTTGGAGAACCGCAGGCCCACCATGACCAACTCGGGGTCCCACCGGCAGAAGTGCCGCGCCATCTCCTCCTCGAGCGCCTTGTTCAGCGAGTAGGTCGACTCCGGGCGCGGCGGATACTCCTCGTCGAGCGGCGCGTACGGCGGCGGGGTGTCGAACGGCAGCCCGAGCACGGTCTCGCTCGACGCCCACACCACCCGCTTGATCCCTGCCGCCCTGGCCGCGGCGAAGACGTTGTACGTCGCGGCGGAGTTGTTCGCGAAGGTGGCCGCGTTGGGCAGCAGCCCGGGGGCCGGCACCGCCGCCAGGTGCACGACGGCGTCGACCCTGCCGGCGTGCTCGTCGGCGCCGCCGGTGAAAGCCTCCACCACCTGCCCGTAGTCGGTGAGGTCGACGAGCAGGAACTCGCCGACGACCTCGCGGGGGTCGCGCCCGGCGGCGCGGTCCACGGCCAGCACGTCGACGCCCACGGCGCGCAGGTGCGCGACCACGGCGCGACCGAGTTTGCCGCTGGCCCCGGTGACGACAACGCGCCCGGGGAGTGCGGCTTCGAGAACGGGATCGGTCATGGTCACATCCTTTCCTGCGGTAGGCCGTGCCGCGCACGAGGGTGCGGCGCGAGCGGTGCGGCGGTGGCGGATGGCGCGACGGTGTGCCTCGGCGACTGCCTGGAGGCCGGCACCCGCGCCGACGTCATCGGGCGATGGTGGGCAGGGTGATGGTGAAGGTGGTGCCGACGTCGACCTGGCTGGCGACCGTGATGGTGCCGGCGTGGTCGGTGACGATCTGCCGGGCGATCGCGAGTCCGAGCCCGCCGCCACCGGTGTGCCGCCCGCGGGCCAGGTCGGCCCGCCAGAACCGGTCGAAGATGTGCGGCAGCGCCGAGGGTTCGATGCCGGTGCCTGTGTCGACGACCCGGATCACGGCGACCGTGTCGGTCCGGCTGGCGTGCAGGGAGATGCTGCCGCCGGACGCGGTCGCCCGCACCGCGTTCGTGATCAGGTTGCCGAGGACCTGCCGCAGCCGGTCCGGGTCGGCGTTCACCACCGGCGGCCCGGCCGGCGCGTCCGAGGCGGCCGGCTGGGTGGCCGGTGCGACGTGGACGCTCAGGGTCACCCCGGCGGCCTCGGCTCGTGCCCGGTGCGTGGTCCGGCAGGTCTCCAGGAGTTCGGCGACGTCGACCGTCACCCGGTGGTAGGTGAGTCTCCCCGCCTCGGCGAGCGCCAGGTCCTGCAGATCGTCGACGATCCGTTGCTGGAGCACGGCCTCCTCGTGCAGGGAGGCGAAGAGTTCCGGGTCGGGGGCGATCACCCCGTCGGCGAGCGCTTCGAGGTAGCCGCGCAGGTTGGCCAGCGGGGTGCGTAGTTCGTGAGCCACGTCGGCGACGAGCCGCCGTTGTCGTTCCTCACCGCGTTGCAGTGAGTCGGCCATCCGGTTGAACGAGCGGCCGAGGTTGGCCAGTTCGTCGTTGCCCTGCACCGGGACCCGGCTGTTCAGGTCTCCCCGGCCGAGGTGCTGGGCCACGGTGGTCAGGGTCCGGATCGGACGCAGCACCCGATGGCTCAACACGGCGGTGCCCAGGATGACCACGAGCGCCACGCCGGCCGCGGCGGCGAGCAGCGGACCGGTCGCCACCGGGCGCGCTGCCTCCCCACGGGCACCGAAATAGATCCGGACGGGCACGGGCGTCACGTCACGGATCCCGTCGGTGAACGCGCCGGCGAGGCAGCGCAGCTGGTCTTCGCTGGTCGCTGCATCGGAGGGCGGGCGCTGTGCCTCGGCGGGCACGGGGGTTCTCTCGGTCCTGGCCGCGGAGGCCGGGCGGCAGACCTCCACCTGCCTGCTCGCCTCGGCGTCGTCAGCGGCGGCGGCGACGCTGTCGCAGTTCGCCATGATCTCTCTGAGGTCCGGTTGCCCCGGCGACACGGGCGCGAACTGCGGCAGACCGAGGTAGCCGGACGAGCGTTCCAGCGGGACTCCGCCGGCCGTCAGGCAGGCCGCGTACCGGGCGGTGTGGCGGTATTCGGCGATCGCACTGGCGGTGGTTTTCATGGCATCGGGGCCGGCGGCGGTCAGCGGCAAGGTCGGCCGGGGATCGACGATGGCGCTGCTGCTGCCGAGCGGGCGGGCCGGGCGGCCTTCCTCGGTGTCGGTGTCGACCAGCACCACACCGGACTCGGTCACCACGTGGATCCGCTGGCCGGTCCTGGATCGCAGATCCCGTACCAGGTCGACCACCCCGGTCCATGTCCCGTGTTCCTGGCCGTACCGGGTCAGTTGTCCGGTGACCAGGTCGACCTGCGTCTGGTCGGCCGCCGCGGAGTCGACAACCTGCTGGGACGCCTGGCGCAGGGTCAGCCAGGCGGTCGCCACGGTCGCGGTCACCGCGACGAGGACGACCAGCAGCAGTAGTCGCAGCCGGAAACTCACGGCCGGCGATCCGCCGACTGGCGAGCCGACGAGCCGCTGAGGTCGGCCGATCTCGGCCGGGGAGCGGCGAGCCGGTAGCCGCGGCCGAAGACGGTCTGCACGTAGCGTGGTGCCGCGGGATCGGTCTCGATCTTGCGGCGAAGGTTCATCACGTGCGCGTCGACCGTACGCTCCAGCACGAAATGGTCGAAGCCGAACGCTCGATCGATGATCTGGGTCCGGGTGAACGCTCGTCCCGGCTCTCCGGCGAGCACCTCGAGAATGCCGAACTCCTTGGCGGTCAGCGTGACCGGCCGGCCCGCCACCCGTACCTCGAATCGGCCCGGGTCGACCTCCAGGTCGCCCACCTGCAGCACCGCCTGGGTTCCCGCGGTGACGACACCGGCCCGCCGGAGCAGGGCCCGCACCCGGGCGGTGAGCTCGCGCGGGCTGTACGGCTTGGTGATGTAGTCGTCGGCGCCGATGTCGAGGCCGAGCAGGACGTCGTCCTCCGTGGTACGGGCGGTCAGCAACAGGATGGCCACGTCCGATTCGGCGCGCAGGATCCGGCACACGTCGAGTCCGTCGACGACCGGCATCATCACGTCGAGGACCACCAGGTCCGGGCGGCGGCTCCGGGCCTGGTCGAGCGCGCTGCGCCCGTCGCCGACCACCAGCACGGTGTGCCCCTCGCGCTCGAGGTAGAGCCGAATCAGGTTGGCCTGCTTGGGATCGTCCTCGGCGACCAGAATTCGTCCGCCCATGTCGCTCCATCCTGATCGGGCCCGGGGGTGGCCGGCACGTCACGGCGAGCCGGCCACCTCGTCGTCACTGACGGTGACGATGCCCCGGGTGGTTCGTGAGGTCCGACGCGCGGTCCTCGTCGCAGAGCGTAGCCACGCCGGCGGCTTCAGCGGAGCCAGGGGATCCTCCGGTCGAGCAGCCCGCGATGCTTGAGTTCCTGGCGCAGGGGGATGTCGTCGTCCACGTGTCCGTCCCAGTTGATGCCCCAGTAGTTGGCCGTGTGCTTCCCGTCGCCCAGCAACTGGCGTTGCACCGGCGTACGGGCCGCCCACCACGGCCCCTCCCGGTCGACGTGCAGGTCGTCGAGCGGACGGATCCAGCGGTACGTGTAGCCGACGAAGAGCATCTTGCGGGTGATCGCAGAGCGGTTCGTCGATCGGGAGTGCCAGAGCCGGCGGTCGAAGACGAACGCGTCGCCCGGCTCGGCGGTGATCTCCACCGTGCCCGCGGGATCCGGATGGTGCGCCGACACGTCGTCGGGTCGAGGCAGGCTGTTCCGCACCTGGCTGCCGGGGATGATCTTCGTGGCGCCGCGGCCCGTCTCGGTGAGGTCGGACAGCACGTAGGCCACCTTGAGCGAGAACATCGGCCGGGGCACCGCCGGATCCAGCGTCTCCGGGTCGGAATTCTGCCGATAACCGTCCTGGTGCCACCCCCAGTACGGGCGCTCCGGCTCCCGCGCCGGTGGCGTCACGTCCAGATGGTGGTGATGCGTATAGATGTTCCAGCCGAGCAACCCCCACACGTAGGGAAACGTCACGGGATGAGTGAGCAGGTCACCGAAGAGGTGGTCGCGCTCGAGGAAACCCAGCAGGTGCAGGGAACCGTCCGCGCCGGTGTTGCCGGTGGCGGTCGCCCGCCCGTGGATCCGGTCCACCGCTTGCTCAAGTGCCGCCCGGTGTTCCTCGGTCAGCACGCCACGCAGCAGCAGAAAGCCCTGCTCGTGGAACTCCTTGCGGTCGACGTCGCTGATCGGCTCGTACCCTGTCCGGCCGTCGTAGTCATACATCCGGCGATCTCCATCGGCGTGATTCCTGTCGTGGTGATCAGGAGCTAACCGGCCGGGTGTGAAGAAGCTGTGCGATTCGCATGGGTAACGGATGCACCCCTTGCCGCACGGGTCCGCACCGAGGAACGATCCGTCTGCAGCGGCCGCCCGACCGGACTTGATCGTGCGCCGACAGCAGTGACACCGACATCAGCGCGCCGTGGAACACGCCGGCCTGCCACCCGGGGGGACATAACCAGATGCTCGACTCCGCGACGACCCAGGTGATCAAAGCGGTCCCGCCCCAACCGGCGAACCAGGGTCGCCGACGCGGTCACCGGTTGCTGATCAGCGGCCTGCTGACCCTGCTCCTCGCCGCCACCGCGCTGGTCGCGGTCTCGCCGCTGCGCCGCCCACTGCCCGCCCCGACGATCACCCGGACCCTGCCCGCGTCGACCATCATCCCCGGCGAGGCACCTAAGGTGCCGTGGCCGAAGACCGGGCAGGCCGCCCTCTCGGTCGAGGGGGTCGGCTCGCTCGGCACGTCGGGCGGGCGCAAGCCGGTGCCGATCGCGAGCGTGACCAAGGTGATGACGGCCTACGTCATCCTGACCGAACACCCCCTCGACCGGGGCGAGCAGGGCCCGAAGCTCACCGTCACCGCGCAGCAGGCCGCCGCGTACCCGAAGGAGCAGGCGCGTGGCGAGTCCCTCGTGTCGGTCGTCGCGGGCGCGGTCTTCACCGAACGCCAGGCGCTGCAGGCGCTGCTGCTCCCCTCGGCGAACAACATGGCGCGGATCCTCGCCGCCTGGGACGCCGGCAGCATCCCGGCATTCGTCGGCAAGATGAACGACACCGCCGCGGCGCTCGGCATGACCGGCACCCACTACACCGACCCGTCCGGCTACGACCCGGGCACCGTCAGCACCGCCGTCGACCAGGTGATCCTGGCCCGCAAGGCGATGGAACTGCCGGCGTTCGCGGAGATCGTGGCGCAGAAGACGGCCACCCTGCCGGTCGCCGGCACCGTACGCAACTACAACTCCCTGGTCGGCAAGGACGGCGTCGTGGGGATCAAGACCGGCTCCACCGACCAGGCCGGCGGCTGCCTGGTCTTCGCCGCCGTCGTCAAGGTGGGCGGCCGGAACTTCACCGTCGTGGGCGCCGTTCTCGGGCAGCCCGGCGCCCACACCCCCGAGCAACTGGACCGGGTGTTCCGGGCAACCCGACCGCTGGTCCGCACCGCCGCCACGGCGATCGGGGTGCACCCCGTCGTCCGGGCCGGCGATCAGGTCGCCACCGTCCGTGGCGCGCTCGGCGGCGGCAGTGCGCTCACCGCCGCGCAGGAGCTGACCGTGATGGGCTGGCCCGGCATGCGGGTACGGCTGGACGTCGACGTCCCGGCTGTGCCGGCACGGCTGCCGGCCGGGACCGAACACGGCCGGGTCACCGCGGTCGCCGGCGCGGGCACCCCGGTCGCCACCCCGCTGCGCACCGGAGCCGGGCTGGAGCCGCCGAGCACCTGGGAGCGGATCCGACAGCACCGCTGAGCCCGCGCCCGGCACCGGGCGCACCCGTGGGCGGACACACTAGCGTGGGTGCCGGTGACGGATCAGGACGGAGCTGGCACGTGCGGACCGAGCAGGGCGGAGCGCCGTCGGTGACGGAGTTGCTCACCGCGGCGCGTGCCGGTGACGGGGATGCCTTCGGCCGGCTCGTCGGGCCGTTGCGCGACGAGTTGCGGGCGCACTGTTACCGGATGCTCGGGTCGGTTCATGACGCGGAGGATGCCGTCCAGGACGCGCTGGACCGGGCTTGGCGCAGCCTGCAGGGGTTCGAGCACCACGGGTCGATCCGGCCATGGCTGTACAAGATCGCGACGAACCGGTCGTTGACGCTCGTCGAGCGCAGGGGGCGGCGGGAGCTGCCCGCGGATCTGAGCTCCGAAGGTGCGCCGCTGGCGGAGCGTGCGTGGCTGGAACCGTACCCGGATCAGCTGATGGGTTGGACCGCACGGCTGAGCCCGGAGGACCGCGTGCTCGCGCGGGAGAGCGTCGAGCTGGCGTTCGTGGCCGCCCTGCAGCACCTGTCGCCTCGGCAGCGAGCCGTCCTGCTGCTCCGCGAGGTGCTCGGTTACTCCGCCGCCGAGGCGGCCGAGCTGTTGGACACCACGGTCGCCGGGGTCAACAGCGCCCTGCAGCGAGCCCGGAAGGTGCTCGCCGACGTGCTACCGCAGACCAGTCAGCGACAGAGCCTGGACGCGCTGGGCGACGCGACGCAGCGGGAGGTGGTCAAGCGGTACCTGACCGCGTGGGAGGCCGGCGACGTCGACGCCATCGTGGCGATGCTGACCGAGGACGCACGGTACTCGATGCCACCGCTGAGCATCTGGTACGAGGGCCGGGACGCCATCCGCGAATTCCTGGTCGAGGCGGTGCTCCAGCATCGCTGGCGCTTCCGGCCGGTGCGGGCCAACGGGCAGCTCGCGTTCGGCACCTACCGATGGGACGACGAGCGTCTCGCGTACGTCCCGGCTGGCCTGGACCTGCTCACGCTGCGTGGTGGCCGGGTGGCCGAGGTGGTCTCGTTCCTGGACGCCCACTTCCCCACCTTCGGCCTGCCGGCACAGCTGGCGGAGAAAGTCTGACGGCGCGCGATGAGTTTCCGGGCCGGCCCGGGTTGTAGTCCTGACGGACACACCAACCGAGAGGGCCCCACGGAGCATGTCTACCGACGAGGAACAGATCCGCACCCTGATCGAGCGCTGGGCCGACGCGGTCCACCGCGGTGACCTCAGCGCCGTCCTTGCCGACCACGCCAAGGACATCCTGATGTTCGACGTGCCGCCACCGCAGCAGGGCGTCCGCGGCCTGGACGCCTACCGGGAAACCTGGCCGCCGTTCTTCCAGTGGCAGGCCCAGGGCGCCTCGTTCGAGATCGAGTCGCTGAACATCACCGCCGGCGACGAGGTTGCCTTCGCGTACGCGCTGCTGCGCTGCGGCACCGCGGACGAGTTCGCCCACGATCCCGACAACCGGCTGCGGCTGACGCTCGGGCTCCGCAAGCAGGACGGCCGGTGGGTCGTCGCCCACGAGCACCACTCCTTCCCACTCACCGACCCGGCCCCCGCTGACGTCCACCCCGACCGGCGCGACGACGCCGCCGCGGAGCAGGACCTGCGCCGGCTGCACCAGCGGTGGTTCGACCGCACCGCCGCGAAGGACCTCGACGGCCTGATGGCCGGCATCGCCGACGACGTCATCTCCTACGAACACGACCATCCCCTGCAGCACGTCGGCGTGCAGGCGGTACGCGAGGTCTGCAAGGCCGGCCTCGACGCCGCCGGCGACGGCAGCGTCACCTGGCAGGTGCCCGACCTGAAGATCCTGGTCAACGGCGATCTGGCGGTCGCCTGGGGTCTCAACCAGGTCCGGGTGACGCCGGCCGACGGCCAGACCGCCGACAGCTGGTCGCGCGGAACCCGGATCTTCGAACGGCGAGACGGTGCCTGGCTGATGATCCACCAGCACCTGTCGTACCCCTACGATCCGTCCACCGGCCAGGCGCGGACCGACCTGCATCCGTAGTCTTCGTTCCCCGCGCCGATCGTTGCTCCCCGGCGGATGTGGATCAGGTGGGGACGGCCGGTCCGGCAGGTGCCGTGACAGGGCCGTCCCCCGGCCCGAGGGGCACGTGCTCGGCCGACGCTGCGTCGGCGGCCCGGGCGGGGGCCGCCGCCGGCAGCCGACGGACGTCCCGGCTGGCCAACATGCCGAGTACGGCGAGCACCACCAACGCCGCGAGGATCAGCAGCGTGTCGCGGGGGCCGATCACCGCGGCGACCGGTCCGACCGCCACCTGGCCGAGTGGGATGGCGATGAAGGAACCCAACATGTCGTACGAGTAGACGCGGGCCAGCCGTTCGGCGGGGATGTGCTGCGCGATCGACGTGTCCCAGGCGACCGCGAACTGTTCCACGGCGATGCCGACGGCCACGCCGGCGGCCAGCAGCACGGCGACGGTCGGCGCCAGGGCCAGCGCCAACAGCAGGAACGACTCGGCGAACATGCAGGCCACCCCGAGCAGCAGCAGCCGGCGTACCCGGATCCGCAGGGCGACCAGCCCGCCGACGACCATTCCGGCGGTCTCCGCGGCCAGCACCACCCCCCAGGCGCTGCGGCCGATCGTCGCATCGGCGACGGCCGGGCCCAGCACGTTCACGCCGCCGGCGAGGGCCGCATTGAGGATCATGAAGCCGAGCACCACCACCCAGACCCAGGTCCGCGCGGTGAACTCGGTCCACCCCTCACGGAGGTCGGCGACGATGCTCGTGCCACTGGTTCGTGCCCGTGGGGCGGCGACCCGGACTCCGGTGAAGGCGACGGCCGCGATGGCGAAGGTGAGCGCGTCGATGGCGAGGCCCCAGCCGGGGCCGACGGCGGCCACCAGGAGCCCACCGAGCGCGGCGCCCCCGATCATTCCCGCGTTCATGCCGAGCCGGATGATCGCGTTGGCCGGCTGGATCATGTCCGGCGGCACGGTCTGCGGCGTCGCGGCGGCCGAGGCCGGCTGGGCCAGCGCGCTCACGACGCCGTTGGCCGCGCTGAGCGCCAGCAACAGCGGGATCGTCGCCGTACCGGTGAGCACCAGAGCGGCCACCGCCGCCTGGGTCGACGCGCCGAGCAGATTGGAGCCGACCAGCACCACCCGGCGCGGAATCCGGTCGGCCACCACCCCGCCGAAGAGCACGAACAGCACGTTCAACAGCGACCGTGCGCCAACCACCAGGCCCAGGTCGCGCACCGAGCCGGTCAGATCGAGCACGGCGAAGGCCAGCGCGATGGGAGCGACCCCGTTGCCCAGCATGTTCACCAGGCGGCCGGTCGCCAGGTAACGGAACGCGGCGAACCGCAGCGGAGCGAACATCAGGCTCTCATCCTGGACAGCCGCCCGGACGGCAGGTTTGGTGTCACAGATGACGGACTCGGCACCGGCCCACTCAACCACTTCGGGGCGTGGTGCCGCGTCCCGCAACCGACGTGATCTTCGTCCCGGTCGCGCGGTCAGTGGGTGGGCGGCGGGGTGAGCCGGTAGGCGCCGCGGGGATCCCAGCCGGCCTGCCAGCCGGCCGCAAGCGCCTCCTGCAGCACACAGCCGACGGCGTGCTGCCAGGCGCTGGCCGCAGCGGGGTCGTCCCGGCGCAGCGCGGAGATGTCGGCCGGCACCGCGACCAGCGCGGCGGGAGCGGCGGCCCAGGGCCGGGTCGAGCACCGGCAGCCCGTCCGGGGTGGCGGCGACCACCTTGTCGCTACGGCGGCATCCCGTGCGGCCCGGTCAGCGCCACCAGGGCCGGCGGGCCACCGCGACCGCACGGTCGGCGGGCTCGGTCAGGTCGTCGCCGACCTGGTGGATGCTGCGGATCCATTCGGTCGCGACCACCAGCGCCATCGCGGATCCGGCCGCCGCCTCGTCGTCACGCCACCGTTGCAGGCAGGTACGCACCGGCCCGTCCAGATCCGGCAGGGCCGGCCAGGATGATCCGGCCCCCGTGTCGGCCAACCGGTCGGCCAGCCGCCCCAGCCCGCTCAGCAGTGCCTGCTGCGCCGTTCGGACGGGCTCGACCGCGTCCCGGCACTCGTCGGCCCGGTAGCCGAACTCGGTGACCGCGTTCTCCAGCAGGTTGGCCGCCATGGCCAGGTAGTTGGCCCCGGACAGCAGGACCACAGCCGTCGAGGAGTCGAGCGGTCCGGCCGACCGCTCGGCCAGGTAGGCGCCGAGCGCCAGCTCGGCCCGGGTCCGGGCGCCCGCCGGCGGGGCCGGAGCGGGCAGCCGTTCGGCGCCGACGGCCAGCACCCGGTCGAAGGCGTGCCGGAGCCGCCCGATCGCGGCCCGTTGGTACGCGGCGACACTCCGGATGAACTGCCGGCGCGTCCCGTGCGGCCACAGCAGCAGGCTGAGCGCGACGCTGACGGCGACCCCGACGCCGACGTCCTCCAGCCGGATCAGGCCCAAGCGCCATCCCACCGGAGCGAGCAGGTTGAAAATGATCATCAGGTCGACCGTGAACGCGGCCTGGCTGAGCAGGAACCGCTGGGAACCGGAGGTGTACGCGGACAGGAACACCGCGGCCGGCAGCACCGCCCACAGCCACGCCGGGTGCCCGGCGGTCGCGATGACCACGGCCGAACCTGCGGCGACGCCCACCACGTTGCCGGCGATGGCACGTAGCACCGAGCGGGCGGTTCCCAGAGCGTTGGTCCGCAGCACCTGCAACGTGCCCAGCACCACCCAGAACGCGTGTGGCAGGCCCAGCCGGACGGCGAGCCACACCGACACCGCCAGGCCTACCGCGGCCCGGAGGCTGTCCCGCAGCGCGATCGAGCCCGGCGCCGCGGAGGACGCCAGCCACCGCAGCCGGCGATGGCGGACCTGCTGGTCGCCCAGGACCTCCCGGCCTCGTCCACTGCTCTGGGCACCGGTGTCCCGGCCCGCCGCCGCCGTTGCGTTGGCCGCCACCGCTGTCGCCAGGTACGCCAGCACCCGCAGCGTGTGGTCGACGTTCAACGCGTCGAGGACCTGCTCACCGGCTGCCGACGGGCCCAGCGACCGCCGCACCCACCGCTCCAGTGCGCGCCGGTGCGCCCACCGCCGCTCGTCGACCGCGCGGACGTCCGGCCCGCCCGCCCGGCCCGCCAGCGTGGCGGCGCTGGCGCGCAGGACGCCCGACATCGCCGCCACCAACTCACCCTCGGTTCCGGTGCCCCGCCGGGCGAGGTGTTCGGGTCGGTACAGCGGATGACCGGCGACACCCACGATCAACTGCAGATCGCCGATGAGTTCGGCGTACCCGCGCAGTCGATGCCGCGAGCCGATCGACCGGCTCGCCGTGCCGGCGTACCGGCGGCGAGCCGTGTCGACCGCCTCCGCCGCCGCCTGCCGGAGCCGGCTGAGACCCGGATCGTCCGGAGTGCGCGCCATCGCATCGATCAGGTCGGCTGCCGCCCGGCAGGCCGCGCCGGCGGCACGGGTCAGCGCCACCGGCCCGGCGCGGGGCAGCAGCAGGCCGGCGAGGGTCGCGGCGAGGCCGGCGAACAGCCATCCGGCCACCCGCATCGGAAGCTGCCCCTCAGCGGGGGGCAGCGTGACGGCCAGGACGAAGGAAAGCAGCAGGCCCAGCCGGGCCGTGCTGACGTGGCCGCCCGCCACCGCGGCGAGGAAGGTGGTGACGAATGCCAGCAGGAACATCACGGCCGGGATGGCGACCGCCCAGCGGGACACCACCGTCCCGAGCGCCACCAGGACCGCTCCCGCCGCCGTGGCGAGCAGGTAGGAGCGGGTCCGTTCCCGGCGGGTGCCACCGAAGTCACTCATGATCAGCAGAGCGAAACCGCCGAAGATGGTGAACGTGGCGAACGACTGGTTGCCCACCACGTACTGTCCGACCGCGAACAGACCCGGCAGCACGATCGCGGCGCGCACCCCGGCTCTCGGCGCGCTCCGCTCGGGATCAGCCAGCGACGTCACCGCCCGGCGGAGACGCCTCCGCGGCCCGCCGGGTGCCGCCGGGCCGCCGGCTCCGCCACCGGAACTCCGGCTGTCCGGCCTACCGTCGGCGCCGTTCACCCCGTCGGGCTCCCCCATGAAGCATCAGTAGCCAGCAGCGAACCCACTACACCCCCGCGCTGCGGCAAAGATACGTACCCGAACTGACTCGACGGGTTCCGCCGATGCCGGCACCGGCTGTGAAACAGGCACGAAACCGGCCGGCCCGGCCGGGAGCTGGCCAGGCGTCGACTTCCGCCTAGTCGCGTTCCCCGACCGCTTCAGTCCGCGACATCCGGGCGGGGACGCGCAGGTAACGGATCGCCCGCCGGTGGTGGGTGAACGCGACGTGCAGGTCCCCCGCGCTGTCCACCACCAGCGACGGGTAGCTCAGCTCCCGGTTGATCCCGTCGCGGGAGTTGTTCGACAGGGCGTACCCGTCACCGTCGGCCAGCAGCCAGCGCCGCGGCCAGGTCGAGCCGTCGTCGGCGGAGACGGCGAGGACCAGCGGTGCCCGGGGTGCGCCCCAGAAGGCGGTCCGGTCACCGTCACCGTCCTCGACCGCCCGCACCTGCGGGACGGCATCCTCGACGATGCCCGCTCCGTCGATCTCGTCGTACAGCGAGACCCGCCGGGCCACCGCGTCGCGGCGGCTGCTGTCGTTGAACGCCAGGGCGGTCAGGCCGCCGGGCAACGCGACCGCCTGGATCGAGGAGTTGTTGTTCGGCAACCCGACGGGGTGCGGCGGCTGCCAGGTGATCCCGTCCGGCGAGCCGCTGCGGTACACGTGGTCGGCCCAGCGGCTGCGGAAGTAGGCGGTCAGGCCCCCGCCGGGCCGCGGCACGATGTTCATGTGGACCCGCCCGGTCGATGCCGGCACCGGCACCTCCTGCCAGCTGCCACCGCCGTCGTCGGAGAACCAGACGCTGCTCGTGTCGTGTTCCCCGCTCCACGCCCGACCGGCCACCCTCGGGCAGGCGAACGTCGGCAGCAGCCACCGCCCCGACGGCAGGACGACCGGGGGCTGCCGCACGAAGACGCCGCCGTGCGGGGACGACAGCAGGTCCCGCACCGGCCCCCAGGTGCGGCCCGAGTCGACGGACACGCGAGCCCGGACAACCGCGGTGTCCTGGTCCCCGGCGTGCTGCGCGGTGTGCAGCAGCCACAGCTCGCCGGTGGGCGCGGCGAACAGCACCGGATTCTGCTCGGAGCGGGTGGCGTCGTCGCTGAGTCGCACCGGATCGCGCCACCGGTCGGTGCCGGCCGGCAGGCGGGCGAACCAGACACTGATGTCGGCCACTCCCTCCTGCGTACCGCCGAACCACACACAGCCCAGGTCGCCGTCGGGCAGCACCGCCAGGTTGGCCGCGTGGGACTGCACCGTCCGGGTGGGCAGGTACGCCTCGCCGAAGCCGTCCGGTCGGGCCCGCACCAGCCCGTCGATGGCCGGTGCCGCGGGGCTGCTCATCCCGCACCGCCGGCGGCCTTCAGGTGGTCGGCCGCCGCACGTTCCAGGTGTACGAGGTCCGAGGAGACCGTCGCGAACGTGAAGCCTTCGGCCAGTCGGCGGGCGGCGTCCGCACCGGCCGGGGTGTGGATCCCCGCCGCCACGCCCACCTCGGCAGCGGCCCGGCTGATCCTCCGCAGCGCTGCCTCGAACACCTCCGCCACCGCCGGGTCGCCCGGGTACGCCCCGCCGACCGCCAGGCACAGGTCCGAGGGGCCGACGTAGACGCCGGTGAGACCCGGCACGGCGCAGATCTTCTCGACGTTGTCCAACCCCTCCGGGGTCTCGATCATGGCCAGACAGGCGACCGACGCGTCGGCCTCCGCCGGCACCGGGCCCACCCGCAGCGCGGAGCGCATCGGCCCGTACGACCGGACGCCGCGCGGCGGGTACGTCGCCGCGGCCACCGCGCGCGCCGCGTCGTCCGCCGAGCTGACCAGCGGCACGATCACCCCGGCGGCGCCGGCGTCGAGGGCCTGGCCGATGTGGAACGGGTCGTTCGCCCCGACCCGCACCATCCCCACCGAGCCGCCACCGGCGTCGATCGCGGTCAGGGCGCGCAGGATCCCGCCGTACTCGACCAGTCCGTGCTGGGCGTCGATGCAGACGTAGTCGTAGCCCAGCCGGGCGATACGCTCGGTGGACACCGGCGAGTCCATGATCACCCAGTAGCCCAGCGCGCGCTCGCGGCGGCGGAGCCGGTCGGTGAAGGCGCGGGCGGTGGGCCGGGCGGCTGGCGGTTGCTCGGTGGTCACGATGGTCCTTCCTGGGTGGGTCAGCGGTTGTAGGCGGGCATCGGGCCGGCGAGGACGCGGCCGACCTCGTCGCAGGCGTCGAGCACGTCGCGCGGCAGCGGCCCGCGGGCCGCGGCCTGGATGTTGTCGCGCAGCTGCTGCGGCTTGGACCCGCCGAGCAGGACCGACGTCACCACCTCCCGGGACAGCAGCCAGCGCAGCGACAGCTCGGGCAGCGGTATCCCGGCGCCGTCGGCGATGCGCGACAGCCCCTCCACCGCCTCGAAGATCGGCCGGTTCCAGTACCGGTCGCGGTACATGCCCGACAGCGCGGAGCTGCCGAACCGGCCCTCGATCGGCGCCGTGTCGAACGAGTGCCGGCCGGTCAGCAGGCCACCGCCGAGCGGGTTGTAGACGACCGTGGCCAGTTCGTGGGTCCGCGCGTACTCGACGTACTCGTCCTCGATGCGTCGGGCCACCAGGTTGTACAGCTGCTGCGCCACGACGGGCCGCGGCGCGCCGGCGGCCGCGCACGCCGCCGCGACGTCGCTGATCTGCCACGCCGCGTAGTTCGACACCCCGATCGCCCCGGCCAGTCCGTCGCGGACCAGGTCGGCGAGCGCCTCGGCGGTCTCCTCCAGCGGCACCGACCGGTCCGGCTGGTGCAGGTAGAACAGGTCGACCCGGTCGGTGCCGAGCCGGCGCAGGCTGGCCTCGAGGGAGGCCCGGACGCCCTTGCGGGACAGCAGCGGGTGGCCGTCGGCGTCCCCCGGGTAGATGCCGGCCTTGGTGGCCACGGTGACCTGGTCCCAGCGGCCCCGCAGGATCTCGCCGAGCATCTGCTCGCTGCGGCCGCCGGCGTAGCCGTTGGCGGTGTCGAAGGAGGTCAGGCCGTGGTCCAGGGCCACGTCGACCATGGCCCGGGCGGTGTCCAGGTCGGCGGTGTCGCCGAAGGTCATGGTGCCCAGCACGAGTTCGGGCAGCGGGCGGCGCAGCCCGGTCAGCGGGGTGTGCCTCATGACGCCACCGCGCTCTCCGCCGCCCGGGCCGCCGCGACCTGCCGGACCATCTCGCGGGGTTTGCGGCCGGTGATCAGCGCCGGCTCCAGGACGCTGCGGCGCAGCCGCCGGGTGTACTCGTCCCGGGGCCGCTGTAGGACCTCCTCCGTCGGGCCCTGTTCGACGACCCGGCCGGTGCGCAGCACCAGCACCTCGTCGCTCACCGCCCGCACCACTCCCAGGTTGTGCGAGATGAACAGGAACGTCAGGCCCTGCTCCCGCCGCAGCGTGCCGAGAATGTCGAGGACCTGCGCCTGCACGGAGACGTCGAGGGCGCTGGTCGCCTCGTCGCAGACCAGCAGGTCGGGCTCGGACGCCAGCGCCCGGGCGATGCCGATGCGCTGGCGTTGGCCGCCGGAGAACTCGTGCGGCCGGCGGTGCAGTGCCGAGCGGGGCAGGCCGACCCGGTCGAGCAGCTCGGCCGCCCGCCGCTCCCGGACGCTGCGCGACCGTTCGCCGCGTACGGCGATCGGCTCCGCCACGATCTGCTGAGCGTCCAGGTGCGGGTCGAGCGAACCGTACGGGTCCTGGAAGACCATCTGGATACGGTGCCGCAGCGGTCGCAGCTGCCGCTCGGTGAGGCCGGCCAGGTCGACGCCGTCGAAGGTGATCGACCCGGCGGCCGGCTTGACCAGCCGGACCAGGGCACGGGCGATGGTCGACTTGCCCGAGCCGGACTCGCCCACCACGGCCAGCGAGCCGCCGCGGGGGATCCGGAAGGAGACGTCGTCGACCGCGCGCTGCAGCCCCGGGCCGTGGCCGTACTCCACCACGAGCCCACGAACGTCGAGCAGGGGCTGGTTCATGACACGCCTTCCTTCGTCACCTGCGGCCGCGGCACGGCCGGCGTTCCCGGGTCGTCCCACGACCCGAGCTTCGGCAGCGCCGCCAGCAGCTTCCTGGTGTACGGGTGCTGGGGCCGGTCGATCACGTCCTCCACGGCGCCGCTCTCCACGAACCGGCCGGACTGCATCACGTGCACCCGGTCGCTCATCAGCCGGGCGACGCCGAGGTCGTGGGTGATGAGCAGCATCGCGGCGCCGGTGCGTTCCTGGATCTCCAGCAGCAGGTCCAGGATGCCGGCCTGCACCGTCACGTCCAGCGCCGAGGTGGGCTCGTCGGCGACGATGAGGTCGGCCTCGGCCGACAGCGCCATGGCGATCAGGACCCGCTGGAGCATCCCGCCGGAGAGCTGGTGCGGGTAGGACTTCAGCCGCCGCTCCGGCTGGCTGAGGTGGACCGCCCGCAGCAGGTCGAGGACCCGCTCGCGGGCCTGCGCCTTCGAGACGCCGCGGTGCGACAGCCGGATCGCCTCGGTCATCTGCCGGCCGATGGTGGCGATCGGGCTGAGCGCTGTCATCGGGTCCTGCGGGATCAGCGCCACCGTCCGGCCGCGCAGGGCGGCGACATGCCGCCGGCTGCCGATCACGTCCCGCCCGGCGATCTCCGCGTGGCCGCCGACGACGGCGAGGTCGTCCGGCAGCAGCCGGAGCAGGGCCATCGCCGTGGTCGACTTGCCGGAGCCGGACTCGCCGATGATCGTCACCGTCTCGCCGGGATCGATGCTGAAGCTGACCCCGTCGACCGCCCGCAGCGCGCCGAGCCCCGTCATCAGGTCGACGGTCAGGTCCCGCACAGTGAGCACGGCCATCAGGAGGTCACCGCCTTCGCGCGCCGCACCCGGTCGCGCAGTCCGTCCCCGAGCAGATTGACGCCGAGCACGAGCAGGGCGATCGCGACGCCGGGGATGGTGACCAGCCACCACGCGCCGGTGACGAAGAGTTCGCGGCCGTCGGAGATGATGCCGCCCCAGGTCGGGTAGGGACGCTGCACGCCGGCGCCGAGGAAGCTGAGCGCGCTCTCCAGCAGCACCGCCTGGGCGAGCAGCAGGAGCACCACGACCAGGGTCTGGGACAGGATGTTCGGGATGATGTGCCGGGCGATGATGCGCAGCCGGCCGAGCCCGAGGACCCGGGCGGCGGCCACGTACGGTTTCTCCCGTTCGACCAGCACGAGCGCCCGGGTCAGCCGGGCCGGTTCGGGCCACTGGGCGACGGCGATCACCAGGGTGATGACGAGGATCGACGGGCCGAACAGCGCCACGACGAGCAGCAGCATCAGCAGCAGCGGCAGGGACATCTGCGCCTCGAGCAGGCGCGAGATGACGGTGTCCACCCACCCGCCGAAGTAGCCGGCGGCGGCGCCGGCCACGATGCCGATCAGCCCGGACAGCAGGATCGCCAGCAGCCCGATGAGCAGCGAGGTCTGCCCGCCGTGCAGGATGCGCGAGAGCAGGTCGCGGCCGTTGGGGTCGGTGCCGAGCAGGTGCCCGGGGCTCAGCGGCGGCAGCGAGGTCTCCCGGAGCACGCCGTGCACCGGGTCGGGCAGCGGCAGGACGCGGGCGAGGGCCACCGGGACCACGACGACCCCCGTGCACAGCGCGCCGGCCCACATCTTGATCGTGCTGTAGCGGGCCTTGCGCGCCGCCGCCGACCGGCGCAGCACCTTGGGCGGGACGGCGGTACGGGTGGGAGAGACGGCCAGATCGCTCATCGGCGGGCCTCCTGAAGCCGGACGCGGGGATCCATGAGGGGGTAGAGCATGTCCACCAGGAGTTGGACCAGCAGGGCGAGCACCACCGTCACCAGCACCGTCGCCTGGATCAGCGGGAAGTCCCGCCGTTCCAGGGCGTCCACCACCAGCTCGCCGACCCCGGGCCACTTGAAGACGACCTCGACGATCACCACGCCGTTGAGCATGGCGGCGAAGCGGGTGCCCAGCGCCGTGACCACCGGGATGGACGAGTTGGCGAAGGCGTACCGCCAGGTCAGGCGACGCTCGGAGACGCCGCGGGACCGGGCGATGGTGACGTACGGGGCGTTGAGGTTGGTCACCATCTCGCGCCGGACGAGCCGCGAGATGAGGGCCACCTGCAGGATGACGATGGTCAGGCAGGGCAGCACGATCGAGCTCATCGAGGTGAACCCGGACGGCGGGAACCACTGCAGGTTCACCGCGAAGACGATCAGCAGCACGAAGCCGATCCAGAAGTCCGGCATCGACTGCCCGGCGATGGTCGCGATGTTGGCGCCGAGTTCCCCGGCGGTGTTGCCCCGGCGGGCCATCCACACCCCGAGCGGGATGGCCAGCAGGGCGGTCACGGCGATGGCCGCGACGGCGAGCGTGATGGTGTACGGCAGGCGGTCCAGCACCACCTGCAGCGCGGACTGGCGGAACTGGAACGACTCGCCGATGTCCCCGCGCAGCAGGTGCTGCAGGTAGGTCAGGTACTGCCCGAGGACGGGCTGGTCGAGCCCGAACTCGTGCCGTACCGCCGCCAGTTGCTCGCTGGACGGGTTGGGTGGCGCGTAGTTCACCGCCGGGTCGCCGGGCGCCATGCGCAGCAGGACGAAGACGACGGTGACGGTGAACCACGCGGTGAGCACCGTCTGGAGGAGGCGCTTGAGGAGGTAGCGGGGCATGGCGCTGCTCAGCCTGACACCCGGACCTTGGACAGGTCGTAGGAGTTGGCGGGGGAAAGCTCGAGGCTGGTGACCCGCCTGCGCTTGGCCAGGACGTTGTCCGGGGTCCAGGCCCACATGGCCGGCCAGAGCGCCCAGATCTTCTCCTGGGCCTGCTTGAGCAGCGCGTCCCGCTTGGCGGCGTCGGGTTCCGAGCCGGCCTGGTCGATCAGTCCGCTGATCTCCGGGAAGACGAAGCCGTGGTAGCTGTCCCGGGTCTTCTCCTTCTCGGCGGTGCCGCCGTACTGGCCCTGCAGGTTGGTGATGGCCAGGCCGGTCTGGTTGCCGTAGCCGTTGCCGAGGACGTCCCATTCGCCGGCCTCGCCGCGGCGCCAGGCGTTGATCTCACCACCCTTGGGAATCTCCTTCAGCTTCACCGTCACACCGACGTCGCCGAGCATGCTGACCAGCGCCTCCATCACCCGGGCGGCGCCGGCGAACTCGGACTCCTCCCAGATGAAGGTGAGGTCGAGCTTCGACACACCCTCGGCGGCCAGCATCTGCTTGGCCTTTGCCGGGTCGAAGGCGTACTGGCCGGTGCGGACGAAACCGGCGAGGGTCTTGGGCACCACGCCTTCGGCGGAGCTGACCACCCCGTTCATCAGGCTGGAGATCAGCGCGTCGTGGTCGACGGCGTGGCTGAGCGCCTCCCGGACCTTGGGGTTGGTCAGCGGGTGACCGGCCGGCTTGCGGAAGTTGTAGAAGAGGTGGATCAGGCGGGTGCCCGGCTCCTGGATGAGCTCGATGTCGTTGTTCTTCTTCAGCGCCGCCGCCGACTCGGGGGTGATGGTGTCGATGACGTCGGCCTGACCGGACGTGATCGCGATGACCCGCCCGCCCTCCTCCTCCTGGTAGGAGATGTTCACCTCGTCGAGGAGGGCCTTCTCGCCCCAGTAGTTCTCGTTGCGGACGAGGCGGTAGGTGCCGGTGCCGGAGTCGGCGGAGGCGACCTTGAAGGGGCCCGTGCCGATGCCCTCGCGCAGTTCCTCCGGCTTGTTGGCCTTGGCCGGCGTGATGAGGATGTTCGACATCAGGGAGTCGAGCGTCACCAGCGGCTTGCTGGTGGTGAGCGTGAAGGTGCGGTCATCGATCTTCGTAAACACGGGCTGCTCGGGGAACTGGGCGGCGACGAAGCTCGCCTTCACCTGGAAGTAGTACTTGAGCGCCGTCTCGACATCCTCGACGGTGACCGGCGACTTGTCCGAGTAGTGGATGTCGTTGCGGAGCTTCACGGTCCACGTGGTGGGTGCGGTGAGCTCGAACGACTCGGCCAGCACCAGCTCGGGCTTGAGGTTCTGACCGATCCGGGTCAGGGCCTGCCGGACGGCGCGCTGGACGGTGACCGCGGCGTCGTACTGGTTGAGCTTGTTGTCGAGGCTCACCAGGTTGCGGTTGAGCACGATGCTGAGCTTGCCGCCGCCCCCGGACCCGGTGGCGCCGCCGGCACCCTGCGGCCCCGCGCAGGCGCTCAGCGCCGAGCCGACGACGGTACCCGCGCCCACGAGGCCGGCGAACTGCAGGAGCGCCCGGCGGGAGATCCCCCGACCGGGGCCGGCGCCGGTGGCGCCGCTCATCCCGACCTTGTCGGACATGAATTCCTCCTTGTGGTGGTTGGCAACATATGTCCGTTGTGACGGACGCCACTGGTGGTGGAGCCACGATGGCACAGTTGCGCGTTCTGCGCAATGGCGCTAGCGTCTTTCGCGTCGCTGAACGCATCCGAGCCGGAGGCCGGTCCCCCGGCCGAGCCCTCGCGCGGGATGCCGCGACTCTGGATCGAAAGAGCAGTTCGCAGGCGCATTCAAGGGGAGGTGAGGGGATGCCGGAGCTGACCGTCGTGGCCGATGACCTGAGTGGAGCCGCCGAGGCCGCCGCCACCTTCCTGTTGCGCACAACGCGCATCTCGGTGCTCCTCGGCCACGAACCTCCACCACGCGGGCCAGCGGACACCGCCACCCCGCCGCGCGTCGTGGCGGTCGACACCGCCACCCGGGCCCTGCACCCGGCCGACGCAGCCGACCGGATTAAGTCACTGCTCACCGGGCAGCCGGGCGGAACCGTCCTGAAGAAGGTGGACTCTCTACTCCGCGGCAACCTCGCCGCCGAGGTGGCGGCCCTGCACGCCGCCCTCGGTGCCACCCCGGTCGTCGCCACCGCACTTCCCGCCGCCGGGCGGATCGTGGTCGACGGCGTACTGCACGTCCGCGGCGTCCCGCTGCACGAAACCGGCCTCTGGCACGCCGAAGAACGACCCGCCCCGCGCGACCTCGCCGCGGCGCTCGCGCCCCTGCCGACCCACACGGTGCCCCTCACCGTCGTACGCGGCGGCCCCCAGGACCTGGCCCGCTCCCTGGCGGCGGCGATCGCGGCCGGGCTCGTACCGGTCTGCGACGCCGCGACCGACGCCGACCTCGACACCGTCTGCGCCGCGGCGCGCCTGGCCACCGAACGGCCGTTGCTGGTCGGCTCCGCCGGGCTCGCCGCCGCGGCAGCCCGCGGCATGGCACCGGACCCCGACCACGCCGCTGACCCCACCGACGCTCTGCCGGCCGCCGGCGCGGTGCTGGTCGTCGCCGGGACCGCCGCCCCCACCATTCGAACTCAGCTCGCCACGCTCGCCCCTCGGGCCGACGTCGTGCTGCGCCTCGACCCCGAGGCCCTGCTGGCCGACCCGGCCGCCGCGGCCCACCAGGTGGCCGCCCGCCTGGACGGCGCCCGCTGCGCGGCGGTCACCATCGACGGCCGCGCCGGGATCCGTCCCCACCTCGCGACGCGGCTGGCGACCGCCCTCGCCGACGCCGTGGCGCCGTCGACCATGGACGGACGCGCCCTCGTGCTCACCGGCGGCGAGACCGCCCGCGCGGTCCTCGACCGGCTCGGCGTCGCGCGCCTGCGACCCGTTGCCGAGCGGGAAGGCGCCGTGCTCTCGCGTACCGACACGGGGCGCGTCGTGGTGACCCGCCCGGGCAGCTTCGGCGGCCCCACCTCCCTCACCGACCTCGTCCGCATCGTGCTGTCCGAGCACGTGACCTGAAGGAGCCGAGATGGCCAGCAGTCCCTACATCGCCGTCACCATGGGCGACGGCGCCGGAATCGGCCCCGAGATCATCGTGCGGGCGCTGCTCGACCCCCAGGTCTCGGCGACAGCCCGGTGCGTCGTCATCGGCGACGCGGCCCGCCTACGGCAGGCCGCCGGCATCGTCGGGCTCGATCCGGAGATCGTCCCCGTGACCGGCGCGACCGACGCCGAGTTCACCCCCGGCCGGATCAACGTCATCGACCTGGGACTGCTGCCGGCCGACCTGCCGTTCGGCCGGATGTCGCCGGTGGCCGGCGACGCCGCGTACCACTACGTGCGGGTGGCCAGCGAGCTGGCGATGGCGGGCGAGGTGCAGGCCATCTGCACGGCCCCGCTGAACAAGGAGGCGCTGCACGCGGGCGGGCACGTCTTCCCCGGCCACACCGAACTGCTCGCCCAGCTCACCGGGACCGCCGAGGTGTCGATGATGCTGTCGACGCCGAAGGTCAAGGTCATCCACGTGACCACCCACATCGGCCTCATCGACGCCGTGGAGCGCATCGAGCCGGGGCTGGTGGAGCGGACCATCCGGCGTGGTCACCAGGCCATGGTGGACGCGGGTGTGCCCGCACCCCGCATCGGGGTCTGCGGCATCAACCCGCACGCCGGCGAGAACGGCCTGTTCGGCCGGGGCGAGGAGGAGTCGAAGATCGTCCCCGCCGTCCAGGCCTGCCGGACCGACGGGATCGACGTGCAGGGCCCGCTGCCCGCGGACACGCTCTTCTTCCTCGCCGGACGCGGTGATCACGACCTGGTGGTGGCGATGTACCACGACCAGGGCCACGGCCCGGTGAAGGTGCTGGGCCTGGAGGCGGGCGTGAACATCACCGTCGGCCTGCCCGTCATCCGCACCTCGGTCGACCACGGCACCGCGTTCGACATCGCCGGCAAGGGGATCGCCGACCACCGATCCATGATCGAGGCGTTGCGGCTCGCCGTCGAGATGGCGCCGCAGCCGGTCGCCGGTTGACTCCTCGGATAAGGTGCGCATGACATGAGCAGGCAGAGATCGTCGCAACGACGCGACCAGATCGTGCAGATGGCCGCTTCCAACGGACTGGCCAGTGTGGAGGAACTCTCCGCCAAGCTGGGCGTGACCCCCTCCACGATCCGGCGCGATCTCGCGCTGCTCACCACCCAGGGCAAACTCGCCCGCACCTACGGCGGCGCCCTCAGCCTGGAGCCGCACCCGGAGGCCTCGCTACGTCAGCGCCTCGGCGAGGCGTACGCCGCCAAACGGGCGATCGCGGCCTGGGCGGCCGAGCAGATCGTCCCCGGCGAGAGCGTCCTGCTCGACGCCGGGTCGACGACGGCCGCCCTGGCCCAGATCCTCACCGGGTTCACCAACCTGTCCGTCTCCACCATCGGCCTGACCGCCCTGGAGGTCCTGGCCGAGGCGGAGCACCTCGAGGTCGTCCTCCTCGGGGGCCGGCTGCGGACGCTGAGCCAGAGCTTCGTCGGACCGGTCACCGAGTCGGCGCTGGAGCGGATGTCGTTCGACCGCGCCTTCATGGGCGCCGACGGCGTACGCGCCGACCGGGGCATCAACGAGAAGGACCTCGAACAGACGCGGCTGAAGGAGCTCATGATGAGCCGCGCCGATCATGTCTACGTCCTGGTGCACGGGGCCAAGCTGGGCCAGGCGCCCTTCCACGCGTGGGCGGTCATGCCACCCCGATGGACCCTCGTGACAGACGACTCCGCGCCCGACGGCGAGGTGGCCAAGTTCCGCGACAAGGGCATCCAGGTGGTCATCGTCGAGCCGGCCCCGACCGGCGCCGCCTGAGGCAGCGAAGCTGGGTCGGGCTCCCCGCGGGTCCGAACGGAATTCGGTCCGAGCAGGATGCTGCGGCCTCGGCCAGCTGCCCGCATGTCGGCTCTTGACCGTCGACCGTGGCCGGCTTAGCTTCGTCAATCAGAAAGGTCTCTTAACTAATTCGGCCTCATCCCTCGTGGGAGTGCCCATGCGATCGTTCCGTCACCGCCACCTCACCGCCCTCGTCGCCCTGGCGACCGTGCTGGTCACCGCCACCCCGGCGACCGCCGCGAGCGCGCCGGACAACCCGAACCGTCGGGCCGGCCACCTCCACGTCGGCTACTTCACCCAGTGGGGGATCTACGGCCGGGCCTTCCCGGTCAAGAAGCTGGACACCTCCGGGGCGGCGAGCCGCCTCACCCACGTCAACTACGCCTTCGGCAACGTGAGCGAGGATGGGCGCTGCTACGTGGACGGTGGGCCGGGCGAGGGTGACGCCTGGGCCGACTACCAGCGCCCCGTGCCGGCGGAGGAGAGCGTCGACGGCGTCGCCGACGCCTGGGGCGAACCGCTCAACGGCAACCTCGGCCAGCTGGCCAAGCTGAAGGCCAAGCACCGCGACCTGAAGGTGATGATCTCGCTCGGTGGCTGGAGCTGGTCGACGTACTTCTCGAACGCCGCCCGCACCGACGCCTCCCGCCGGGCGTTCGTCGCCTCCTGCATCGACCTCTACCTCAAGGGGAACCTCCCGGTCCTGGACGGCGGCAGTGGCGGCCCGGCCGCGGCCGCCGGCGTCTTCGACGGCATCGACCTGGACTGGGAGTGGCCGAACTGGCCGGGTGAGCCGGGCAACGTGGTCCGCCCGGAGGACCGGCAGAACTTCACCAAGCTGCTCGGCGAGTTCCGCCGGCAACTGGACGCGTACGGCCGGCAGACCCGCAAGCACTACGAGCTGACCGCCTTCCTGCCGGCCAACCCGGCAGCCATGGACGCCGGATACGAGGGCCGCAAGATCTTCCAGTACCTGGACTTCGCCAGCGTGCAGGGATACGACTTCCACGGCGCCTGGGACGCGGTGACCAACCAGCAGTCGGCGCTGCGCGTGCCGGCGGGAGCACCGGACAGCCCCGACTTCTCCGCCGAGGTGGCGATCGACGGCTGGGTCGCTCGCGGTGCACCACGTGACAAACTGGTCCTCGGCATCCCGTACTACGGCCGGGGCTGGACCGGCGTCACCGGCGGCGGGAACGGCCTGTTCCAGCCCGCGGCCGGGCCCGCGCCGGCCACCTTCGAGGCCGGCTACGAGGACTACCGGCGGCTCAAGGCCCTGGCCGGCGAGGGCTTCACCATCCACCGCGACGTTCGCGCCGGGCACGCCTGGTTGTTCGACGGCACGACGTTCTGGACGTACGACGACCCGGCAGTCGTGCTGCAGAAGACGCGATACATCCGCCGGGCCGGCCTGGCCGGAGCAATGGTCTGGTCGCTGGACGGCGACGACGACAACGCCACGTTGACCAGGGCAATCAGCCTCGGACTGGCGACCCCGTAGCCGCACCTCGCCCCCGGGACGCTCCCGCGGCACCCAGCGATCCCCACCGGCCCGTCACCGACCGAATTTCTCGGCCGGCGACGGGCCGGCGGCGTTCGGAAACACCCGCAACGGCCGGCCGAGGGTGGGCCGGGGCGACGGACGACCGATCTGATCGTTCAGCCCTATGCAACCGGCAAACACGGGAGAGTCGGCGCAGAGCCGCACGTACCGGAGGAGGACCCGTGCCACCAATGCACCGGCGGCTGTTGGCGCTGCTCGGGATCGCCGCGGCGGTCCCGCTGGCCGAGGTCTTCGTGCTGGTGCTGCTCGGGTTCATCCCGGCCGAGGGACTGGCGCCGCAGAGCACGGCGGTCTGGCCGTACGACTCCTACCACGACATGCGTTGGCTGCTGGTCTACCACAACTCGTGGCTCATGTTCGGCTCCGGCCTGCTGGGGCTGATCGCCCTGCGTGGAGTGCTGTCCGCGACGATCGTCAGCCTGGCCTGGCCGGCGCATGCGCCGCGACCGCCGTACCGGGCGCTTGTGCTGCGCAACGTCGGGGTAGCGGCGTTCGGAGCGGTCCTCGTCCTGCCGTACGCCGCCTACGCGATCGCAGCGTCGGTGGTCTCGCTGTCCTGGTTCCTGTTCGCCGCCCTCATTCCGATGCTGCTGCTCGCCCCCTTCCTACAGCGCATGTCGGTGGGCCCAGGGTGGTGGCGCGGATTACCGTCGATCGAACTGGTCGGCTGGTCGCTACTCGACTTCGTCGTGATCACCGTGCTCGGGGGGCTGGTGTGGCGCACACCGGAGGTGTGGACGCCCATTGTCACCATCGCCGCCGGCGCACTCAACGGTCTGCTCTGGCGGCAAACGGTGCACGCAGCCGTCCTGCAGAAGCGGATACGTTGGGCGCGGATGCCGGTCGCACCGATCGTCATGGTGCTGGCGCTGGCCGTCCCGCTGACGACGCAGGTGCTCTCCCAGCCCCGCAACCAGGCCAACACCGTCACGGCGCCGATTCTCAACCAGCCGCTGCCGCCGCAGGTGCCCTACGCGGTGATCCTGCTCGACGGGCACGACTCGGCGTACGACGGCCGGCCCGCGGCGGATCCGAACGTGGAGCCGTTCTCATACCTCGGCCTGGACTCAGCTGGCCGCCCGCGGCCGTACCGGTCGGACGCCACCCACCGGTCGCTGGAGTCCAGCTCGCAGCTGCTCGCCGCGCAGATCGAGACGCTCCACCAGCGCACCGGACGGCCGATCGCCCTGATCGCGCGGAGCGAGGGGGCGATGGTGGCCCGCACCTACCTGCGGGACCGGCCCGACTCTCCGGTGCGGGCGCTGGCGATGTTCAGCCCGCTGGTCCGCGCCGGGCGGACCTACTATCCCCCGCCGGAGGCCAACACCGGCTGGGGGCTGGCCGCGGGATGGCTGCTGCGGGTGATGTTCAAGGTGACGACCATCGGCAACCGGGCCGGCAGCACACCCGACGAGCCGTTCGTCCGCTCACTGCTGGACGGAGCGACCTTCTACCGCTACCAGATCCTGTGCCCGATCCCGGGCGTACGCGTCGTCGCCTTCCTGCCGACGGTGAGCGCCGCCGAGGCCCCACCCGGCCAGAAGCTCCAGATCCCGGTGGTCGAGGTGCCGACCTTCCACGCCGGAATCATCGGCCGGAAGGGCACCGACGACGTGCTGATCAGCTTCCTCGCCGGCGCGAACGTCAACCACCCCCGCCAGGAGTTCGGCCCACTCCAGCAGCTGGGGGACGCCTGGCATGCCCCCGCCCTGGCGATCCAGCTGAATCCGGTCTGGCGGCCCACCGCGCCACCCGGCCGGCCGTTCACACCGACCCGATTCTGCCGCACCTGATGCCGTTGCTAATCTTCTAGTCGAATACCAGCATTCCGGGTGTTTCCACTCGGAAGGTCCGTGACGGTGTCACCGAAGTGTGAGTGCTTCGGTGTCCTGTTGACGGTCTCGCGTTTCCTCCTGCCGCTGGTGCGGCAGGGTTGCGCCACCTGCCCGCTCACCCGTGGCCTTGCGGCTGCGGGTGGTGGCGCGGGTCTTGCGGTCGGCTCCACGCGGGTTCGACGCTTGCGCGTCCTGGGCTCCGGCCACTCCGGTACCAGTTGTTACGGCCGTCGCGAGGGCGGCGAGGTTGCGGGCTGCGTTCTCGTCCCGGTCGATGACCAGACTGCAGGCGTCGCAGGTGAAGACTCGGACGTGCAGCGGCAGTTTGGCTTTCACCACGCGGCAGTTCGAGCAGGTTTTGGACGACGGGTACCAGCGGTTGGCGACGACGGTTTCGCCGCCGGCCCAGCCGGTCTTGTAGGTGATCTGGCGGCGGATCTCAGCGAACCCGGCGTCGGCGATCTTGCGGGCCAGGCGGCGGTTACGGAGCATGCCGGCCACGTTGAGGTCTTCGACCACGACGGTGGCGTACTCCGCGGTGATGGCGGTGGTGAGTTTATGCAGGCCGTCCTGCCGCAGATTCGCCACCCGGTGGTGCACGCGGTTACGTTCGGCGTTGGCGATCGCCCACCGCCTGGACGGCTTGCCCCCGGTGCGCCGGTCCGGACCCTGACGGCGGGAGACCCGGCGAGCCAGCCGCTTGAGGTGCTTGAGCGCGCCGTCGTAGTGCGCCGGGTTCGGCACGAACTGGACCTCACCCGCGGAGTCAGCCATCACGGCGAGGCACTTGACGCCGAGATCCACGCCTACGACCACGCCGGGCCGGGCGGCGGTGCGCGCTTTCTTGCTGACCTCGACCTGGAACGAGCAGAACCACCGGCCCCGCTCGAAGCTGACGGTGGCCGACAGGACGCGGGCGGTACCGTTCGCGATGCGGCGTTGCAGCTTGCGGGTGGATTCGTGGGTGCGGATCGTTCCGAGTCGGGGCAGGGTTACGTGGCGGCGGTCCGGCTCGACGCGGATGGCGCCGGTGGTGAACCGGCAGGCGAGCCGCGCGGTGTGCTTGGACTCCGCCGGGGCATGCCCACACGCTTGCCTTTACGCTTGCCCTGCTTGGACTTGGCGTAGTTGTCGAACGCCGCAGCCGCGTTCGCCAGGCCCGTGCTGTACGCCTCCTTGGAGTTCTCCTCCCACCAGTCAGCGAACCTGCAATCGGTGTGCTTGGCCTGGTTGAACGCCTTTCGTAGGGCGGGCAGTGACCACGTCCGCCACTCGGTGAGCTGGTCGTCGGGCACGCCGTAGGAGGCCTCTGCCTTGCGTTGCCACCAGGACGCCGATACCCACGACACGGCCCAGTTGTAGGCGGCCCGCGCCGCGCCGCAGTGCGACCGAAGCGCCTTCTCCTGCACCGCGCCTGGATCGAGCGCGAACCGGTAGGCCTGCACGACGAAACCGGGCCGCGGCTGGAACTTCTTCACTCGGCGTCCTCACCGGTCGCCACGGCCACGGCCCGGGCCGCACGGTCCTTCGCCGCCCGCTGCCCGTACAGCCGGGCACACATCGAGGTCAACACCTCGGTAATGTCCCGAACCAGGTCGCTGGTGGTCCCCTGTGAACTCAGGACAACCACACGCCGCCCGGTCGCGGACAACGCGGATTCCAGGTGTTCGACACCGAACCGGGCAAGCCGATCCCGATGCTCGACCACGATCACCGCAGCGGTCGGGTCAGCCAGCACCCGGTCCAGCTTGCGCCGCCTACCGTCGAGCCCGGACCCGATCTCCTTGACAACCTCACCGACGGCCAGGCCCCGCGCGTTGGCGCCCTCCACAACCCGGATGGCCTGACGGTCCAGGTCGTCCTTCTGCTCGGCAGAGGACACACGGCAGTACGCGACCACACGACCTTCGGCGCTCGCGGGCTCCGTCACGATCCACGTCCCGGAGGGCGCCTGGCGGACCGGGACGGGCATCTTTCCGTCCTTCACCCACCGCCACGCGGTCTGATAGCTCACCCCCTGCCGGCGAGCCCACTCCGAAAGCTTCACACGACCACAATAGACGACCACACTCGACCATGTTTGAGCATAAAATGGCGAACAGCCGTCAGCCCTACGTCGCGGCGACCGACACCGGCGTGCTGAGCCGGCCCTCGTTCCCGCTGCGATCCAGCCCCGACACGCAGTAGGACAGGGATCGGCCGGTCGGGGCGGCGCGGTCGACCCAGCCGCCACCACGGGCAGTGCCGACGAGCCGGGCCACCTCGGCGTCCACCCGGTAGACGGCGAAGCTCGCCGCGCCCTCCCCGCGCCAGGTCAGCACCACCCCGCCCCCGTCCGCCCGGCGTACGCCCGTAACCTCCGGCGCGGCGGGCGGCGCCGCCGGCAGCTGCGCCATCGTGGGCACCAGCGCCGGGCCGGCGTAGTGCGCCTCGCTGTACCGGCTGACCGCCCCGAGCTTGTCGGCGCGCACCTGCTTGGCGCTGAAGTGCACGCTGCCGCTCACCCCGTGCCGCTGGTTGAGGGCGAGCTGGCGGTCCAACTCGGCCGGGTCGCGCCAGGCGCCGCGCTCGCCCACCCGGTAGTCGGCCTGGCCGATGTAGAGCTGCACCCGGGTGCCCCGCACCGTTGCCGCCCACCACGGCAGCAGCTTGGCGTAGTCGGCCTTGCCGAACCCGATGTGCCAGTAGAGCTGCGGCACGACGTAGTCCAGCCACTGCTCCCGTACCCACAGTCGGGTGTCGGCATAGATGTCGTCGTAGCTCTGCAACCCGGCTGTCGCCGAGCCGGCCGGGTCGGTGCGCTTGTTACGCCAGATACCGAACGGGCTGATACCGAACTTCACCCACGGCTTGATCGCCTTGATCCGCTCGCTCATCTCCCGGACCAGCGTGTTCACGTTGTCGCGGCGCCAGGCGGCCTTGTCCGCGAACCCTCGGCCGTAGCGGGCGAACGCCGCGCCGTCCGGAAAGTCCTGCCCGGCCTCCGGGTACGGGTAGAAGAAATCGTCGAAGTGCACCCCGTCGACGTTGTACCGCTGCACCGCCTCCAGCATCGAGTCCTCGACGAACTTGCGCGCCTCCGGCACACCCGGGTTGAAGTAGAGGCGGCTGCCGGGCCGGTCAGCGCTCGGATAGGTCACCACCCAGTCGCGGTGTCGGCGCAGCGGATGGGCCGGCGCGAGCTGGTCCAGTCTCGGGCCGGGCCCGCCGACCGTGGCCGGCTGCCCACCCCGGTACGGGTTGAACCAGGCGTGGAACTCCAGGTTGCGGGCGTGCGCCTCGGCGACCATGAACTCCATCGGGTCCCAGCCCGGGTCGCGGCCGTCGCGGCTCCCGGTCAGCCACTGTGACCACGGCGCGTACCTGGACGGCCAGAGCGCGTCCCCACTCGGCCGCACGTGCACGAACACCGCGTTGTGGTTGCGCCGCACGGCCAGGTCGAGCCAGCTTCGGAACTCGGCCCGCACCGTCTCGGCGGGCAGTCCGGGCCGGCTCGGCCAGTCGATGTTGTTGACCGTCGTGATCCACATGCCGCGCAACTCGCGGGGTGCCCGCGCCGGCCGGCCGGCGCAGGTCGGGGTGCCGGAGGCCGCCACATCGCCCTGCTCCAGTGCACCGCCGCCGCCGGCAACCCGCCCACGCAGCGACCAGGCGCCGAGCGCGACCGCCACGGCGAGCGAGACAACCACCACGACGAGGGTCTGGGTCCGGCGGCGGAACCGGGGAGCGGGCGGATCGGCGGCAGGCATCGGCCCAGTCTGCCCGGTGCGGTCCGCCGGATGAGCAGTTCGGCCGTTACTTAACAGCCAGCTAAGGCGAGACGGTTCCCGCGAATGACGACGCCAGGACGGCTCAAGCCTTTGCCTGAGCCGTCCTGGCGTTCACACCGTCAGTGGCTCGCCCAGCGGCCGACCACCGCTGCCGCGCCGCCGCCCCGGCGTACCGGTTCGGCCGCGGCGACCAGCCGGCCATCCGTCAGGAACTCGATACCGGTCGCGGCGCCGATCTCCTCGGTGGAAGAGAAGGCGTGCCCCGGGGGCAGCCCGTTGCCGTACGCGGTGATGAACGCCGGCTCGGCCTGAGTGCTGGCGCCGTTACGCTGCGACGCCCGCGGCGCCGCCAGCGCCTCCGGCAGGGTCATCCCCAGGTCGATCCGGTTGACCAGCATCTGCAGGACGGTGGTGATGATCGTCGCGCCGCCGGGCGTGCCGACAGCCAGGAACGGCCGCCCGTCGGCCAGCACGATCGTGGGCGACATCGAGCTGCGGGGGCGCTTACCCGGCGCGGGCAGGTTCGGGTCGGGCGCGGCGCCCTGGGTCGGCGCGAAGTTGAAGTCGGTCAGCTCGTTGTTGAGCAGGAATCCCCGACCGGGGACGACCATGCCGTTGCCACCGGTCGCCTCGATGGTCAGCGTGTACTCCACCACGTTGCCCCACCGGTCGGCCACGGTCAGGTTGGTGGTGCTCTTACGGTCGTCGCGGGTGTCGGCGACCGCCGCCGCCGAGCAACCGCCGTAGGCACCGTCGGGGACGCCGGGTGCGACCGGCTTGGGCAGCGCCGCCGAGGCAGCGATCTGGCACGCGCGCTCCTTGGCGAACCCGTCGCTGAGCAGTTCCTGGAGCACGCTCTGCCCGGTGTGGTCGCCGACGTAGCGGTTACGGTCGGCGAACGCCAGCGCGCTGGCCTCCAGGTAGTGGTGCATGGCCTGCGTCGCGGTCATCGACCGCAGGTCGAACTGCTCGAGGATGTTGAGCGCCTCCCCTACCGCGGTGCCGCCGCTCGACGGGGTGGACATGCCGTACACCTCGAAGCCGCGGTAGTCCGACCGGGTGGGCTCGGGGAAGCGGGTGCGGTAGGCGGCGAGGTCGGCGGAGGTCATCCCGGCGGGCCGGATCGGGTACGGCCACGACCCGACCGGCTGCGCCGCCACCGGCGGGTGCTGCACGGTGGCGACCACGTCGCGGCCGACCTCGCCCTGGTAGAACACGTCGGTGCCCCGCTTGGCGATCAGACGGTACGTATCGGCGAGGTCCGGGTTGCGGAAGGTGCTACCGACCGCCGGCGGCTGGCCGCCGGGCAGGTACAGCGCACTGGTCGAGCTGAACTGCCCGAACGCGGCCTGATTCGCGGCGACCTGGCTGGCGAAGGTCTCGTCGACGGGGAAGCCGTCCTCGGCGACCCGCGCGGCGGGCTTGAGCATCTGCGAAAGCGACCGGGTGCCCCAGCGGTCCAACGCGTCCTGCCAGGTCAGCAGCGTGCCGGGAACGCCGGCCGACAGCCCGCTGATCCGGGCCTCGTCGAACCGGTACGGCTGCCCGGTGGCCGGGTTGACGAAGCTGGTTTCGTTCATCGACGCCGGTGCCGCCTCGCGGCCGTCGATGGTGTGCACCCGCCCGCGCTTCGCGTCGTAGTAGACGAAGAAGCCGCCGCCGCCGATGCCGGCCGAGAACGGTTCGGTGACGCCGAGGGTCGCGGCGGCGGCGACCGCCGCGTCGACCGCGTTGCCACCGCGCCGCAGCACGTCCAGCCCGACGGCCGTGGCGGTGGCGTCCACCGTGGATACCGCGCCCCCGTATCCGACGGCCACCGGCTCCTTGGGCGGCTCGGCCGGCTTCGCCTGGGCGGGAACCGCGGTCCCGGCCACCAGCGCGCCCAGCGCGATGGTCGTGGTGATGAGGGCTCGAGGTCTCATGTGTTCTCCCCGATCGGCGTAGGTGGGATTCCTGCCTACCCTCCTCGCCGGGTGTAGGCAACCCGACAGTCGATATTGCGGAGGCCGGGTTCAGCAGCGGGTGACCATGACGCCCGGTCTGTCACGATCGCGACTGCACTTCCGTCCGGTTCCCCCGCAGACTACGGTCGCTGTCACATCGCCAGCGTTCACCCAGGCCGGGTTTCCGGTCGTTCGTCGCAGTGCTCTGCACAGCGGAAGGGGTCGCCGTCATGACGATCAGCCACAGCAGCGCCGGTGAGTCCGACGCCGGTCCGGTCGGTCACGGCCCGCACAAGGTGCTGGCGCTGCACGGGTGGTTCGGGTCGGCGCAGGGCTGGGGCTGGCTACCCGAGTTGATCGACGCCGAACGTTTCACCTGGGCGTTCCTGGACTACCGGGGATACGGCACGCGCACGGCGGTCGCGGGCGAGCACACCATCGCCGAGATCTCCCGCGACGCCCTGGACCTCGCCGACTCCCTCGGCTGGGACACCTTCTCCGTGGTCGGGCACTCCATGGGCGGTATTGCTGCCCAGCGGGTGCTCGCCGACGCCCCCGGCCGGGTGGAACGCCTCGTCGGCATCAGCCCGGTCCCGGCCGGTGGGGTGCCCTTCGACCTGCAGGGCTGGGCGCTGTTCGACGGCGCGGCCGCCAACCCGGACAACCGGCGCGCCATCATCGACCTCACCACCGGCAACCGGCTGTCCGGCCGCTGGCTGGACGAGATGGTCCGGTTCTCCCTCGATCACTGCGCCCCGGCGGCGTTCGGCGCCTACCTCACCGCCTGGGCGCGGACCGACTTCACCGATGAGGTGAAGGGCAATCCGGTACCGGCGCTCGCCGTCGTGGGCGAGCACGACCCGGCGCTGGGCGCGGACACGATACGCGAGACCTGGATGCGCCACTATCCCAACGCTCGCCTCGAGGTGCTCGCCAACGCGGGGCACTACGCCATGTACGAGACCCCGGTGCGGTTGGCCACGGTGCTCGAGGAGTTTCTCGGGCAGTGACCGTCGATCCGGCGCCCCTGGTCGACCCCCGCACCTATGTGGACGGCGTTCCGTACGACCTGCTCGCCGCGCTGCGCGCGGCCGGCCCGGTGGCGTGGGTCGAGGAGCCGCCGCTGCTCGGGCTACCTGGCGGTCCGGGCTTCTGGCTGGTGCTCCGGCACGCCGACGTGACAGCCGTGCTCAAGCAGCCACGGCTCTTCTCGTCCTGGCTCGGCGCCACCCAGATCCGCGACCCGGCCACGCCGGAGGATCTCGGTTACGTGCGGCGGATGATGCTCAATATGGATCCGCCGGAGCACGGCCGGCTGCGCCGGCCCGTCGCCCGCTCGTTCACCCCGCGCGCGGTCGCCGCGCTGGAGGCGTCGATCCGCGCGACCGCGGCGGCGCTCGTCGAGCGTACGTTGGGCGACGCCGACGAGGGGACCTGCGACTTCGCCCGTGACCTCACGGCCGACCTGCCGCTGCTCACGCTCGCGGACGTGCTCGGGGTGCCGGAGCCCGACCGCTGGCTGCTGTACGACTGGTCGAACCGGGTGATCGGCTTCCAGGATCCGGACCATGCCGGGTCAGCGGCGTTCGATCCGCGGGCCGGCACCGCCGCGGCCCGCGAGGCCCTGCGGCACCGGCCGGCCCCGGACGCCGACGGCCGGATACCGGACCCGCGCACCCGGGCCGGCATGGCCGACCTCTACGCGTACGCGCACCTGCTGGCCGAGTCGAAGCGCCGCAGCCCGGGACCGGACGTCATGTCCATCCTGCTGGCGCAGCAAGGGGAGGACCGGCTCTCGGTGGACGAGTTCGAGAACATGTTCTGGCTGTTCGCCGTGGCCGGCAACGAGACGATCCGCAACGGCCTGCCCGGCGCGATGATCGCCCTGCTGGAGCATCCGGCCGAGATGGCGCGGCTACGCCGGGACCCGGCCCTGTTCGACACCGCCGTCGACGAACTGTTGCGCTGGTGGACGCCGGTGATGGTGTTCCGGCGCACCGCCACGGCGGACACCGCCGTCGCCGGCGTACCGGTTCGGGCTGGGGACAAGGTGGTGGTCTCGTTCGCGTCGGCCAACCGGGACGAACGCGTTTTCGCCGACCCCGACCGGCTCGACCTCACCCGCCACCCGAACCCGCATCTGGTCTTCGGCCACGGACCGCACTTCTGCCTGGGCGCGCACCTGGCCCGGTGCCAGGTCCGCGCCTTGTTCGAGGCGCTGCTCGCGAACACCGCCAGCATCACGTACGCGGGTCCACCGGCTTACCTGCGCTCGAACTTCCAGCGCGGTGTGAAGCGCCTGCCGATCCACTGGCGACGCCGCTGATCAGGCTCCGGCCGCACCTTGCCGCTGGCCCGCTCGACACCGACCGGCGGGGAGTCGAAGAGGTCGGGCTGCGGCCAATTTCAGCGACCACACCAACTTTCGTCCGGGCGCGACGAAAGTCGGTGCCGCTGCGGTGAAAGCTATGGACATATAGACATTAGTTTTGTACCGTCGGCCGCGTGACCACGTGGTTCGTCGAGGTAGAACGCCATCGGCAACCTGTGCGTGACTGACCGCATGCCGCACCGCGGGCAGCGCTGATCGGCGCCGCGGTCGACGTCCCACGCGCCGCTCAGCAGTCCCCACCACCCGGATCGCCCACTCAAAAGGAACCAAAAAGTACGTCCCCGACCTGCCCCGACCCGTCCCCAGCCAAAGGAGAGGCAGATGAAGAGACGACTCTCGCTCGCCGTAGCGGGCCTGGCGACCATCACCCTCGTCGCCACACCAACCGTCGCGATGGCCCAGCCAGGCACGACAGACGCGCCCCCCGAGTCGAGCTTCCAGAAGGTGACCCTCAACGACCACCCGGGCGAGCCGATGGACCTCGCCGTGCTGCCTGACAGCCGGGTGCTGCACGTGACCCGCCCCGGGGAGGTCTGGCTGCACGACCCCGCCACCGGCCGCAACACCCTGGCCGCGACGCTGGATGTCTACCGGCACGACGAAGAGGGCCTGCAGAACGTCGCGATCGATCCCAACTTCGGCACGGCCGGAAACAACTGGGTCTACCTGTACTACTCCCCGCCGATGAACACCCCGGTCGACGACCCGTCGACCCCGAACGTCAACGAGGGCGACGCGCCGGCCTGGGGCACCCCCGCCGACTTCGAGCCGTTCAAGGGAGCGATCCGGCTCTCCCGGTTCCGGTTGGTCAAGGACAAGCTGGACCTGTCCACCGAGCAGCAGATCCTCGACGTACCGGTCGACCGGGGCATCTGCTGCCACGTCGGCGGGGACATCGTCTTCGACGCCAAGGGCAACCTGTACCTGTCCACCGGTGACGACACCAACCCGTTCGAGTCGGGCGGCTACACCCCCATCGACGAGCGTGCCGGCCGCAACCCCGCGTACGACGCGCAGCGCAGCTCGGCCAACACCAACGACCTGCGCGGCAAGATCCTGCGCATCAAGGTACGCGACGGCGGGGGTTACACCATCCCGGACGGGAACCTCTTTCCGGCGGGCACGCCGAAGACGCGGCCCGAGATCTACCTGATGGGCCTGCGCAACCCGTTCCGGATCGAGTTCAACCGACAGGCCGACGAGCTGTACGTCGCCGACTACTCGCCGGACGCGGGCGAGGCCGATCCGCAGCGCGGGCCGGCCGGGCAGGGCAAGTGGGCGGTCGTCCGCAAGGCGGCGAACTACGGCTGGCCCTACTGCGCCACCGCACAGCTGCCGTACGTGGACTACGACTTCGCCACCGGCCGGTCCGGGCAGCCGTTCAACTGCTCCGCGCCGATCAACGAGTCCCCGCACAACACCGGTCTGCGTGAGCTGCCGCCGGTGCAGCAGCCGGACGTCTGGTACGGCTACGGCACCTCTGCGCAGTTCCCGGAACTGGGCACGGGCGGCATCGGGCCGATGGCCGGGCCGGCGTACCACTTCTCCTACCCGACCACGCGGGGACGCGCCCCGGTGGCCTGGCCGGCGTACTACGACGGCATCCCGCTGTTCTACGAGTGGACCCGGGACTACGTGCAGGGCTTCCGCCTGAACTCTGGCGGCGACCTGAGCGGCATCGAGCGGGTGCTGCCCTCGTTCATCTTCGACAACCCGATGGACCTGGAGTTCGGCCCGGACGGCGCGCTCTACGTGCTCGAGTACGGCGACGGTTTCTTCAGCGAGAACCCGGACGCGCAGCTGGCCCGGATCGACTACACCGGCTGGAAGGGCAACCACACTCCGGTGCCCCAGGTCTCGGCCACGCCCACCAACGGGCTCGCACCGCTGACCGTCACGTTCTCCAGCGAGGGCACGACCGACTACGACGGCGACCGGCTGTCGTACGCGTGGGACTTCGACAACGACGGCAAGGTCGACTCGCGCGCGGCGAACCCGACGTTCACGTACCAGAAGAACGGTCTCTACAACGCCACCGTCAAGGTGAGCGACCCCGGAGGGCTGTCGGCCGCCGCGTCGGTCCGGGTCGTGGTCGGCAACGCCGAGCCCGTGGTGGAGCTGGTCAAGCCGGTCGCGGGCCAGCCGTTCAAGTTCGGCGACACCGTGCAGTTCGAGGTGCGGGTGACCGACGACCAGCCGGTGGACTGCGCCCGGGTCAGCGTCACGTACGTCCTCGGCCACGACTCGCACGGCCACCCGCAGACCACCGCCAACGGCTGCACCGGCTCGATCCAGACGACCGTGCCGTCCGGCCACGACCCGGAGAAGGACAACCTGACCGCCGTGTTCGTGGCGTCCTACACCGATCCCGGCGGCAACGGGCTGCCCGCCCTGACCGGGTCGGACGAGGTCGTCCTGGTTCCCACGAAGTAGCCACCCGGAAGGAGTCACCATGTGTTACGGATACGACGGGGAGGCCGCGCTGCGGCGGTCCGTCATGGACCGGCGAAGCCTGCTGCGCGGTTCACTGGCGGCGCTGGCCGGTGTCGGGCTCGCGTCGGCGGGGATCGGCGCGACGGCTGCGGCGGCGACCACCCGCACCACCGGGAGGCGGCACGTTCCGCCGGGCCTCATCAGCATCCAGCTGTGGACGATGCGCGACGCGTTGTGGGGTGCGCCGGGTTACGACGCGACCCTGACCCACCTCGCCAAGATCGGCTACCCGAAGGTGGAGCTGGCGCTCGGCTACTTCGGGCGCACCGCCGCCCAGCTGCGTCAGCTCCTGGACGGCATCGGCATCCGGGCCAGCTCCAGCCACGACGGGATCAGCGGTAACGCCGCCGAACTGGAGCAGAAGATCCAGAACGCGGTCACCCTCGGCCAGTCGTACATGGTGGTGCCCTACCTGTACTCCGAGCGCGCGGACGAATGGAAGCGCTGGGCGGAGCAGATGAACGTCGAGGCCGCGGCGGCGGCCAGGGCCGGCCTGCGCTACGGCTACCACAACCACGCCCACGAGTTCACGATCGACCTCGGCGGTGGCAAGCGCCCCTGGGACGTGCTGACCGCGGAGCTCGATCCCAAGCTCGTGCACCTCGAGGTCGACATCTACTGGGCCGTCACCGGCGGCATCAACTCCGGCGACGGCGTGGCCGACCCCGAGGGCTTCACCCTGGACGTCATCCGCTCCGCGCCGCAGCGTGTCCTGCAATACCACGTCAAGGACCGGCACGCGTCCGACGGCGACATGGCCGACCTGGGCACCGGCATGATCGACTTTGCCCGGATCTTCCGGGAGCACTCGGTGCAGGAGTACATCGTCGAGAACGACACCCCCGACGTGACGCCGCAGCAGACGGCCGAGATCGGTTACCGCTACCTGCGCAACGTGCGGTTCTGAGGAACCCCGGAGAGGAGTGTTGACGGACACCGGGGCCGGCGGGCGGACCAGGCATTCTGCCAATCGGCCGCAACTGCCGGTCCTGGTGTTCACCGCCCACCATGTGGTGGGCAACGAGTTGACCTCTTAAAGCCACATAAGCGGTGCGGCCAACTCCCTCGACAGAGGGAGCAATTCACTGTGGAAATGGCAGGACGACAGGGTCGTTCGCGTATTTCTTTTAGGCGGTCATGCCGCGGGTTGAAACTGTCGTGGCACTATCGACAGCCCGCCGTCCCCTGGGAATCCGCCGCCCTGCGCGCCGTCTGGCCGCGCCCGCCGGCCAGCGGTGGCGGTGCTCGTCGGAGCACTGACCGGCCGTATGCCGGGTGAGCAACCGCGGATGATGCCGGTAGCGGACGGGTTTTCTGACGAGCCTCATCGCCATCGAGACGACGTCGCAGAAATATGGAGTCGTCTAAATATTGACCCGGCGAAATGGATCTCGTAGGGTACAAGGAACGTGGAAAGCGCTTTCCTACTCCGTCCCCCCATTCAGGAGCGCGTGTATGAGACGCCACCGCACGCTACTTTTCGCCCTACTCGCGGCTGTCACCCTCGTGTTGTCGAGCACGCCGGCGACCGCCGCCGAATCCACCACCGCCGCCAATTTCCGGGTACTGGTCTTCTCCAAGGTCACGAACTTCTATCACGACTCCATCCCGGCGGGCGTCGCCGCCATCCGGCAACTCGGCGACCAGCACGGCTTCGCCGTCGAGGCGACCACCGACGCGGCCGCGTTCACCGATGCCAACCTCGCCCGGTTCGACGCCCTCGTGTTCAACAACACCAACTCCACCCCTGCCTCCGGCGACCTGCTCGACGCCGACCAGCGGGCTGCGCTGCAGAAGTTCATCCGCGGCGGCGGCGGCTGGGTCGGCCTGCACGCCGCCTCGGCGAGCGAGCGGGACTGGACGTGGTACGAGGGACTGGTGGGGGCCATCTTCGACACCCACCCGGACTTCTCCCGCACCGGGGGCACCTTCCCGGGTCGGATCAAGGTCCTCGACCACGCCCACCCCTCCACGAAGAACCTGCCGGAGCTCTGGGAGCGCAGCGAGGAGTGGTACAACTGGCGGACCAACCCCACCGGCAAGGTCCACACTCTCGCCCAGATCAAGGTGCGCGACGGCATATCCGGGCTGAACGAGGGCGCCGACCACCCGTACTCGTGGTGCCAGAACTACGACGGCGGCCGGTCCTGGTTCACCGCCGGCGGGCACAGCTCCTCCTCGTTCCAGGAGCCGGCCTTCCTGCAGCACCTCCTCGGCGGCATCAGGTGGGCGGCGGGCACCGCCCCCGGTGACTGCGGCGCCACCAGGACCGACAACTTCGAGCGGATTCCCCTGGTCAACCAGGACCTGTCCGACCCGTTCGAGCTGGCGGTGGCGCCCGACCGGCGGGTCTTCTACATCGAGCGCACCGGCGCACTGAAGGTCATCAACCAGGACACCCTCGCCGTCACCACCCTCCTGGACTTCGCCTACACGCCGGAGCAGACCAGCCAGTCCGACGGCCTGCTCGGCATGACCCTGGACCGGCACTTCGGCACGAACAACAGCTGGATCTACCTGCTCTGGTCCGACCGGGTGGAGAAGCAGCTGAACCTGTCCCGGTTCACCGTCGACGGCGACAGCGTCCGCCTCGACTCGGAGAAGCGCCTGCTGACGATCCCCACCTGGCGCGGTGAGGCGCGGGCCAACTCGCACATGGGCGGCTCGCTGACCATGGACAAGCAGGGCAACCTGTACGCCGCCATCGGCGACAACACCGACCCGTTCGAGTCCAGCGGCTTCACCCCCGTCGACGAGCGGGCCGGCCGCCGCGCGTACGACGCGCAGGGCACCGCCGGCAACACCAACGACCTGCGGGGCAAGATCCTGCGGATCAAGCCCCTGTCCAACGGCAGGTACGCCATCCCGGAGGGCAACCTGTTCGCCCCGGGCACGGCCAAGACCAAGCCCGAGATCTACGCGATGGGCATGCGGAACCCGTTCCGGATCACCGTCGACTCCACGACGAACGCGCTGCTCGTGGCCGACTACGGCCCCGACGCCCGGTCCGCCAACCCGAACCGCGGGCCGGAAGGGACCGTCGAGTTCAACCGGATCACCAGCGCCGGCAACTACGGCTGGCCCTACTGCATCGGCAACAACACCCCGTTCAACGACTACGACTTCGCCACCTCCACCTCCGGGCCGAAGTTCGACTGCGCCGCACCGGTCAACGACTCCCCCAACAACACCGGCCTGACCAGCCTCCCCGCGGCCAAGCCGGCGCTGGTCTGGTACGCCTACTCGGCCTCCCCCGAGTTCCCCGAGCTCGGCACGGGCGGCGGCGGCCCGATGGGCGGGCCCGTCTACGACTACGACCCGTCCAACAAACGGCTGACCAAGTTCCCCCAGTACTACGACGGCAAGTGGATCGTCTACGAGCTGACCCGCAAGTGGTTCAAGACGTTGTCGATCCACTCCACCGCCCAGACCTTCGACGATCCCCGCTTCAACCCCACCAACGTCGGTGACCTGCAGTCCATCAACGGCATCTTCGGCAACATGTCGTGGATCCAGCCGTTCGAGGCGGAGTTCGGGCCGGATGGCTCGCTCTACGTCATCGACTTCGGCGCGGGCAGCGGGAGCGGCCGGGGTGGCAGCAACGACGGCGCGGGCATCTACCGCATCGACTACGTCGCCAACAGCCGGCCGCCGGTGGCCAAGCTGACCGCCGACAAGGACAGCGGACCCGCGCCGCTGACCGTCGCCTTCTCCAGCGCCGGCACCAGCGGGCCGGACGGCACCGCGGTCCAGTACGCCTGGGACTTCGACGGCAACGGCAGCGTCGACTCCACCGCCGCCAACCCCAGCCACACCTACAGCACGCCGGGGCGCTTCACCGCCCGCCTCACGGTCACCGCCACCAACGGGCAGACCGCCGTCGCCGTACAGGAGATCACAGTCGGCAACACCCGGCCGACGGTGACCCTCAGCGTCCCCGACGGGGCCTTCTTCGACTTCGGTGACCGCATTCCCTACACGGTGACGGTCACCGACCCGGAGGAGAACAGCATCGACTGTTCGAAGGTGGTCGTGCAGACCCAGCTCGGCCACGACTCGCACACCCACCCGCTGGACAACTACATCGGCTGCACCGGGGTCGCGGTCACCGAGAGCAACGGCGGTGACGGGCACGGCCCGGGACAGAACCTGTACACCGTGCTCACCGCGCAGTACACCGACGGCGGGGCGGCCGGAGCACCGGCGCTGGTCGGCTCGACCCGGGCGGAGCTGCAGACCAAGCGCAAGGAGGCCGAGCACTTCGACGGCCAGAGCGGCGTCCAGGTGATCGACCGGGCCACCGCGAGCGCCGGCAAGCGCATCGGTGACATCGACAACGGAGAATGGATTAACTTCGGCCCGGTCAACCTCCGCGGCATCGACTCGGTCACCTTCGGCGTCGCCTCGGGCAGCAGCGGCGGCGACATTGAAATCAGGGCCGACTCCCCGACCGGCGAACTCCTGGGCCGGGCCACCGTCGGCGGCACCGGCGGCTGGGACAACCTCGTGTCACCCACCGTCGAGCTCACCGATCCGGGCCGGACGTGCACGCTCTATCTGGTCTTCGTCAACCCGAACCAGATGGGCGGCACCCCCGACCTGATGGCGCTGGACTGGCTGCGCTTCAACGGCGCCGGGGTGCGCGAACAGACCGACGCCACGGTGTCGGCCTCGGCCACACCCACCACGGGCACCGGACCGCTGCAGGTGGCCTTCACCGGCACCGCCGCACCGGCGGCCGGGCGCACCATCACGGACTACGCGTGGGACTTCGGCGACAACGCCGCGACCGTGCACGGCGCGTCCGCCAGTCACACGTACGCCCGCAAGGGCACCTACACCGCTCGGCTGACCGTCACCGACAGCCTCGGGGCGACCATGTCCTCGATCGTGGTCGTCACGGTGCGCTGAGCGTCCGGAGCGGGTGGCGGGGTGGGACGGCACCCCGCCACCACCGACCCGGCACCGCCGCCGTCCCTGTCGCGAGGGCCTGGCGGCCTACCACCTGACCAGTCTGAATTCCTCAGCTACCTGGGAGACGACATGCATGCCAACTCCGCCCGCCCGCCGCAGACCCGATCGAGACGAGCACGTCACCTGCTTGCCGCATCGCTCGCCGCGGCCCTCCTGCCGTTCACACCGGCTGCGGCGTCGGCCGCCGAAACAGCGAACGACGCCACCGGCGCCCAGGTAACCGAGCAGGTGGCCGCGGACAGCTGCCCGTGGGGTTACCTCACCTCGTCCACGGTCTTCTTCGGCCGGGGGGCCGACTCGGGCGTACCGAACCGCGATCTCGGCGACGGGTGCACGATCATGGACGCCGTCTGGGCCGAGGCGCCGTTCGCCAGCCACGGCCGCTTCGTGAGCCTGGTCAGCCGGCTCGCCAACGAGCTCAGGCAGGCCGCGATCCTCACGCCCGAGGAGAGCAGCAGCATCGTACGGGCGGCGGCCGACTCCGAGATCGGCACGCCGCAGCCCGCCTCCGGAACCCGTGCGGTACCCGACGAGCGGATCGGCCTCGTCCTCTACACGGTGCGGGCCACCATGCCGGCCGCGCCCGACGCCACCCTGGCCGCGCTCGCCGCCTGCGGCTACCGCAACGCGGAACCCTCCGGCGCGGTGAACAACTTCTACGGCAAGACGGCCACGGCGCTGGCACCCCTGGTCGCCGACGCGGGTCTGTCGGCGCCGTCGATCGGGATCGGCCTCGGCGACCTCAGAAACAACATCGACGGCGTCATCGCCAACGCCAAGGCGTTCGGCGCCAAGTACGTGCGGATCTCAGGTTCGGCCTCCTGGAAGCTCAACGACTACGCCCAGGTCGCGGCAACCCTCAACGCCGTCGGCGCGCGACTCAAGCAGGAAGGCATCACGGTCGCCTACCACAACCACGGATTCGAGTTCACCGCCCAGGACGGCACGCGCGGCTACGACGTGCTGGTGCGCGAGACCGACCCGAACCTGGTGGCAATGGAGCTGGACCTGTACTGGGCGAGCAGCGTCGGCGCCGACCCGGTGGACCTGATCACGCAGTACCCGGGCCGGTTCTCGCTGTTGCACGTCAAGGACATGGCCGCCGACGGGTCGTTCGCCGACGTGGGCGAGGGCACCATCGACTTCGCCCGCATCTTCGCCTACAGCGAGATGGCCGGCACCGACTACTACTTCACCGAGAACGACAGCCCGCGCCCGGACGGCGTCTCGTCCGCCTGCGACAGCTACGCCAACCTCCGCGCCCTGCGCTACTGACGTACGTCGCCGGCCCGCGACACGCCGCGGGCCGGCGAAGGCGTCCACCGGTTACGACCACATGCCCCTTGCGGCGGCCTCAGCGGCGTAGGTGCCGAAGTCGATCGGGTCGCGTCCCAGGATCCGCCGGACCGTGTCGGTGGGCTCGGCGAGGTATCCGGCGCGCATGCCCGCGAACATGGCGTTGAGCGCCGTGGCGGTAGCTTCCGAATGTCCCTGGGCCAGCAGTTCGGCCCGGTACTCCTCGGACGTCAGCTCCAGGTAGCGGATGGATCGGCCCGCCGCCTCCGCGATCATCGCCACCGCCGCGCCGAAGGTGAGCGCACGGGGGCCGGACAGCTCGTACACCTGCCCGTGGTGGCCGTCGGAGGTCAGCAGTGCCGCGGCGACGTCGGCGATGTCCTGGGCGTCGATGAACGGCTCCGGCGTGGCGCCCATCGGCAGGGCCAGCCGGCCCTCCACCAGCGGCTGGCGCCACAGGTCCTCGTCGAAGTTCTGGTTGAAGTTGTTCGGGCGGATGATCGTCCACTCCGCGCCGGAGTCCCGCACCGCCTGTTCGGCGGCGAGCATGCCCGGCGCGAAATCCTCGTCGATCCGGTCGATTCCGCGTCCGGAGAGCGCGACGAACCGGCCCACCCCCGCCTTCACCGCCCGCGACACGAAGTCGTCGGCCAGGGCCGGGTCTTCCGGCGCCAAGAGGTAGACCGCGGAAGCTGCCGCCACGGCCGGCTGCCAGGTGGTCGGCTGCGCCCAGTCGAATCGCACCTCTCCCGAGCGGGACGCCGCCCGTACCCGCCTGCCCGCCGCCCGCAGCGTGCGTACCAGGCGGCGTCCGGTCTTCCCGGTTCCGCCAAGTACGAGGATCTCATTCGTTGCTGTCGTCATGACCACGAGTCAACCGACCCGACCGCCGTCGGCACATGCCTGGCCGTACGCGGGGCATGTGCGATCGTCCGCGACCTATGGTGAAGTGATGGACCCCTTTGACAGCCTGCTGCGGGGCGTACGCGCGGAGGGCGCCGCCTTCGGCCGGTCGGTGCTGCCGCCGGCGTGGGCGTTGCGGTTCACCGACGGCGCGCCGGTGACGCTCTGCATACCCCTGCGGGGCGAGGGTTGGATCCTGCATCCGAAGTGCGACAAACCGCGGCTGGTACGGGTCGGCGAGGCCGTCGTGGTGCGAGGGCCGGAGCCGTTCGTGTTCTCCACCGAACCGCGGTCGAGCTTCCGGCCCGGGGAGCTTCGGGACGTCCGCTGCGGCGAATCGCAGCTGGCCGAGCCGCCGGACGCGGACCCGGCCGAGCACATGGTGCTGCTCGCCGGGGCGTACCACGTCCAGGGCCAGGCGCCGCAGCGGCTACTCGGCGTGCTGCCGCCGGTCCTGGTCGTACCCGACGACCACGACTGTTCGTCGCTGCGCGACTACCTGGACCACCAGCTCGGCGGGTGCCGCCCGGGTCGGCAGATCGTGCTGGATCGGCTGTTGGACTGGCTGCTGGTGTGCACCATCCGGGACTGGTTCGACCAGCCCGGCGCCGAGGCACCCCGGTGGTACAACGCGCTGAGCGACGACACGGTGGGACCGGCGCTGCGCGCCATGCACGACGCGCCGGGCAAGCCGTGGACGCTGTCCTCTCTGGCAGCTCTGGTCACAGTGTCCCGTACGACGCTGGTCAAGCGCTTCACCGAACTGGTGGGTGAGCCGCCCCTGACCTACCTGACCGACTGGCGGATGACGCTCGCTGCCGACATGCTGGCCGAATCCACCGCCACGGTCGCCGCCGTGGCGCGCCAGGTCGGCTACGCGGACGCGTTCGGCTTCAGCGCGGCCTTCAAACGCGCCCACGGGGTGAGCCCCAGCGAGCACCGCAAGCTCGCCGGAGGCGCCGCTGCTCACTCCCACGGTTGACCCGAACCGCCTGTTCTGGCCGTCCAGGCCGGCCCCCACCGAGGGCCGGCCTGGACGTGCGGATCAGGCGAGGTCGAACCGGTCGAGGTCCATCACCTTGACCCACGCGGCGACGAAGTCGCGCACGAACTTCTCCCGCGCGTCGTCACCCGCGTAGACCTCGGCGAGCGCGCGCAGCTCGGAGTTCGAGCCGAATACGAGGTCGACCCGGCTGCCGGTCCACTTGACCTCGCCGGTGGCGAGATCACGGCCCTCGAAGGTGTTCGCGTCCTCGGACGTCGGCTGCCACGCCGTGCCGAGGTCGAGCAGGTTGACGAAGAAGTCGTTGGTCAGCGACCCCGGGGTGGCGGTGAGGACACCCAGCGGCGACTGCTGGTAGTTGGCACCGAGGACGCGCAGACCGCCGACGAGGACCGTCATCTCGGGCGCGCTCAGGGTCAGCAGGTTCGCCTTGTCGATCAGCAGGAACTCCGCCGGCAGGTGGTTACCCTTGCCGACGTAGTTGCGGAACCCGTCCACCGTCGGCTCGAGCGCGGCGAAGGACTCCACGTCGGTCTGCTCCTGCGACGCGTCGGTACGCCCCGGCGTGAAAGGGACCTCGACGGCGTAGCCGGCGTTCCGGGCGGCCTGCTCGACGCCGACCCCACCGGCCAGCACGATCAGGTCGGCCAGGGAGACCCTCTTGCCGCCGGTCTGGGCGGCGTTGAACGCCTCCTGGATCTTCTCCAGGGTGTGCAGCACCGGCGCCAGCTCGTCGGGGTTGTTGACCTCCCAGCCGATCTGCGGCTCGAGGCGGATACGCGCCCCGTTGGCGCCGCCGCGCTTGTCGCTGCCGCGGAACGTCGACGCCGACGCCCACGCGGTGGAGACCAGCTGGGCGACCGTCAGGCCCGAGGCGACGATCTGGCCCTTGAGGGTGGCGACGTCCTCGGCGTCGACGAGCTCGTGCGTCACCGGCGGCAACGGGTCCTGCCACAGCAGGGTCTCGGTCGGGACCTCCGGGCCGAGGTAGCGCGCGATCGGACCCATGTCCCGGTGGGTCAGCTTGAACCAGGCCCGGGCGAACGCGTCCGCGAACTCGGCCGGGTTCGCCAGGAAGCGCCGCGAGATCTGCTCGTAGATCGGGTCGAACCGGAGCGCGAGGTCGCTCGTGAGCATCCGCGGTTCGCGGCGCTTCGACGGATCGTGCGCCTCGGGCACCATGTCGACGCCCGCACCGTTCTTGGGCCGCCACTGGTGCGCGCCGGCCGGCGACTGCATCAGCTCCCACTCGTAGGCGAAGAGGATGTGGAAGAACTCGTTGTCCCACCGGGTCGGGTGGTAGGTCCAGGTGACCTCGATCCCGCTGGTGATGGTGTCGGCGCCCTTGCCGGTGCCGAAGCTGTTCTTCCAGCCCAGGCCCTGCTCCTCGAGCGGGGCGCCCTCGGGCTCGGGGCCGACGTGGTCGGCGGGGCCCGCACCGTGGGTCTTGCCGAAGGTGTGACCGCCGGCGATCAGCGCGACCGTCTCCTCGTCGTTCATCGCCATCCGGCGGAACGTCTCGCGGATGTCGCGGGCCGAGGCGATCGGGTCCGGGTTGCCGTTCGGGCCCTCCGGGTTGACGTAGATGAGGCCCATCTGGACCGCGGCGAGCGGGTTCTCCAGGTCCCGGTCGCCGCTGTAGCGCTGGTCACCGAGCCAGGTGGTCTCCGGACCCCAGTAGACGTCCTCGTCGGGCTCCCAGACGTCCTCGCGGCCACCGGCGAAGCCGAAGGTCTTGAAGCCCATCGACTCCAGGGCCACGTTGCCGGCGAGGATCATGAGATCGGCCCAGGACAGGCTCTGGCCGTACTTCTTCTTCACCGGCCACAGCAGGCGGCGAGCCTTGTCGAGGTTCCCATTGTCCGGCCAGCTGTTGAGCGGCGCGAAGCGCTGCTGCCCGGCACCGGCGCCGCCGCGGCCGTCGCTGATGCGGTAGGTGCCCGCGCTGTGCCACGCCATCCGGATCATGAACGGGCCGTAGTGGCCGAAGTCGGCCGGCCACCAGTCCTGCGAGGTCGTCAAGACCTCCGCGATGTCCCGCTTCACGGCGGCGAGGTCGAGAGCCTGGAACGCCTCGGCGTAGTTGAACTGCTCACCGAGCGGGTTGGCCACGGCGGGGTTCTTGGCGAGGATCTTCAGGTTGAGGCGGTTCGGCCACCAACCGCGGTTGCCGCCGCCCTGCGTCGGGTGCGGGGCGCGTCCATGGGCGACGGGGCAGCGAGACTCGCTGCCCGCTTCCGCGTCGTGGACGACGGCGTCGTGGTTCTCGGACATCAGGTTCCTTCCGTGACGTGGCGGATCAGAGGGAATCAGGAATTGCCGGCGGTGGAACAGTCGGGGCACAGGCCCCAGTAGACGACTTCGGCCTCGTCGATCGAGAAGCCGTTGTCGTCGGACGCGGTCAGGCAGGGTGCCGCACCGACGGCGCAGTCGACGTCGGCGATGACCCCGCATGACCGGCACACGACGTGGTGGTGGTTGTCCCCGACCCGCGACTCGTAGCGAGCCACGGAGCCGGATGGCTCGATGCGCCGCACCAGGCCCGCGGCCGTCAGCGCGTGCAGGACGTCGTACACGGCCTGGCGGGACACCCCGGGGAGATCCCGGCGTACGGCACCGATGATCGAGTCCGTGTCGGCGTGCGGGTGTGTGTGCACCGCGTTCAGCACCGCCACCCGAGGACGGGTCACGCGCAACGCGGCCTCGCGCAGCATCTGCTGGAAGTCCAGGCTGGTGACCACGCCACGCAGTCTGGTCCGTTTTCTGGAATGAGTCAAGAATATCCGGGCAACATCACCGTGAGTGCGATCTCAATCACGGGTCGCCACCGAGTGGGTCCGCCGCCACCGTCGACTCATGCCGGCCGCCCACCAAACGCCCAGTCGTGCACCTCGATGTCGGCGTACCGGTCCGGGGTCAGGACCGCACGCGCCGCGTCCGGATCCGACGCCCGGAGCAGCACCGCGGTACCCAGCCAGGTGGCGCCGTCGTCAGACAGCAACGGCCCGTACGCGATCAGCTCGTCCCGGTCGGGCGGCACAGCGAGGTCGGCGGCCTGCCCGGCGCCGAGGCCGAGCACCAGATACCGGTTGCCCCCGGTCCGGCCTCCGGGGAAGTCCCACATGGTGCGCCCCAGCATGTTGCGCCACCGGCGCAGCAGCACGTCCCGGTACGCACCGGCCTGATAGTTGGGCTCGTCGAAGGCGAACGCCCGGGCGGCGGCGGAGTCGGGCAGGTCGACGATGTGCACGCTGCCGGTGGGCGTGTCACCGTCGTCGGCGAAGGTCGGGCCGCGGGCGATCATCTCCGCGGTATACCGGTCCATGTAGGACCAGTGCTCTTGCAGCAGCTCGCGGCGCAGGACCGCGGAGCCGAGCCGGTCACGGTGATAGCAGAAGAACTCCATGCCTCAGATCTTGACCGCACTACCGCAGGCGGCGCAGCACCACACCCAGCAGGCGGTCCGTGGTGACATACCCGGACAGGCGGGAGTCGAGCGAACGCCCGGGGTTGTCGCCCAGCACCACCACACGCCCGTACGGCACCCGGATACCGGGGGCACACTGCAGCGCCGCCACGTCCCGCGGTATCGGTCGCCCCCGCCGCGCTGGCGGTGACCTCGGCCGAGGCGCTGATCGGCTCGGGCTGGGCTGGTCGGTGGCGGCCGTGGTCGCCGGCTGGGCCACCGCCCGCGCCGGCACCACCCTCGTGCTCCTCCTCACGGGCCTGCTGCTCGCCGTCCTGACGACCGGTGTCGTACTCGCCGTACGCCGTGGCACCGGAGCCCGTTGTGCCTGCTTCGGAGCAACCGAGCGGCCGCTCGGCCGTCGCCATGTCGTCCGCAACGGCATCCTGCTGGCCAGCGTCGCCACCGCACTCGTGGCCGTGGCCCTCGGGGCGGCGTACCCGCTGGCGCCGGCCGGCGTGGCCGTCGCCCTGGCGGCCGGGGCGGTGGGCGCGCTCATCCTGATCCGTCTGGACGACCTGCTGAAGCTGTTCCTGCCGGTCAGCAGCGCCCGCCGATCGCACCCAGCCGCCGCGATCCCTGACCGGGGCCGCCGGGATCCCGCCCCACCACGGTGGCCGTCCCCCGCGGTGGCGAACACCGTCCAGGCCACAGACGGCACGAAGGGCGGGTGGTCCGCGAGGGGGCAGCGAGGCCGACGTGGCCGGGCGGGCGCTACCGACCGTTCTCGTCGCCGGTGGCTGTTTCGCGGACCAGCTGGTTGGCGTCCTGTGGGCTGGCGCCGGTGGCGCGCAGCAGGTCGCTGGCGGCGCTGCGGATCTGCACGACAACGGTCCCGCCGAACTCCCGCGCCTGGGCGCGGTCCGCTTGTCCGGCCAGCCGTGCGGCTTCGAGAACGGACTGCCGGGTCTGTCCGGACGCTCGGCCGGTGGTGCAGTCGCCGTGCAGATACGTGAGCGCGTCACCCAGGGCCGTGACGGCCTGATGCAAGGCCGGCGGGACCGGTTCGTGATATTCGAGCAGAGTAACGACTCGGCGGGCCATCACCCGGACGTTGGTGGTGAAGGCACGGAGTTGGTCGGCGGCGGCCCGGTACTGCCGGTAGCGGCTGCGCCGGTGGCGCCACCACGGCGCGATGCTCACCATTTCCTCGGCCCCCCGCAGCGCTTCGTCGAAGTGCTTGGCGTCGGCGGCAACGGCGTTGAAGCTGTCCAACGCTCGCACGGCCAGGTCCCGGTCGCCGGCCGCCAGCGCCTGGGCGGTGGTGTGGATGGCCGCGGCGAGATCGGTGAAGAACGGCTTGGCGGCACGACGTACGCCCCGCAACGGGTCGAAGGGCAGGAGCAGCGCCACGGCGAGGAAACCCATCGACGCACCCACGGCGGCATCAAGGATGCGGGGCAGCTCGAGGCTGCGTTGATTGCCGGACAGAGTGGCGAACAGTGTGGCAGTGGCACCGGCCTGACTCACCAGGGCACCACTGCGACCGGCGACCAACAGGGCGAGGGCGACGGAACCGGAGACAACTACCGCAATCTGCCACGCGCCGCTGCCGACGAGATACAGCAGGGCATCGGCCACCGTGATGCCCAGCCCGACCCCGATGAGCAGTTCCACCGTCTGTCTGGTGCGCTGTCCCGTGGCGGAGGCGATGGTGGCGAGAGCGGCCGCGGGCGCGAAGACCGGCGCGTCGCGGCCGAGGAAGTCGGTGGCGATGATCCAGGCCCCAGCCGTGGCGAGCCCAGCCTGAACGGAGATCAACGCAATGGGCGCCAGCTGCCGGGTAGCGAAAAATTGCCGTACGGCCGGCAGCGACCATGCGCGGCCGGGGTGCCCCGCCGGACGACTGGGACGCCGGCCGGGGGCACCCGGATTAGCCATGCGGCGGCTTTCCCACTCTCGACGAAATTAGTCAGGGGACTTGACTTCCTCCCCACGCCTGAAGGGCGGGGGATTCCCGTGGCTGAGGCGTGTTCACGCCGCAAGCCGTTCGGGTGGTTGGCGCTTCGTAGACAGCCCTGCGGCGAGGTCTCCGCGCCCTGTTACCGCCAGCCCGGCGGCGAGTATGTTCTTGGCCGCGTTCACGTCGGCGTGGTCCTGATGCCCGCAGGCGACGCACCGGAAGACCGCTTGGCTCTCGCGGGACTCCGGGGCGACATGCTTGCAGGCGTGGCAGGTCTGCGACGTGTACGCGGGGTTGACCTTTTCGATCTTTGCCCCGTGGTAGCGGGCGGCGTGTTCCAGCTTGAGCAGGAATCCGCCCCACCCTTTTGACAGGATGGCCCGGTTCAGGCCAGCTTTCTGGCGGACGTTACGGCCGGGCTGCTCTACGGTGCCCTTCGCGCTGGCGGTCATGTTCTTGATCCGCAGACGTTCGACAGCGACCATGCCGTGCTCGCGGACCAGACGCACGGCGGTCTGCGCGGCGAAGTCAGCCCTGCGGGCCCGGATACGGGCATTCAGCCGGCCGAGTTGCGCACGGGTAGCATCCCGACGTTTCGACCCGCGGTTGCGGCCATGGACTCGCAGCGACCGGGACAGACGCTGCTGCAACCGCTTGAGCCGGGCCGCCTCGCCGGGGATGACGAACTCCCGATCGTCCAGACCCCCGTCAGAGGTGGCCACCGCCACGGCCACACCCCGGTCCACCCCGACCGGCGGCTTACCGTTCGGCGCCGCTTCGGTCACACCGTCCTCGACGCAGAACGAGATGTACCAGCGCCCACCGTCGCGGGAGACGGTGACGTTGCGGATAGTGCCGCCGAGCGGGCGGGTCCACCGGAACCTGACCAGCCCGAACTTCGGCAGCCGTACCTCACCCACCGGCGGTTCAACCGCCGCACGCTGATCTGGTCGGGGTCGGGAAACCGGAACGACGGGGCCGCGCGGGCTTTGGACCGCCAGCGCACCTTCCACGTGCCATGCGTCTTACACGCCCGCTCCAGGTCCCGCAGGGTCTGCTGCAACGTATGCGACGGCGCCTCGACCAGCCACGCACAGTCCGGGTCCTTCTTCGCCTCGGCCATCTGCCGCGCCTGCTCGTTATAGCCGATGAACCCACCACGGCGGCGGTACTCACGCCGCTGCTCCAACCCGGTGTTCCACACCGCCCGACACACCGCACCGACCTGTTCGGCGTAGTCGGCCTGCTCGTCGGTGAACGCGAGCAGGTAGCGGCGGCCGGTCAGCATTCAGCGGCCCTTCTGCTGCTCAACGTACCGCTCCACCGCTGCCAGTGGGGCACCACCGGTGGTCGCCACAAAGTACGAGTTCGTCCACAGGGTAGGCAACCGCGAACGCAGCGACGGAAACTCCACCCGCAACACCCGCGACGTCCGTGCCTTGATCGCCTTGACGAGCTTGTGGACACCGAACTGCGGGTCCACCTCGACCAACAGGTGAACCTGGTCGGGCATGACTTCCAACGCCACCAACCACGCCCCTTTCTCCTCCACCACCTCACCGATGAGCTGCTTCAACCGCTCCTCGATCCGGCCGCCGAGCACCCTGCGTCGGCACTTCGGGCACCACACGACATGGAATGCGCACTGGAAGACGACGTTGCTGTTCGACCACAGGGCAACGGACACCCACGCAATACACAGCATTGCGCAATCTACTGTCCGTCCGAAATCGACACTCTATCCCCACAGCTAATACTCCAGCCGGAGATGTTGATCAGGGCTCGGTGAGGGCTTGTCGGGCGTAGTGGCTGGCTTGGGCTCGGGCTTGGTGGCGGCGTCGCCAGATCGACCATTTGAGCTGGTCAGCGTGGCGGCGGCCGGGTTAGATGATCAGTGCGTTGAACAGGTGGCGTAGCTCGTTGACAGTCAGCGGGATCAGTCCTTGTTGGGCTGTGTTGGTGGCGCGGACGGTGGTGGTCGCGGCGGCGAGGAAGGCGTGGGCGAGGATCGCCAGGGTGGTCCACCGGTGCCAGGAGCGCCAGCGCCGGTTCTGGTGCTGGTCCAGGCCGAGGGCGGTCTTCGCGGTCTGGAATGACTCTTCGATCTTCCATCGGCGGCCGGCCACGGACACCAGCGCGTTCAGCGGCACTGGCTCGGGTGACCAGCAGCGGTAGAAGGCCAGCTCACCGGTGCGCCGGTTGCGGCGGATCAGCAGCCAGTGGCAGCCGGCGTGTGCGTCGGTGTGCGTGGGCAGCGGCATCCAGGCCCAGTCGTAGTAGCGGTACCCCTTCGCGCCGGGACCGGCCGAGACACGCTGCCAGGCGGCGCGGGGCATGCCGGCGGCGACCTGGTCGACCCGCCGGGCGCCGATACCGGTGAGCACCTGGTGGGAGCAGGCCACCGCGAGGACGTAGCCGAGGCGCAGGCCGCGGAGCGCGGCGGCCAGCCGCGGGTCACCGCCGTAGGCCTCATCGCCGGCCACCCACCGGCACGGCAGCCCGTCGGCGACAGCGGCGTCGATCATCCGCGCCGCCAACTGCGGCTTGGTGGCGAACCTGATGTCGTCGGGGACGCCGGCCTCGCTCCTGCGTGACGGGTCCTCACACCACACCTTGGGTAGGTAGAGCGCCGCGTCGATCAGGGCGTGACCGGCCTCGGTGGCATAGACCAGATGCACCGCCAGCTGACAGTTCTCGATCTTCCCGGCAGTGCCCGAGTACTGGCGCTGCACCCCGACGGTGTGACGGCCCTTCTTCAGATCTCCCGTCTCGTCGACGACCAGCACCGCGTCCGAGTCACCCAGGTGTTCCGCGACGAACCCCCGCACGTCAGCGCGGACCTTCCCGTCATCCCACTTCGCCCGAGCGAGCAGGTCCTGCATCCCGTCCGGTGAGGCGTCCCCAGCGTGCTCGGCGATCGTCCAACAGTTCTTCCGCGGCAGCGGCGCCAACAGGCCGCGCACAAAATCCCGCACCCGCCGGCGCGGCTCCGGCCTGCGGAAACGCACCCCGATTGTCAACATCAGCTCGTCGAACAACACCCGCTACCGCTGGGCGTCTACCCTGTAAGCCGCAGCCACCGCCGCGTCATGGTCAGTCCACACAACCGTCCATGCTCGACGGTGGCTGCTTCCGGTCCAGCCCCGGGCGAACCCTCGCCCCGCCTCAGATCAACATCTCCGGCTGGAGTACTAACTTGATCTTTAACCTGTTGGGCGGCGGCATCGACCCCGGCTGATCATGAGGACAGCCCTTGATCGATCATTCCTCTTGTCTAGGGAAGAAGATCG